>DATNAT010000114.1:0-24126 GCA_035572355.1 Gemmatimonadaceae bacterium
ATGGCGTAGTATTTCGCGCGCCGATTGTTCTCGGACAGCCCCCACTCGGTCTCGACCAAGCGCCGCCGCGCCAGCCGATGCAGCGCGGGATAGAGCGTTCCTTCATCGACGTCCAGCACCGTCCGCGTGGCCCGTTCGATCCACTCCGCGATCGCGTAGCCGTGCTTCGGCCCCCACATCAGCGACTTGAGAATGAGGAGGTCGAGACTCTCGCGCAGGATGTTGAGCTCTACATCGTCCATGCGCGATACGATGCCACGCTACCCTTGGTTTGGCAAGGGGAAGACCGGTTCGCCGCGCGGCGACCGCTACCGCGGGCTTCCCCGCTCCATCGCGATCTCCGTCTTCAAACTCTCCTCATCCCGCCACAATGTCGCCAACGCCAGGAGCTTTCCGCCGCCCTCGAAGCGGACCGCCACGTCGCGCTTGGCCGCGTCGCCATCCACCGACACCCTGTCCCACTGCTCGGCGTGGCCGATGTAGTTGATGCTCACGTCGTAATGGGCGCTCCAGAAGAACGGCACCTGGGTGAATTTTTCTCTCGCACCGAGGATGTTGCGCGCCGCCGCCTGCCCCTGCCGCTGCGCCACCACCCAGTGCTCGACGCGGATCGACTGCCCCGAATGCGGATCGGGCCACTTCGCGATGTCGCCGGCCGCGTACACGCCCGGCGCGCTCGTCTCGAGATACTCGTTCACCATCACGCCCTTGTCGACCTTGAGCCCCGCACGTTCGGCGAGGTCGAGTCGCGGACGCACACCCACGCCGAACACGACGAGGTCCGCCGCGACGCGTGCGCCGTCGTCCAGCACCACCGCGTCGCGCTCGACCTGCTTGGCGGTGCGCCCGAGGTGGAACACGACGCCCTTCTCCTCGTGCAGCGACTTGATGAACGCGCCGAGGTGGTCGCCGAGCACGCGCGACAAAGGCAGCGTCTCGGGCGCGGCGACGTGCACGTCGATGCTGCGCGCCCGCAGCGACGCGGCCACTTCGAGGCCGATGAAGCTGGCGCCGATCACGACGGCATGTTTCGCGTTCTTGGCCGCGGCGATGATCGAACGGCTGTCGTCGAGCGTTCGCAGAAAGTGCACGTGCGACTGATCGCCGCCCGGCACCTTGAGACGAATCGGCTCGGCGCCCGTGGCGAGCAGGAGCGCGTCGTAGACGAGCGGCGCGCGGCCTTCGATCTCGACCGTGCGCGCTTTGGTGTCGACGTTCGTCGCACGGCCGCGCACGATGTCGATCTTGTGCTCGGCGTAGAAGCCGTCGGGGCGAAGCGGAATCCATTCTTCCGGCGCGTTGCCGGCAAGATAGTCCTTCGACAGGTTTGGCCGATCGTACGGAGAGCCCGCGTCGGCGTCGACGATGGTGATCGTGCCGCGGTGACCGGAGCGGCGCAGCATCTCGGCCGCGGCGCTACCGGCGGCGCCGGCACCGACGATCACGACCGACTTCACCGTGCTGGCGAGCGAGCGCCCGGCAACCGGCGCCAGGGGATCGCGCTCGACTTTGCCGGCGACGACGACTTTCGCGCCGTGCCGTTCGACTTTCCAGCAAGCGACCGGCGACAGAGCGGGCGCACGCAGCGCTTCGCCGGTGCGGAGGCTGAAACAGGCGTGGTGCCAGGGACACCGAACCGTGTCGCCGTCGATCACACCTTCGGCGAGCGGACCGCCGTAATGTGTGCAGCTCGCACCAATCGCGACGTAGTCGTCGCCGATGCGGGCCAGCAGGACCGCTTCACCGTTCGCGTGGCCGAGGAGCTTTCCCCCCGGCTGTAGACTTTCCGCATCGACGCCGGCGCCCAAGTCCGGTCCCGAAAGTTCAGCCTGACCCGCCATCGTGCACTCCGCTGATGTGATCCCGCGTCCACCGTCCGCCCACAAATCCCATGGATGACCTTCGCTATCCCGTCGGCCGGTTTCAAGTCGTGCGCACGCTTTCACCCGAACAACGGCGCACGGCGATCGATACGATCGCCGCGGCACCCGGCCACATGCGCGCCGCCGTAACGGGCTTGGATCAGCAACAGCTCGACACGCCCTATCGCCCCGACGGTTGGACCGTGCGGCAGGTGGTGCACCATGTGCCGGACAGCCACGTGAACGCGTACGTCCGCACCAAGCTCGCGCTCACTGAAGACAATCCTCATATCAAAGCGTACGACGAGCAGGCGTGGGCCCAACTCGAAGATTCGCGGACGACGCCGATCGAGGCCTCGCTTGCGCTGCTCGGCGCGCTGCACGAACGATGGGTGCGACTGTGGCGCGCCATGACGCCGGCCGATTTCGCGCGGACGCTCATGCATTCGGAGAACGGCGAGATGACGCTCGACCACGTGCTCGCGATGTACCAGTGGCACTCGCTGCACCACGTGGCGCACATCACTCGGCTGCGGGCGCGAAACGCCTGGTAACGGTGTGACACGCGTCACGCGCATTCGGGTCTCTTAACAACGATCGGCGGGCGGCGTCACCCTCGGTGAATGCGGCGGTGGGCGCCGCGACGGTGATCGACCAGTCGAGCGGTGGTCGAGACTCAATGAGGAGGGTCGTATGAGAAGCCTGAGAGCGGCGGTGGTCGGAGCGGTGTTGGTGGCGGCGGCGGGTGGAGTGGCGCAGGCGCAGAGCGCCCCGGCGTCGAGTCCGATCACGAGACGCGAGCGGCGCGAGATCCGCGACGTCCGGCAGGACCATCGCGACATCGTGCGCGACCGGCGCGAGGTCAACTCGGACCAGCGCGACATTCGCTCCGACAAGCGCGACGTGCGACAGGACGTGCGCCAGGGCGAGTACGGAGAAGCGCGCCGCGACTTGCGCGACCTCCACAGCGACCAAGTCGACACGCGTCGCGATCAGCGCGACATCGCGTCCGACCGGCGCGACATTCGTCAGGATCGCCGCCAGCTGCACCGGCAGCTCAAGTAGCGGCCGTCGCCGCTGAAGCGGTCGTCGCCGCGCTGTCGGCGACCGTTTCGGCGGCGTTCGCGGTTTCGGGCGCCGGTTCGGGTGCGGTCTTCACCCAGCAGCGCAGCACTTCCGCCACGCTCCACGCCTGCGCGATGCAGCCGCGGGGCGTGTACGGGGGCGCCGCGTCGAAGATCTCGCCGATCGTGCCGAGGCCGAACGAGCCGAGGGCGCCGATGCATCCCTCGAGAAAGCGCCGCGCGCCGGCTCGATCGCCGGTGTGCACCTTGAGCCAGGCGTCGATCCATGGGCCGATCAACCACGCCCAGACCGTGCCCTGGTGGTACGCCGCGTCGCGCGACCGCAGATCGCCGAAATAGCGTTCTTTGTACTCCGGCTCGCCCGGCGCCAGCGAGCGCAGGCCGACCGGGGTGAGCAGCCGCTCGCGCACGACGTCGAGCACCGCGTCCCAGCGCGCCCGCTCGAGTACCGGATGGTCGAGCGAGATGGCGAAGATCTGGTTCGGCCGGCAGAGCGCGCTGTCGCCCTGCTCCCCGTCCACGACGTCATAGAGGTAGCCGCGATCGGCCATCCAGAAACGCTTATTGAATGATTCATACACGCGATCGGCCCGCGCCCCCATCGCCGCGCCGGCCCCGTCGCCGCGGACCTCCTCAAGCCAGCCCTCGAGCAGGCGCAGCGCGTTGTACCAGAGCGCGTTGATCTCGACCGCCTTGCCCCGCCGCGGCGTCACCACCCAGTCGTCGACCTTGGCGTCCATCCAGGTCAGCTGATACCCCTCGGCGCCCTGGTGCAGCAGCCCGTCCTTGGGATCGACGCAGATGCCGAACTTCGTGCCGCGCACGTGATGCTCCACGATGTCGATCATCACCGGCAGGAGATGCATCAACGTCACCTGATCGGCGGAGCGGCGCACATACCGCTCGACGGCGTGAAAGTACCAGAGGCTCGCGTCGGCCGTGTTGTACCGGCCGTCGTTGCTCCCGTCGGGGAACATGTTGGGGATGAGCCCGTCCTGCACGTAGTGCGCGAAGGTGCGGAGGATGAACGCCGCGTCGCGCTCGCGGCCCGTGGCCAACGCCAGCCCCTCGAGGCTGATCATCGTGTCACGCCCCCAATCGGTGAACCAGTGGTAGCCGGCAATCACCGTCCGCACGTCGTGGCCGAGCGCCGCGGCGCGCGTCGCGTCGGCGACGCGGCCGACCGGCGTGATCAGGAATTGGTCGGCGGCGAGCACGAGCTCGGCGCCGACATGATCCTGCGCCTGCGGCACCGCCGAGTAGACGAGCCGGCGCCGGCGCTCGTGCTCGCAGCCCGCCACGTCGTCCGGCGAGAGCGCGAGCATCACCTCTTCGCGCTCGACCGACGCAATGAGCGTGACGCAGGCGTTCGCGTGCAGATCGAGCTCGAAATTCCCGGGGCGCCAGAGCGAGCCGCGGAACTCGTAGCCGCGGCTCTCCTCGACGGGATAGACGAATTCGCTCGTCAGCTCCTCGTTCGCTACGAACCGATGGTCCGGCGCGCCGTCGAAGTACAACCGGAGCGGCGGATAGCCGTTCTCGGCCGACAACACCTGAATGCCGTTCGACAGCGCGATGCTGTAGCGCGCCGTGGACGGCGACGCGTGATCGGTGGCGACTGGATCCTCGTACCCGCGAAAGTGCACCGCGGGCTGGAGCCGCAACATCGCGTCCTCCGAACCGTCGAGGAGCCGATACGTCACGTGCACGGTGTTCTGCCGGTGAGGCATGAACACGCGCTTCTCGAGACGTACGCCCTCCCACGCATACTCCCACACCGGTAGGCCGCCGTCGAGTCGAACGCTCTTCACCACCGCGGCGATCGCCGGGTCGAGCCGTCCGCCGACTCGACGCTCGCTGTTGAGCAGCGTCGAGCGGTCGCCGCGCACGAGCGACTCGCCGAGGTGATTCAACATCACCGTGCGGCCGAGCGGATTGGCGAGCGCGGCGACGAGAATGCCGTGATACCGGCGAGTGATCACGCCGGCCAGAGTCGACGATGCATAGCCGCCAAGGCCGTTGGTGACGAGCCACTCGGTGTCGAGCAGGCGCTGGGTGCGCTCGTTCGGATCGTCGGGGAGCTCGAGCGGCCGAACGAGCCTATCGAGTAGTCGGCGCGGCATCGATTGAAGCATCGGTGAGAGTGAGGAACACGGCGCATTCGGCGGGGATGCGCCACCCGTCGTCGGTCGTGAACAGCGGCGGGGTGCCCCATCCGCCGTAGCGCGGCGACTCGGTCGAAAGAACGACCGACCAACGTTGGTCCTTCGCCGTACCGACGAGCGGCTCGGCGATCGGCTCGGCGTGCAACCGCGGGCCGAGGTTGACGACGAGCAATCGGTCGCCCTCGTCGCCGCCGAAGAAGCGCAGCACGAACGCATGCTCGCCCAACACGGCACCATCGACGGCGCGCCGCCGCTGCGCGCGGAGCACCGGGTCGTCACGGCGAAGGCGCAGGAGGTCGCGGTGCAGGTCGAGCGGCTGCCGGTTTCGTTCGCGCTCCGACCAATCGAGCTTGCAGCGCACGAACGTCCACGAGTCGCCCGGATCGTCGAGCGTCGGCCCGCCGGTCGCGGTGGCGATGCTCGGGAATTGCGAGAGGAACTTTTTCCGCCCCTCGCGCACCGCGGCAGCCAGCTCGCCGGCGTGATCGGCGAAATAGAGGAACGGGCTCGACGCCTCGAACTCCTGCCCCTGAAAGAGCAGCGGCGTCTGGGGCGCGAGAAGCAGCAGCGCGGTGAGCGCCCGGAGCTTGCCCCGGCTCGTCTCGTCGTGGAGCCGCCGGCCGGCCGCGCTGTTGGCTAGCTGGTCGTGATTGGTGATGAAGGTGATGAAGCTCGACTGGGGCAGATCGAACGCCGGCGTGCCGCGCGATTGATGCTGCCACCGGTACCACTCTCCCTGGTAGAGGAACCCGTGCTTCACCGCCGACACGAGCTCCTGCGCCGTGCCGCGGTACCCGTCGAAGTAGGCCTCGTTGCGCCCCGTGGCAGCCACGCGCGCGCTGTGGTGGAAGTCGTCGTTCCAGAGTGCGTCGAGCCCGTAACCGCCGGCGTCGCGCGGCCGAGCGAGCTTCGCCTCCTGCGGCTCGTTCTCGCCGACGACGATCGTGGCCCGTCCGCCAGCGCCGGCGCGCGCCGCCATCGCCAGCTCGGCGATGACGTGCGGCGAGGAGCGGTCGGCGATCGCCTGCGTCGCGTCGAGCCGCAGCCCGTCGAAATGGAACTCTTCGACCCAATAGCGCGCGTTTGTTAGAAAATACTCACGGACCGGGCCGGCCTCCGGCCCGTCGTAGTTCGGTGCGTCGCCCCATTCGCTCGGCTCGGAGCGCGTGTAGGGCCCGAAGTGCGTGAAGTAGTTGCCGTCCGGCCCGAAGTGGTTGAAGACGACATCGAGCAACACGCCAAGCTCGAGGCGATGGGCCGCGTCGACGAGCGCGCGCAGGTCGTCGGGCGTGCCATACAGCCGCGACGGCGCGAAAAAGTTGACGCCGTCGTATCCCCAGCCGAAGCGCCCGGGAAAATCCGCCAGCGGCATGATCTCGAGCACCGTCGCGCCGAGGTCGACGATGTCCGGCAGGCGCTCGAGGGCGGCGCGGAACGTTCCAGCGGGCGTGAAGGTACCGATATGGAGCTCGTAGATGACCTGTCCGGCGATCGAAACGCCTGGCCAACCGGAGTCCCCCCAGGCATAGCGTGCCGGATCGATCAACATCGACGGCCCGTGCGGTCCTTCGGGCTGAAAGCGGGATGCAGGATCGGGATATGCGGCCTTGCCGTCTAGCCGGAACCTGTAGCGTGTTCCTGCATCGACGTTTGCAACGTCGCCGGAGAAGTAGCCGTTTCCTTCGGGCTCGAGCGGCGAATCGGATCGGCCGCTCGGATCGTCTTCGATAACGAGCTCGACGGAACGGCACCGGGGCGCCCAAACGCGTGCATGCGCGCGCACAGGGCTGCCGGAACGGCGTAGGAGCTCGACACCGATCGGGTACTTGCGCGTCGTTCGACGTTCAGTTGTCAAACCGGATGAAGCCATAGTGGCCGACCTGGGCGCAGGATCGGGACCATTCGATCGGGCCTAAGGTGGCGTCACAGGGGTACCCAGGCCGAGTTGCGGAGCGCACTTTACGACCATGTCAGGCAGCGACGAACGAGACTCCGAGAATCCGGCCACCACCACGTCTCCGGACGCGGTGGCAAGCGACACGCCGCCTGACCAACGGCCCGCCCCGCGCACCAGCGGCGAGGTGGAGGCGAGGCTGCTGCACAACGGACTCGGTTCGGGCCTCCTCGCGCAGCAGCCGACGCCGACAGCGGACGAGGCCGTTGCCGTCGCCAAAGTCTGCCCCCAGTGCGGCGGCGAGTACGAGACGGGGGACCGGTTCTGTCCGAAAGACGGCTCTCCGCTTCGCCCCAAGTCCGGCGGCGATCCGCTGGTTGGCCGCGTCATCGCCGAACGGTATCTGGTGCTCGCGCTGCTCGGGGAAGGCGGCATGGGACGCGTGTATCTCGCCGAGCACGTGAAGATGAATCGGCAGTGCGCGATCAAGGTGATGAACCCGTCGCTGGTCAACGACACGGAGTCGTCGCAGCGCTTCGCGCGCGAAGCATCGAGCGCGGCGCGCATTCTTCATCCCAACGTCGCCGCGGTTTTCGACTACGGCGAATCGGACAAGATCGTCTACCTCGTGATGGAGTACGTCGACGGCGAGTCGCTGTCGACGATCCTCGAGGCGAGTGGCGCGCTCGAGCCGCGCCGCGCGATCGAGATCGCGCGGCAGATCGCCGACGGACTGGCCGCCGCCCACGAGCTCGGCATCGTGCATCGGGATCTCAAGCCGGACAATGTGATTGTCGCGCGAAACCGGTCAGGCAAGGAGATCCCGAAGATCGTCGACTTCGGCATCGCCAAGGCGGTGTCGGAGACGCCGCAGGATTCATTGACTCGCAGCGGTCTCGTCATCGGAACGCCGGAGTTCATGAGCCCCGAGCAGCTGCTCGGCGATCCGCTCGATGCGCGCTCCGACATTTATAGCCTGGGTTGCATCCTCTATCAGATGCTCACCGGCAAACCGGCATTCGAGGCCGAGTCGCGCGAGCAGATGATCCGGCGCCGGCTGCACGAACCGCCGCCGCACATTCGCGAGATCGTGCCCAATCTGCCGCGGCGGTTGGACACGTTGATCGTGCACATGCTGGCGCGTTCGCCGAGCGATCGGCTGGCGACGGCGGCGGAAGCGCGCGAGGCGCTCGATCCCGCGCTCGCCCTTGGCGGCTGGGATCCGAAGGTGATCACGGCACAGCGTCCCACGCCGCGCATGTCGATGCATGCCGCGAACAGCGATCGAGTGAGCGATCCGACACTCCGTCCGACGCTGCCAATGCCGCGTCAGCGAGGGGGCAGCCCTCGGGGCTTCACCACGGGGGCAGTCGGCGTCGGGCTGCTCGTCGGCACGGTCTTTTTCTGGTCATTGCGGCGCGCCGATCTTCCACCGAGCGCGCTCGTGCCGCCGGACAGTTCGCCAGGCACGGCGAGCCTGGCCGGCACCTCGGAGAGCCTGACCACGCGGCTCGGCGCGCGCGCGCCGGTCAGCCCGGGGGTTCACGTGCCCACGAAGGCGGATTCGGCGATTCTGCTGAAGCGCGACTCCCTGGTCGCCGCCGCCGAAAAACGGGTGACAACCGACACGGTGTCGACACACGTTCCGATTCAGCAATTCGCGAACACGGTCGCGGCGGCGGATTCGGCGAAGTTGGTGCACGACTATCCGTCGCTCCCTGACCACCCGCGCGAATCGTTGGCCAGTGTCTTTCGGCAGGACAGCTCGCTGCGCGTCACCCCTGTGTACGTCGCCTCCAACGTCCACACTGACCACGCGGAAGTCTCATTCGAGCTTCGGATCGACTACTACGACACCGGGAAACAAAAGCGCTCGGCCTCATTCCCCTTCAACGCTACGCTCGAGCGGAAGGCTGGACGATGGGCAATTAGAGAGTTGAAGTCCTCGTCGAATCGGTAGCGTTTCAACACGCGGCTTCGGCGTTTGCCATGCGAGTATCGAGCGCCGCGTCCAGTTCGGCCGCAATGAGAAATCGGACGACTGCCAACCGACGGGCGACATCCGACCAGGCGTGACGACGTGAGGCTGACGCGGAGCTCCGCCGCATTCACGCCGGGACCGAAATCGGATATCTGACATCCGCCGTCCGATTTCCCTTGGCAGCCGTAGCGTCCGCGCGGCCGAAACCCAGCGTGGAAACGCTCACACCTCATACCTCATACCTCACACCTCTATTTCTTCCCCACCCTCGCCGCCAGCTCGTTCGCCACATCGTCGAGCAACTTGGAATCGAGCCCGATGTCCCACTCGTCCGCGTGCTGCCAGTTCGCTTCGGCCCGCACCGAGACCTGCTTCCAGTCGTCGCCGATGAATCGAATGATGACGCGCGTCCGATAGTGCAGGTCCGGAACGCCGCCGCGCATGAAGTTCGACTGCCACGGCGTCATCAGGAAGCCGGCCTTGGGATCGCTCACGTCGACCGAAAACTTTTGCGTGAGGAGATCGCTCGCCTCTTTGAACAACGCCGGCTTCGCCTGGCCGGGCGCGACGTCGATCACGCGGATCGTCCGCGTGTCCGACGTCGTCTGGACGAAGGTCGGCGGCGGTCCATCCAGGGCGGGTCCGGTGGCGATCGGACTGCGCAGCTTCACATGCGAGCAGGCGCCGAGGCCGAGCGCGACGAGCACTATCGCAACGACCGACATGCGCCGCGTCCACTCGCCGAACGCGACGAGGAAGCCGCGAACGAGCTCGCGGGTCGACTCGTCGATCAGGCGGACGTCGGCATTGAATCGATCGGCGGCTTTCGGAATGATGACCTCGGGCTTGAGCATGGCGTGTGTCTCGGTGAAGACGAACGCCTGCCGCAGATGATACTGCGCGCGCATGCCGCCGCTGATGCCAATGCTCGCGCTCATGATCGCCGCCGGTTTGCCCTTGAGGGGCGTAGTCTTCGGTGGACGAGACACCCAATCGATGGCGTTCTTCAGCACACCTGGAATGCTGTAGTTGTATTCCGGGGTCACGATGAGCAAACCGTCGGCGGCGCGCACGGCCTCGACCAGGGCCTGCACCGGCTCCGGCTTCCCAGCGACTTCGACGTCGTCGTTGTATGCCGGAATCTCCCCGAGGCGGTCGAAAGTTTCGATCTGCATGCCGGGGGGAGCCAACTCGTGCGCGGCGCGCAGGAGTCCGCGGTTGAACGATCCTCGCCGCAGACTGCCCGCGATTCCGAGAATTCGGATCTCGTTCGGGTGAGGCACGGTGCGCTCTACAAAGGCGGTTCCCTGCGCGGAGAGCCGGCGCCGTTCGACGCCGTGGTAGCAAGATACACCGCCCGCGCGCGCGCCGGGGAGAGCAACACGCGAGACTTTGCGGCGCCGCGCCGGTCCCGGTAGAATCAACGAGTCCCAGCACTCGCCGAGCGGCGCGCGTTGACGATTTACGATGAACAGGGGACAGACGTTCGGCGCGCCACCTGATCGCACCTGCATGAAAATCTGCGTTCCAACAGAAACCGCTCCACGCGAGCAGCGGGTCGCGCTCGCGCCTGACAGTGTCTCGCGACTGATCAAACAACTGAAGGTCGAGGTCGTCGTGCAGCGCGGCGCAGGATTGCGCGCCGGCTTCCGCGACGACGCCTACGAGGCGGCGGGCGCAACGATCGCGCCCGACGTCGCATCGACCCTGCGCGGCGCACAGGTCGTCGCGAGAGTACAGCCGCCAAATCCGTCGGAGATCGAGGCGATCGCCGAAGGTACGGCGCTGGTCTCGCTCATGCAGCCGGGGCGCAGCGCCGGGTTGACCGACGCGCTCGCCCGACGCCGCATCGACAGTCTGGCGCTCGAGCTCGTGCCGCGCATCACGCGCGCGCAGTCGATGGACGTGCTGTCGTCGCAGAGCACGGTGTCCGGCTACAAAGGGGTGCTGATCGGCGCCTCGGCGCTCGGCAAGTTCTTGCCGATGCTCACCACGGCCGCCGGCAATATCTCGCCGGCCAAGGTGTTCGTGATCGGCGCCGGCGTCGCCGGCTTGCAAGCGATCGCCACCGCGCGGCGACTCGGCGGAGTCGTGTCGGGCTTCGACGTGCGCCCCGCGGCGCGCGAACAGGTGTTGAGCCTCGGCGCCACGTTCGTCGCCAACGATCTCGTCGACGAATCAGCGCAGACGGCGGGCGGTTACGCCCGCGCGCAGACGCAGGACGAACGGGCGCGCACCCTCGCCGCGATCGGCAACCACATCAAGGATCAGGATCTCGTCGTCACCACGGCGCAGATTCCCGGCAAGCCGGCGCCGACGCTGATCACCGCCGAGATGGTGGCGAAAATGCGAGCCGGCTCGGTGATCGTCGACCTCGCGGCCGAGACGGGCGGCAACTGCGTCCTCGCCAAGCCCGGCGAGACGACCGAGGCACATGACGTGACGATCATCGCACCGCTCAATGTACCGAGCACCGTGGCTTTTCACGCGAGCCAGATGTTCGGCCGCAACATCTTCGAGCTCCTCAAGCATCTCGTCAAAGACGGCGCGCTCGTGCTCGACCCGGCCGACGAGATCACCGGCGCCATGTTGATGACCCACGACGGAAAGGTGGTGCGTTCATGAGCTCACAACTGCTCGAGCTGTACGTCTTCGTGCTCGCCGCGTTCACCGGCTACATGGTGATCACGCGAGTGCCGCCCCTGCTCCATACGCCGCTGATGGCGGCAACCAACGCGATCGCCGGCATCTCGCTCGTCGGATCGCTGATCGCGGCCGGAGCGGCGCAGAACCGCGTGGCGACCACCCTCGGCTTCGTCGCCGTGGTGGCGGCGACGAGCAACATCGTCGGCGGATTCATCATCGTCGACCGCATGCTCAAGATGTTCAAGCGAGACACCGGCCCGGCGAAGCAGCCGCCGGCCAAACAGCCGCCGTCCGGCGCCTGATACCGAGCGAAATGCGCGATCTCTTCATACAAGCCAGCTATCTCGCCGCCTCGGTGATGTTCATTCTCGGGCTGCGCATGCTCACGCGGCCCGACAAAGCACGGCGCGGCATGCAGCTCGCCGGCGTCGGCATGCTGTTCGCCATCGTCGGCACCCTGCTCAACCACACGATCGTCGACTTTCGCTGGATCATCGCCGGTCTGATCCTCGGCGTGATCATCGGCTACCCGATGGGCACGCGAGTGCCGATGACGGCGATGCCGCAGCGAATCGCGCTCTCACTCACCCTGAGCGCGCTCGCCGCGACGTTGGTCGGCGTGGCTGAGTATTACACGCGCATGGCGGCCGGCACGCCGCCCGACCGCGTCACGATGACGGCGCTCGGCTTCGAGATCATGCTCGGCTGCATCACTGTGGCCGGCACGATCGTCGCCGCCGGAAAGCTGCAGGAGTGGCTGCCGTCGCGGCCCCTCACGTACAAAGGGCAGAATCTGCTGAATGGGCTGGTGTTCCTCGGCATCATCGCACTGCTGATCACGGTGATCGCCGATCCGACGCAGCAGTGGGCCTTCTACTCGATGATCGGAGTGGCGCTGCTGTTCGGTACGATGCTCGTGCTGCCGATCGGCGGTGCCGACATGCCGGTCGTCGTCGCGCTGCTCAACTCGTACTCGGGGCTCGCGTCGTGCGCGACGGGGTTCGCGATCGGCAATGTCATTCTGATCATCAGCGGTTCACTCGACGGTTCGTCGGGGTTCATTCTCTCCGTGTTGATGAGCAAGGCGATGAACCGTTCGTTCACCAACGTGCTGTTTGGCGCGTTCGGCAGCGAACCGAAGGCGGTCGGGGCCAAGTCGTCGGCCGGAATGAGCGTGCGCTCGATCGGCGTCGAGGACGCGGCGATCCAGCTGGCGTACGCGCAACTCGTTATCATCATTCCGGGCTACGGCATGGCGGTGGCACAGGCGCAGCACGCCGTTCGGGAGCTCGCCGAGCTGATCGAGAAGCGCGGCGGCGAAGTGAAGTTCGCCGTGCACCCGGTCGCCGGCCGAATGCCCGGCCACATGAACGTGCTGCTCGCCGAGGCGAACGTTCCGTACGACAAGCTGTATGACATGGATGAGATCAACGGCGAATTCGACCGGGCGGACGTGGCGCTCGTGATCGGCGCCAACGACGTCGTGAATCCGGCGGCGCGCAGCGACAAGGCGTCGCCGATTTATGGGATGCCGATTCTCAATGCGGATCATGCCAAGAGCGTGATCGTGCTCAAGCGAGGCATGAGCGCGGGCTTTGCGGGGATCGAGAACGAACTGTTCTACGATCGCAAGACGAGCATGCTGTTCGGCGACGCGAAGGCGTCGCTGACCGGATTGATTGGAGAGATCAAGAACGTTTGACGCGGGTCGTGAAGCGTGGATCGTGGATCGTGAAACGTGGATCGTAGAGGCATTCGAATCGGACTCGTCGGCGACCACGATGCGTCGGTCACGGCGCATCGAGCCATTCCGCGAGCGATCGCGCTCGCCGCAGAGGCTCTGAGTGTGCGCGCCGCATTCGACTGGATCGCCACCGACGCGATCGACCGCGACGCACCGCTCGACAAGTTCGATGCGATCTGGGTCGTGCCGGCCAGCCCGTACCGAAGCATGGACGGCGCACTGCACGCGATCACCTTCGCGAGAACGCGCGGCCTGCCCTTCCTCGGCACCTGCGCTGGATTCCAACATGCCCTGATCGAACACGCGCGCTCCGCGCTCGGCTGGGCTGACGCCGACCACGCCGAAACGTCGCCGAACGCGGCGCGCCCGGTCGTGGCCGCCCTCGCCTGCTCTCTCGTCGAGGCGAGCGAGACGCTTCGCCTCGAGCCGGGCTCGCGGCTCGCCGCGGCGTACGATGCTCTCGAGATCACCGAACAATATCGGTGCAACTACGGACTGAATCCCGCGTTCGCCGCCGAGCTGACGAGTGGTCCGCTGCGCGCGACGGCGTTGGACATTGTCGGAGACGTGCGCGGCATCGAGCTCGACGAACACCCGTTCTTCGTCGCGACGTTGTTCCAGCCGGAGCGCGCCGCGCTCGACGGCCGCGTGCCGCCGCTCGTCGCCGCGTTCGTGCGCGCCGCCGCTGCAATCGCCGACCACGAACCGCTGCGCGCATGACCATCCACCGCGCGACCTGGAGCGCCGCGATCGTTGCCGTCGGCATCGCGCTCGGCGGACTGTTCGCCGGCAACGGGTTCGCGCGCGGCCGGACCGCCGAGCGATTCGTCACGGTGAAAGGCGTCGCCGAGCGCGAGGTCAAGGCGGATCTGGCGATCTGGCCGCTGCACATCATCGGCGCCGACGACAACCTCGCCGCCGCGAACGCCAAGCTCGCGGCGAGCGTGGCCGGCGTCCGTCAATTTCTCGCCAAGCACGGCATCGATACGAGCCAGGTGCAGCTGAGCGGCTTCTCGGTCAGCGATGCCAATGCCAACCAGTTCAACGCCGAACGGCGGCCGGGAAGCCGATACGTCATCCATCAGACGATGATCGTGCGCTCGACCCGGCCGGAGCAGGTCCTCGCGGCGAGCCAGGCGGTGAGCGAGCTCGCGGCGACGGGCGTCGCCATCTCGTCGGGCAACGAGTACGGGCCGGCCGGCGGCGGCCCGACGTTCGTATTCTCTGGTTTGAATACACTCAAGCCGACGATGATCGCCGACGCCACCGCGCGGGCCCGCGAAGCCGCCGAGCAGTTCGCCCGCGATTCACACAGCGACCTGGGTGCCATTCGCCAGGCCAACCAGGGCGTCTTCGAGATTCTGCCGCGCGACCAGGCTCCCGGCATCACCGAAGAAAGCCAGATCGCGAAGACCGTGCGCGTCGTCTCGACGATCGACTACTACCTCAAGTAGCTCCTGGCGGGCGCAACCCTGCAACCGGCCGTGGTGTCTCACCGTACGATTGACCTGTCACCCAAACGATCGGAGCGGAGAGCGATGGCCGAGCAGACCCGGGGACGATTCACCGAACGACTCGCGGCCGCGCGCGACGATCTGCGCTACGCGCTCCGCACCCTGCGCAAGAATCCAGCGTTCAGCGTCATCGCGATCCTCACCCTCGCGCTCGCCATCGGCATGAACGGCGCAATCTTCAGCGTCGTCAACGGTGTGCTGCTCCGGCCGCTGCCCTTTCCGGCGCCCGATCGCCTCGTTCGACTCTGGCAGGTCGAGACGTCGGACGGCGGGCACGAGCGCGGCACCGTCTCGGCGGTCAACCTCGACGACTGGCGTGCCCGACAGCACGCCTTCACCGACATCGGCGGCTACTTCTACGCGGAGGGCATGAGCGGTACCGACCTCGAGGGTGTCGGCGAGCCGCAGCGGCTGTCGACGGCGTTCGTGACGCCGGGCTTCTGGAACGCGCTCCACGTTTCGCCGAGCCGAGGCCGCGTGCCGCGCGACGACGAGATGGTGCGCGGCTCGAACGATCGGCTGATCGTGTTGACCGACGCGTTCTGGCGTCGCGAGTTCGGCGCGTCCGAGTCGGCGATCGGCCGTCGCGTCAGAATCGGCAACGACTCGTACGAGATCGTCGGCGTGATGCCCCCGAGCTTCCGCTTTCCGGCCCCGAAGGTGGACGTCTACATCCCTTACTCGACGATTCCCGATAACGCCATTCCGCGCATTCGGCCGGTTCGCATTCTCCAGATCGTCGGGCGGATGCGCCCCGGTGTCACCGTCGCACAAGCGAGCGCCGACATCAACTCGGTGACGCGCGGACTCGCCACGCAGTATCCGGAGGACAAGCACCTTGGAGCGGCCGACGTCGCGCCGCTCCGCGACTCGATGATCGGCAACGTGCGCGCCGGCCTGCTGCTCCTGCTTGGCGCGGTGGGCTTCGTGCTGCTGATCGCGGCGGTCAATCTCGCCGGGCTCATGCTCGCGCGCGCCACGGCCCGCGAACGCGAGCTGGCGATCCGCGTCGCTCTCGGCGCCGAGCGCGGACGAATCGTACGGCAGCTGCTCACCGAGAGTCTCGTCTTGGCGGTGATTGGCGGAGTGCTCGGCCTCGC
Source organism: Gemmatimonadaceae bacterium (assembly GCA_035572355.1). Lineage (GTDB taxonomy): Bacteria > Gemmatimonadota > Gemmatimonadetes > Gemmatimonadales > Gemmatimonadaceae > JAQBQB01. Next base: position 15,992 of record DATNAT010000114.1, read on the forward strand.
CGTCGCCAAGATTGGCGGCGCACTGCTGCTCCGCCTATCGAGCGGCCAATTGCCGCGAGCGAGCGAAGTGTCGCTCGATCTCCCCGTCGTCTTATTCACCGCGGTCGCGGCGATCGTGAGCGGCGTGGTCTTCGGTCTCGTGCCGGCGCTGCGAGCCGCGTCGCCGCAGCTGCAAGCGTCGCTGCGCGAGGGAACGCGCGGCAGCACGGCCGGAACTGGCGGGCTGCGCGGCGCGCTCGTCGTGTCGGAGGTCGCGCTGGCGATGGTGCTCGTGGTCGGCGCGGGGTTGATGACGCGGAGCTTCGTGAAGATGCTCGAGGTCGATCTTGGCTTCGCGCGTGACCATCGCGTCGCGATCGACTATTCCATCTCCTCGGCGCGCCACCAGACGAGCGCCGAGTTGCGCGAGACCTATCGCGCCATGCTCGAGCGCGTCCGCGCCGTGCCGGGGGTGATCGCCGCCGGCGCGATTCGAGATCTCCCATTCCACGGCGACGGCGAGCCGCTCGGCTTCGCGCCGCCGGGAATGGAGTCGCTGCAGCCCGATCAACTGCCAGTCGCGACGCTCATGTTCACGAGCGACGGTTTCTTCGGCGCGATGGGCATTCCGATCTTGGCCGGCCGAGATCTGTCGCCGAGCGACCGATTGGATGCGCCGCCCGTACTCGTCGTGAACGAGGCACTCGCGCGCAAGTACTTTCCAGGGCGCAGCCCCGTCGGTCAGACCATGACACTCGGCGACACGACGCACTTTGCGATCGTCGGCGTCGTGGGCGACGTCCATCAGAAATCGGTGGACGAAGCGCCGGTCCCGCGCATCTACGCCAGCGTGTATCAGATCTTCCGCGTGCGGACGAATCTCGTCGTCCGAACTCAGGGCGATCCGACACTGATGATTCCGCGCATCGAGGGCGCGATCCGGTCGGTCGATCCGCAGCAGACGATCACCGCCGCTTACACCCTGGACGATGCCGTGAGCGAAGCCGTCGCGCGGCCGCGGCTCGTCACGGTGCTTCTCGGCCTGTTCGGCGCAATGGGACTCGTGCTCGGTGCGCTCGGCATCTACGGCGTGTTGGCCTACCTGGTCACCCAGCGTACGCGCGAGATCGGCGTACGCATCGCGCTCGGCGCGCGCACGACGAGCGTTCTCGGCATGGTCGTCGTGCGTGGTGTGCGACTGGCGGCGATCGGAGTCGTCATCGGCCTCGTCGTGTCGTTCGCGCTCACCCGCGTCATGAGCGGCGTCCTCTACGGTGTTTCGCCGACGGATCCACTCACGTTTGGCGGTGTCGCGCTGACGCTGCTCACGGTCGCCGCTCTCGCGAGCGCCGTCCCAGCCCTCCGCGCCGCGCGCGTGGATCCGCTCACGGCGTTGCGCGCGGAGTAGGCTAGTCGGTGCGCGATCCGGCGGCGTCGAATTACAGAACTGGCGACGCCGGCCTCGAGCATCGTGGTACGGGTGTTACGCGCTCGGTCGGTACCGATGCGCCCAGGTTTCGATCGTTCAGCTGCCAGCAGCGATCGAACACGGAGCAGTAGCACATCGTCAAGCCAACGCGAGTCGCCGCGTCGTACACCCACTTTGCCGGCTGACCCGTGGCACGGAGGGCAATGCGCTCTTCGCCCGGCACGAGCACGGAGCCCGTGAGACTATTCCAAATGATCGATGCCCGCGTGTCGTTCGGCGCGGTCTCGGGGGCCGATCGGGAAATCAGCTCCGTCCAACTGGCGAGCGGCTTGCTATCCAGCGTCGCCTGTGCCCACTCGAGCTGCGCCGGCCCAATGCCGGCGTTTCGCACCGTGAGCTTGAGGGAGTCGGGGCTCAGGTTCACGGACAGATCCGCCGTTAAGCGAGGCCATACGGACGCCTGCTGTTGTGCGCGCATAACCGTCGTCTGAACGAACGAGACGACGAGCGCGCAGACCGAGAGCACCACTGCCGCGAGCGCGAGCGCGAGGTCCCGGTCCGGACGCCAGCGAGACTTGTGAGGAGAGTTGGACGCCGCGGGATCGCTGCCTGAGACGCTCGGATCTGACATGGGCGGGTGGGCGAAGACCCACTAATACTACACGCGCATCGCCTCGACGGGATCGATTTTCGCCGCCCGCCGCATCGGCGCCAAACTGGCCAGCGCTGCGATCGCGATCAGCACCACGACCGTCGATGTGAGCACGATCGGATCCGTCGGGCTGACGTCGTAGAGCAGCGACCGCATGAGGCGCGTGCCGGCGAGCGCCGCGACGAGTCCAACGGCGACACCCAAACCGGCCAGGCGTAGCGATTGCCCGAGCACCAGCCCGGCGACCTGCGGCAGCCGCGCACCGAGCACCATGCGAACGCCGATCTCGGCGCGCCGCTGCGAGACGAGATACGAGATCACACCGTAGATGCCGACCGCGCTCAATAGCAGCGCCATGGCGCCCGCGATCGCGAGGAGGGTCATGATGAACGACGCTCGCGCCATCGACCGGTCCGAGATCTCGAGCATCGTGCGCACGTTGGTGATCGGAACGCGCGGGTTCATCTCCTTGACCAGCGCGCGAATCGATCCGGTCAGCGATACGGGATCCGCGCGCGACGTCTTCACGACGAACGCGGCCTCGCTGCTCGCCGTCGGCCAGAACACCATCTCGCTCGGCGGCTGATCGAGGCCATGCGCGCGGAGCTCGGGAATGACCCCGACGACGCGATAAAATCCGCGTGCGGCATCGCCGATGCCGATGCCCTTCCCGATCGGATCCTGGTTGGGCCAGAGACGGTCGGCGAGCTTTTGCGTGACGATCGCGGTCGACGGCCGCACCGGTGTTTCGCGCATCGACTGGACGTCGCTCCAATCGAAGCTCCGCCCGCGAACCTGGATGCCGAGCGCCTCGAAGTAGCCCGGAAGGGCGCCAGGTGTGTCGACGCACGGCGGTTTCTCGTCAGTCGCGAACGGAGTCTCGCGCCAGACACCCGTGCAGCCCGCGCCGAAATCTTGCAGTGGCAGGCCACCGCCCGAGCCGACCTTGGCAACGCCCGGAAGCGCGGCGATTCGCTGCTCGAGCTGCTGATCGAAGTCCGCCACCGCGCCGCGGCTGTTGTAGTCCAGATACGGCAGACTGACGTTGAAGGTGAGCACGCGCTGTGGATCGAGGCCCGACGTCACGTGCCGCAGATTCGCGAAGCTGCGCAGCATCAGTCCCGCCGCGGCGAGCAGAACGAGCGCGAAGGCCACCTGGCTCACGACGAGCGCGTTGCGCGCGGCACGCTGACGCGGCGAGGCCGTCGCCGCGCGTCCATCGCGCAGCGTCGCGACGTCCACGCCGCGGCGCAGCAGCGGAATCGCGCCGAGCACCGCCCCGGCGACGAGCGACAGTCCGATCGCGAACGCCACGTCGCCCCAGGTGAGGCCGGCGCCCGAGAGGCGCGGAAGATTCGACGGAGCGATCGCCAGCAGCGCACCGAGCGCGATGCGCGCGAGTATGATGCCGGCCACGCCGGCGGCGAGCGTGAGCAGCATGCTCTCGGCGAAGTAGTGCGCGGCCAGCTGCCGCCGCGAGGCGCCGAGGGCGTTCCGAATCGCCGAGTCGCGGCGGCGCGCCTCGAGGCGGACGAGGAACAGGTTGGCCACGTTCGCACAGGCGATGCACAGGACGAGCCCCACGGCGCCGAACAAGATCCACAGCGCCTTGCCGACGACCGGCCCCAGCACTTCGTCGCGCAGCGGAATGACGCTGATTCTGAAATTGTACTTCTTGATGAAGTTCGTCGAATAGGCCGTTGGGAAGCGGTCGGGAAAATCCTTCATCAGTCGAGCGAGCTCGGTCTGCGCCGCCTGCGGCGTGACGCCGGGCTTGAGGCGGCCTATCCCCGAATATTGATGCGAGTTGACCGGGCGCGCGTTGGGATTGAGCTTTTCGGGAATCCAGAGGTCGACGCCGAACCCGGCGAGATCGGCCGTCGACGCGAACGGCCCCGGTTTGGGAAGCGTGAGGCCGGGCTCGGCGACGCCAATGATCTGGCGGCCGCCGTCGCTCATCGGCAACACGCTGCCGACGACGTTCGGGTCGCCGCCGAACGCGCGCTTCCAGTACTCGTAGCTCAGTACCACGTACCGCGAGCTGTCCGGCTGGTCGTCGGCCGGCGTGATGAGGCGACCGATCTCGGCGCGCGCCCCGAGCGTGCTGAAGATCGACGCCGTGACGTAACCGGCGCGCACGTTCTCAGCTCCCGCATCGCGGGTCACCGTCTCGGTGGCGGTCTGGTATCCGCCAAGATCTTCGAACGAGTGATTCTGTTGCTTGAAGTAGAAATAGCCCGCAGATGACAGGCCCCATTTCGACTCACCGTCGCCGGGAACGGTCGCCGGATGCAGCACCGAGACCAGACGGTCGGCGTTGCGATACGGGAGCGGTCGCAGGACCACGGCGTCGAGTACCGTGTAAATCGACGTCGTGGCCGCGATGCCGATCGTCAGCGTGGCGAGGGCGATGATCGTGAAGGCCGGCGACCGCGCGAGGACGCGCGCGGCGTGCCGGACTTCACGGCCGATGGAATCGAGCAGTGGCATCGCGGGCAAGAGGAGGGGTATTTGATTGACGAACGCCGGCTGTCTTCGCCGGCAGAGCAGCCCATATTGGACAGCAGCGGCGACGGCGACGTTTGAACATGGCCAATGGAACCGACAATGGCACGTTGGAGCACGATCCGGGCGCTGCGGCCGCGGCGGCCCGCGCACCGGCGCCCGAACCGGTGCAGCCGCAGCGCGTCGGCCGCGCGCTGGTCCGCGTAGGCACCGCAGGCTGGACCGACCGCACGCTCACGGCACGTGGAGTTTTCTATCCGTCGCGCGTCTCGACACCCGAAGCTCGGCTGCGCTACTACGCGACGCGCTTCTCGATGGTCGAGGCGGACGCCGGCTTCTACGCGCTCCCCGACTGTGCGACGACCGAACGCTGGGTCGAGCGCACCCCGCCAGACTTCGTGTTCGACGTCAAGGCGCACGCGCTGATGACCGGTCATGCGACCGACGTCGCGCGACTGCCGGCCTCCGTTCGCGAGTTGCTGCCGCCGACGGTCGGTCTGCGGGTCTACGCGAAGGACCTGCCGGTCGAAATCCGCGCCGAGGTGTGGCGCCTGTTTCGCGATGCCGTGACGCCGCTGCACGACGCCGGGAAGCTCGGCGCCGTGCTGCTCCAGTTCGCGCCGTGGATCAAGCCCAGCCGGTCGACACCGGCGATGTTCGCGCGCGCGCGTGAACGGCTCGGATCGCTGCCGATCGCCGTGGAATTCCGGAATCCTGCCTGGCTCGCGCCGCGCATTCGGGAACGAGTTTGGGCCGAGCTCCGCGCCAACGACATGACGTACGTCGTGGCCGACACGCCGCCGGGTACGCCGACGAGTATGCCCCGAGTAGCCGCGGTGACCACGCCGCGGCTCAGCGTGGTGCGGATGCACGGTCGGCGCAGCGAGCTCTGGGGTGCGCGGGAGGCCACGGTCGCCGAGAAGTACCGCTACCTGTACGACCGCGCCGAGCTCGAGGACTGGTTGTCGATCGTCCTCGAGCTCGGCGAAGCGGTCGAGCAGCTGCACATCGTGTTTAATAACTGCTATGCCAATTATGGCACGACGAACGCCCTCGAGATGGCCGGGCTCGTCGCCGATGCGTCTGCTACGCCGCCTTGAGCCCGCTCGGCATCCAGAGCGGGAGGCCGGCGTTCATGCGGCCAACGCATTCGAAGTGCGCGGGCGGAAAGCCGAGCACGCCAATCTCGAGCACGTCGCCGGTCTGAACCGTGACATGCTCGGCGAGCGCGTCGACGGCAGCCGTGAACGATTCACTCTCCACCACTCCTGCCTGGCGAGAGTCCGGACCACTCACCGAAAAACAGAACTTCGACATGAACCCTCCTGCGTGGAGCGTGGACGCAGACCTGGGGACCGTGACCTGATCCCCTTCGAGTCATTCATACCCCGACCCGGATGTAACGTTGCGCCCGGTTCTCCATCGCCGGACGTCGCAGTAACCTTCAGCGTCGATTCACCCTCACAGGCGACCACCCATGAGTCGGACACTCTCCCGCACCGCGCTGAGCGTGCTGGCGATCGCCGCGCTTCCGATCGGCGCGACCGCGCAGCAGAAGCGTGTCATCACCTTCAACGACTTCGCCGCCACGCGGGTCGTGAGCGATCCGCAGCCTTCGCCCGACGGACGGCTCGTACTCTATGCCGTGCGCACGGCTGACGTCGCCCGCAACACCCGGACAGCCCAGACCTTTCTCGTGCCGACCAACGGCGGCCAGCCGCAACCGTTCCCCGGCGCCGACGGGCCGGACATCTTTGCCACAGAGGCACGGTGGTCGCCCGATGGCAAGCGCATCGCGTACATCGCCAACGGTCAGCTCTGGATTTCGGACGCGAGCGGCAGTCCGCGCCGCGAGCTGACCCACCTCACCGGCGGCGCCACGGGACCGATCTGGTCGCCGAGCGGCGACCGAATCCTCATCACGTCCGCCGTCTATCCGGAGTGCGCGAGCGACGCCTGCGACGCCGCCAAGTCGAATGCCGCGGCCGACAGCAAGGTGAAGGCGCACGTGGCCGATCAACTGCTCTTCCGCCACTGGACGGCGTGGGACGATGGCACACGATCGCACCTCTTCGTCGTTCCGATCGACGGCAGCGCGCCGAAAGATCTCAACCCCGGCGCACGGTACGACGTACCACCCGGTCCATTCGGCGGGAGCGAAGGCTACGCCTGGTCGCCCGACGGCCGCGAGGTCGCGTACACGGCGAAAGATCAGGGGCGCAACAACGCGATCTCGACTGATCTCAACGTGTACATCGTACCGTCGGCCGGCGGTACGCCCACGGTGATCACCGTCGCGAACAAGGGCGGCGACGCCAATCCGGTCTATTCGCCGGACGGGAGGTTCATCGCTTATGCGTCGCAAGCGCGCGCCGGCTTCGAGTCGGACCGCCAGCGACTCATGGTGTACGATCGGAACGCGCATACGAGCCGCGAGCTGCTGCCAAACTGGGACCGCAACGCCGACGCCTACTTCTGGGCGCCGGACATGAGCGCGATCTACGTGCAGACGGTCGACGAAGGCCGCACGAAGCTGTATCGCGCTGAATTCGAGCAGGGTACCGCCGGCGCGAGTCTGCTCAAACCGCTCGCGCCCAAGCTCCTCATCGGCGATCACAACAACGCCGCGTTCGCGCTTGCCGGCAACGGCCGCACGGTCGTCTGGCTGCGCGACGCGACGGAGTTCCCCGCCGAGGTCTACGTGACGGACCTCGCAGGCGCGAATGCACCGCAGGTCCGTGCACTCACGCACGAGAACGACGCCCTCATCTCGCAGCTCTCGCTCAACCCGGCCGAGGACTTCTGGTTCGCCGGCGCCGGCGGCACCAAGGTTCAGGGTTTTGTCATCAAGCCGCCCAATTGGCGCCCCGGGCGGAAGTATGCGGGGATTCTCCTCATTCACGGCGGACCGCAGGGAGAATGGCTCGACCAGTGGCACAGCCGCTGGAATTATCAGCTGTTCGCCGCGACGGGCGCCGCCCTCGTCGTGATCAATCCGCGCGGCTCATTCGGCTACGGTCAGAAGTTCGTCGATCAGATCTCCAAGGACTGGGGCGGCAAAGTCTACACCGACCTCATGAAAGGCCTCGACGCCGCGCTCGCCGCCAATCCGTGGATCGACAAGAGCTCACTTGGCGCTGCCGGCGGATCGTTCGGCGGCTACATGGTGGACTGGATCGCCGGCCACACCGACCGCTTCAAGGCGCTGGTGTCGCACGCCGGGCCGTTCAATCTCGAGAACATGTCGCTGGCGACGGAAGAGCTCTGGTTTCCGGATTGGGAGTACGGCGGTCCGTACTGGAATCCGACGGCGATGACCACGGAGTATCGAAAGTTCTCGCCGCACCTGTTCGTGAAGAACTTCAAGACGCCGACGCTCGTCACGGGCGGGGAGCTCGACTTTAGAGTTCCCTATACAGAGGATCTCGCCATGTTCACGGCGCTCCAGCGGATGAACGTGCCGAGCCGGTTGGTCATCTTCCCCGACGAAGGGCACTGGATCGGCAAGCCGCAAAACCAACGCCTCTGGTGGAGCGAGGTCCAAGGCTGGCTGGAGACGTATCTGCACGC
>DATNAT010000115.1:0-5488 GCA_035572355.1 Gemmatimonadaceae bacterium
CGTCGGCGCCTCCTCGAGTCCGCGCTGACGAATGTCATGTACCACGCCCACGACGGTCTTTTCGCCGTCGAGGTTGATCCTCTCCCCGATGGGCGAAACGCCGGGCCAGCGTGCGCGGGCGAACGCTTCATTGATGACGGCGACGTTCGTTGCACCCGGTTTGTCATTGGCGTTGAACCACCGCCCTTCGACCATTCGCCCACGGATCGTGCGGAGGTAGTCCGGATCCCCCGCGGCAACATCGACCTTCGTACCGTCCCCGCTCACAGGGTCTACGAGACTGAAGCTCTCCCGCACACCGCCGAGCGGCGGGGCGTTGACGAGCGCGACGTCGCTCACCATGGGATCGTGACGAAGTCGAGCGACCAGCTGATCGTAGAACACGCCCGCCCGCGCATCGGTGTACCGCGACATGGCGAGCGTCGGGCGGATCGCGACGAGTTGGTCCGGATCGAAGCCGACGTCGATCGCGGTAACGTGAATGAGCGTCTTCGTGACGAGTGCCGCGCACGTCATCAGGACGAGCGCCGTCGCCAGCTGGCCGACGATGAGCGCTGCGCGCAGACCGCGCTCGCGGCGGCTCCCAGCCAGTCGCGCGCTTCCGATCGCACGCGTGTCGCCGTTCGCTGCCCGCAGCGCCGGTACGAGCCCGAACAGCATCGCCGTCGCCACGATGATGCCGAAGGTGAATGCGAGCGCCATCCCGTCGACGTGAACCCGTTCGAGGTTCGCCACGGAGCCCGGTGCGATCCGTGCAAACGTCCCGACCGACGCAGCGGCGAGCGCGACACCGAGTCCTCCCCCGGCCGCGGAAAGGATGAGACACTCGCACAGCACGAAGCGCGCGATGCGCCCCCGGCCTGCGCCGAGTATGAGCCGGAGCGCGAACTCGCGCTGGCGCTTCGCCGCGCGGGCGAGCGAGAGATTCGCCAGATTCGCGCAGGCGACGAGGAGCAGCAGCCCGGCTGTGATCCAGAGCAGGACGAGCGCCTTGCGACTGTCACCGAACCGCCGCTCATGCAGCGTCATCACGACCGCGCCGATCGCGCGCCGGTCGCGAAACGGCGCCGACGCCTCACTCTGCACGCGCTTGACGACCGCCGACACCTCGGCGCGCACGGTTTCGATTCGCGCGCCGGCACGCATGCGGCCGACAACCGTGTAAAAGAACATGCTACCCGGCCTGCGGGGCGCGACGTCGCGCGGCGTCCAGAACTGGTTGCGCTTCGCCGTGGTGATCGCCGCCGGCATGACCCCGATGACACTATAGGGCCGGTCGTCGATCACGATACTCTTACCAAGAATCGCCGCGTCGGCGCCGAAGCGTTCGCGCCACAGCTGCTCGCTCAACACGACGACCGCCGCGCCACCCTTCTCCGTTTCGTCGTTCGTGAACGTGCGGCCGCGGAACGGTTTGTAGCCGTACACGTCGAAGTATTTCGGCGTCACCTGCGCCCCGTCGACGCGCATCGGACCACTCGGCGTGTTGACGATCGACTCGAGCCCGAACGAGGCGGCGACCGATTCGAGCGACCGAGCCCCGCCGGCGGCCAGCGCGCGGAAGGTCGCGTCGTCGAGCACATGGCCGTCGACGCCATCCTCCGAGCGCGACAGCGAGACGATGCGGTCCGACTGTGGATATGGAAGGGGCCGCAGAAGCACCGCGTCGACGATCGTGAACACACCGGCATTGGCGCCAATCGCCAGCGCGAGCGTGAGGACGACGGCGGCGCTGTAGCCGCGGGCGCGACGGAGCGTGCGCGCCGCGAACCGAAAGTCGGCGCCGAGCTCGCGCGCCCACGCCCAGCGCCGCGCGTCGTGAAAGCGGTCGTGTGCGGCGCCGACGTTGCCGAAGTTGCGGCGAGCCCGACTCTCGACCTCGGTGTCGGCCACGCCGAGCGCGCGGAGTCGGTCGGCTTCCATCTCGAGGTGCGACCGGATCTCCGCCTCGAAATCTTCCTGGTCGCGCTTGTCCGGCTTCATGCTTTCTCCGGCGCCATGACCCGCGCGATCGATTCGACGAGCCGGTTCCACCGACTCTCCTCGGCGGCAAACTGCTTGCGCCCCGCCGGCGTGAGCGAATAGAAGCGCGCGCGGCGATTGTTCACCGACGTGCCCCACGCGCCCTTGATCCAGTCGCGGTCCTCGAGGCGTTGCAGCGCCGGGTAGAGAGATCCGTGATCGACCAGCAGCGTCGCCCCGGAGCGTGCCTGAATGGCGAGCGAGATGCCGTGGCCGTGATGGGGCCCCAGCGCGAGGATGCGGAGGATGAGCAGGTCGAGTGTGCCCTGCAGCAGGTCGGAGCGAGGGGCTTTGGTCGGCATTCTACCAGACTATGGTCCGTCTGGTAGAATGTCAACCAGGGCGAGTCTACTGCCGCCGAATCGCCACCGCCGGATCGATCCGCGCCGCGCGCAGCGCCGGCATCCAGCAGGCGACCACGCCCACCAGCCCCATCACCGCCGCGACGATCGCCAGCGTGATCGGATCGTGCGGCGCGACGCCGAATAACAGTCCTCGAAAGAGCCGCGTTGCGAAGTACGCACCGCCGACGCCGATCACGAGCCCGGCGATGAGCAGCACCCCGCCCTCCCACAGGATCATCCGCTGCACGCGGCCCGAGTCGGCGCCGAGGCTCATCCGGATACCGATCTCGTTGGTGCGCGAGCTCACCGAGAATGCGAGCACGCCGGCGATGCCGACCGCGGCGATGATCACCGCCAGCCCGCCGAACGACGACACCAGCGCGGCGTTCAGCCGCCGCGGCGCGACGCTCTCGCCCTTGATGTCAGCCACCGTTTCCACGTGCTGAATCGGGTCGTGCGGCACGATGCCCCGCACGAGGCGCGTCGCGGCCGGAATGAGCGACGCGGGATTCGACTGCGCGCGGATCACGAGGCCACCGCCGAAGAAGACGGGCTGCTGCGTGAACGGCACGAACACCACGTTCCGCGCTTCGGCGTCGAGTCCTCCGTCCTTCGTGTCGCCGACGACACCGACCACCGTGCGCCACGAGCTGTCGACGCCGATGAAACGCAGCACGTCGCCCGTCCACGCGATGCGCTGGCCGATCGGGTTCTTGTCCGGGAAGAGCTTCTTCGCCGCCGTCTGATTGAGGATGACGACGAGCTGCGAGCCCGGTTGATCGGTCGTCGCGAACTCGCGCCCCTGCAAGAGCGGGATGCCGCCGGCTCGGAAGTAGTTCGCGTCCGCCGACCGCCCCTCGGCGTGCGGCACCGCTTCGCCCGTCGCGAGTTGCCGCCCGTCGACCTTCACATCGAGCTGGAACTGCGTCGCGCGCAGCGGCATCGTCGAGCCGACGCCGACCGACGTCACCCCCGGAATGGCGCCGACCTCGAGCTTCATCCGGTCGTACAGCGCGCGCGCATCGGCATCGGTGCGCGTGCCGTAGCTCATCGGGATCTCCATGCTCAATACGTTCTCCGTCTTGAGCCCGGTGTCCACTTCGGAGAGTCGGAGCATGGTGCGCGTGAGCAGCCCCGCGCCGGTGAGCAGGATGACCGACACCGCCACCTGCGCGACGACGAGCCCGCGCTGGAGCCGCTGACCGCGTGAGCCCGAGCTCATGCGGTTGGCGCCCGACGAGATCCAGGCGCCCAGCTTTCCTTCTTTCGGAAGCGCGCCGATGTACGACAGCAACAGCGCCACGGCGACGGTGATGCCGAGCGTGAACGCGAGCACGCCGCCGTCCAGCCCGATCTCGCTCGCCCGCGGCGAGTAGCGCGCGGCGAGCGATACGAGAAGTCTCACGCCGGCCAACGCGAACACCACGCCGACCGCAGCCCCCATCAGCGCGAGCAGCAGATTCTCGGTGAGCAGCAGCTTGCGGAGCCGCCCGGTGCCGGCGCCGAGTGCCGCGCGGACGACCAGCTCGTGCTCGCGGCGCACGCCGCGCATCAGCGTCAGATTCGCCACGTTGGCGCTCGAGATGATGAGCACGAACGCCGCCGCGCCCATCAATAGCCAGAGCGTGAGCCGGGCCTTCTCGCCCAGCACTTCCTTGTAGGGAATCACCGCCACCTTGTAGCCGGAGCCTGGATCGTACGCGTCCGGATACTCGTGCTGCACGCGCTGGCGAACGGTCTTCACCTCGGCGCGCGCTTCATCCACCGTCGCTCCCGGCGCGAGGCGTGCGATCATCTCCGTCATGCGATGCGTCCGCCCCTGCACCATCAACGCGCTCGTGTGGTGCGGGCTGATCACCATGTTCATGATCGCGTCGAACTTGCCCGGAAAGAACGGCGCCTCCTGAATCACGCCGACGATTGTCACCGGCTTCCCTTCGACGATGATCTTGCGGCCGACGACACTCTTGTCGGCGCCGAACCGATTCACCCAGAAGTCGTGCGTCAACTCCATCACCGGCTCGACCGCCGTGCCGTCATCGCTGTCGTTGAGCTCGCGGCCCATGATCGTCGTCAGGCCCATCACTTTGAAGTAGTTGCCGGTGACGAGACCCACGGTGATGCGGCTGGCCTCCTTGTCGCCCTGGAGCGTCAGGTCGAGCTGCGAGTATTCGGCGATGCCCGAAAAGGCCTTGGCGCCCGTTCGGATGTCGTTGATCTCGGGCACCGAAAAGTCGATGTTCTCTCCGCCCGGGCCATTGATCGACTGGCGCAGGTACATGAGCCGGTCGCCGTTGCGATTGGGCAGCGGCTTCAAGAGCACGCCGCGCACGACGCTGAAAATCGCCGTGTTGGCGCCGATGCCGAGGCCGAGCGTGAGGATGACGGCGATGGCAAAGCCGGGGGCGCGGGCGAGGCTTCGAAGGGCGAAACGAATGTCGGACAAAGACATAGGTGGCTCTGGTTAGGAACGCCGGCGGCGTCGGTTCGTGGTCTCGGGTGGTCTTCTGCCTAAACGACGAACGGGAGTGGGGAAAATCGACACCATCGGACGGGCACCAAGACTTGAGCCGCGCGAGTCCCGCGTCAAGCCTCATGGCAATACTGTCAAGATCATGCTATCCCAACCGACACGGGTGACCTTCCTCGCCGCCGCGGCCCTCCTCGCCGCCCCGGTTCAGGCGCGCCTGATCGCTCAGTCTCGGCCAAAGGCCGACAGCACCGCGCTCGTCGCGCTCGAGGGTCGCTGGCTCGCCGCCGAGCACGACTCGGCGACGCTCGAGCAGATCTTGGCGCCGGACTTCGTGCACGTGGTGCCGACCGGCGACTTTCTCACCAAGGCGCAGCACATCCACTACGCCGTGAAGTACAAACCGCCGCCGGGCAGGCACTACGCGTTCGAGGCGCTCACCGTGCGCCTCTACGGCGACATCGGCATCGCGACGGGCATCGTTCGGGCGACGGACGCCAACGGGAAGGTCGATCGCACGGCATTCACCGATGTCTTTGCGCGGCGCGATGCACAATGGCAAGCCGTGAACGCGCAAGAGAATCACATCGAGAAACGCTAAAGAGCACTGCTCTATTCAACCGGACCTTCACTTCCACTCGATCTCCACCAG
>DATNAT010000116.1:0-18806 GCA_035572355.1 Gemmatimonadaceae bacterium
CGTCGACGAGAGCGAGCGACGCGATCGCGGTGTGCGCCTGCGTCCCGTTGATCAGCGTCAGTCCTTCCTTCGACTGAAGGGACACCGGCGCGAGCCCCGACGTCCGCAGCATGTCGGCCGCGGGGCCGACGCGATCGCCGCAAGTGAGTGTCCCCTCGCCGATCACCGCGAGCGCGAGATGCGCCAGCGGCGCCAGGTCCCCGCTCGCGCCGACGCTTCCCTGCTCCGGAATCGGCGGCCAGAGGCCGGCGTTCAACATGCCGAGCAGCAGATCGGCCAGCTCCGGTCGCGCGCCGGAATAGCCCTTCGTGATCACGTTCGCGCGCAGCAGCATCATCGCGCGCACCTCACGCTCGGGCAGCAGATCGCCCACACCGACCGCGTGGCTGCGCACGAGATTCTGCTGCAGCTCGGCGAGGCGATCCGGCGGAATCGCGACGTCGGAGAGCTTCCCGAACCCGGTCGTGACGCCGTAGGCCACGGCCCGCCGGTCGACGAGCCCTTCCACCACCCGGCGCGTCGCACGCGCGCGTTGGCGCGCCGCCGGCGCCATGGACACCTGCACCCGGTCGCGCGCGACGGCCGTGACCTGTTCCAGCGTGAGCGAATTCCCGTCGAGCACGACTTCGTTCATCATGTGCGGGAATGTCAGGGGGGCACTTGGACAATTCAAGTGCGCCCCTGCGCCCCGCGACGGTCACCGTCGCGAGAGCTCTACATTCCCCGGCGCGCTCTGATACGACCAGTCGAAGACCGCAGACTCGTTCGTCACAAACGCCACCCGCAGCGCTGCGAAGTGGACGCCATCCGCATTCTGGAGACGGAACACGTAGGCAAGTCCCGGGACGGCCTGCAGGCTCTGCGCGGTGTAACCCGACGACGGTGCCCGATCGACCGACGTCAGATCGGCCACGGGCGCGGCCGAGTAGAGCACGACGGTCGACGCGGCGCGGACCGGTGTGATCCACAGCGTACCATCGGCATGCCGCTCGAGCCTGAAGTCGAGATCAGTCCGCGCCGAACGCGTCACGACGCCCATGCGATGGGTCGTGTCGTCGAGGAAGACGAAGCCCGAGCTGTCGGTGCGCGCGACCGTCGAGTAGACGAGCGCATTTCGCGCATCGAACCGCGGCGTGTCGAGACGCGCGCCGCTCCATTCGCTCTCGTGGCCGTCGCGCGTCACGGCGCTCACCGCGAAGCAGCGCGATTGGCCGTTGGGAAGATTGCCGGCGAGAAAACCGTCCGACACCGTCGTGCCCTCGACCACCCAGCTCGTCATGCACACGCCGCGCGAATCGTCATAGGGCGTCGAATAGACGCGATAGTGATCGAACGTCCCGTTCGACGCGGTGACGGCGTTGTCGTTCCAGAGAAGTTGAATCGCCGTATTGAGCGAGATCGACGTGAGCCCGTTCGGCGCCGGCAGCCGCGACGAAAGGTCGATCGTCAACACCGGCGACTGCGCGAGCTCATTCCCATTTTCGTCGACGGTCGCCACGTAGTACTGCGATTCGGGAACGCCCGCGTCGTAAAAGGTCGGCGACGTCGTCGTGGCTCGGAGCTGCCAACCGGCGCCGCCATCGCGGCCGTACACGTTGAACGAATTCGCGCGCCCGCTGCGTGGAATGTCCCAACTCAGGATCACGCCCAACGGAACGTTCGGATCGCCGCTCGGGATCAGCTCGTACGTCAGGTTCGTGGGCGCGTCGGGATCGGTGAACGGGCCGGTGAGCGCGTCGCACGCGCCGAGGACCAACGTGACCGGCACCAAGACGGCCAGCAGACGAAACGATCGCATAGGCGCTCCGGGTGGGTTGCGCGACCACACATTGCAGAGCCCGCGCCGAGCGGCAGCAGGGTCTAAGTGGTTGATGCGTAGATCGTTGAGCGGCCAGACGTCTCGGAGCACGTCACCGCGAGAGGACAGCGCCCTGCCGCCTTTTTAGAACGGTACGATGCCGTTTCGCACGGTCGCGCGATTGTAGTCGAACTTGAGATCCGGCTCGGCCTTGAGCGCGATCATGAAGGTGAACGCGAAGTTGCCGTTCGGCGATTGCGTGAATCCGAAGTCGGCGTGCCAATCGTGCAGCTCTCGCTGAAGTTGCACGATGTGCGTCGCGAACTGATGGTGCTCGAGATCGTACGTGGTATTCCAGTGCGCGGTCCATTTCGGCGTGAGGCTGAACCCGAGATCGCTGACGATCGACGTCGTCGCCGGAATGTTGTATTGCGGACCGCCCGCCGTGGTCGACGTGACGGGGTCGCCGTTCGTCGGGTGCGCCGTCTGATCGGCGAGACAGGTATCGAGCACGAGCGGGTTGCCACCGGCGATCTGTTGGCAGCGCTGCTTGGGGTCGAAGCTCACCACGTTGGGGCCCTGGAGCGGGCGTGGGCTCGCGCGCGTGAGGCTGATCGACGCGCGCCACCCGTTGGCGGGCGGCACGAGGAAGCGGTCGCCAGGAACCGGCTGCCCGGCGACCGGCTGCGCCGCGAGCGCCTGTGTCATGGCGTCGTCGCTGCGCGGCCGAACCTGATCGGTCGACGTGGCGCCAGGCTGCGGCGCCGGCGGCGCCGCTTTGCCGAACAGCCGCGCGAACGCGACGAACGGATTGTCGGTCCGACTGATGTTGAAGCTCGCCGAGATGGCGGTGAGGTACGGGCTGAACTTTGCCGTGTCGCTCAGCGTGCTGCCCTGGAAGAGCGAGTACTGCGTCGAGAAATCGAAGCCTGGAAGCAATCCGGAGCGGACGCTGTATCCCCAGCCCTCGGTGGCGATGCCGGCGTAGCCCGCATGGCCGTGCGTCTTCGCAAACTCCTTGGCGCGCTCGAAATCGTAGGTAAGTGAATTGAAGTTGATCGCCAGGAGATCGATCGGCGTGCCGGCGTCGGGGGTCGAGTCGTTCTTCGAGCGGATCTTGGCCTGGATGACCTGCGACAATCCGAAATTGATCGAGCTCTGCGGCAGGTCGCCGAGATAGCCCTTTCGCGTTCGTCCAAGCGCGATCAAATACTCGTCGCTCACGTTGCCGCCCGGTGCCCAGCTATAGCCAAACGTTGGCGACAGCGTATGGCGGATTCGCGTGAACGGTCCGAACCCGGGAAACAATCCGAAGATCGTCGGCGAGGCCGACAGCGTGCCGGTGATGCGCTTGGACTGATGCACGAAGCGGCCGTTGGTCCGCTCCGACGCCACCCAGAACGGACTCGGGTCGACGTTCCCGAGGCTGATGCTCGGCGTGAGGTTGAATCGGTTGTGGCCGAGCGAGGGAAGCGTGAAGTCGGGTGTCCAGTCGATGTTCGTGTTGTAGGTCGCGGCGAACACCCGGGTGTCCGTCACCGCCCCGGTGTTGACGTCATAGATCGTGAACTGCTGCGGGAAGTTGTTGCGCTGCTGGTTGACTTTGAACGAGTTCTTGAAGTCCCAGCCGAAGATCTGGATCGGCGAGTCGAAGCTCAGCGATGTCGTCGCCGAATTTCTGCCGTTCGCCTGCGTGCTGTCGAGCCGTCCAGTCGTCGGGTTGACCGAGAAGACTTCGGCGCCCAATCCGGGCTGGTCGATGTGCAGCACGTCGCTGCGACTGAAGCTGAAGCCCGGCGTCCAGCTGAAGACCTTGCCGAGGCTGATCGGCGTCGACGTGATGCTGAGCGTCGGAATGGTCTGCTCGACCTGCAACCGGCCCGGGTACTGTTTGCGCGTCGCGCCGAGATTGAGGGTCAGCGGCCCGGCCTTGGAGCTGTAGGCAGCCTGCGATGCGATGGTCGCCAAGGCGGCGTACGGATTGAAGGTGTTCTGCCGCTGCAGCGTGGTGTTCGTGACGTAGTTGACGCTCGTCGTGACGTGGCTGTTCGGCGTCAAGTCCTGCTGATGATTCCAGGTCACGGCGAGGTTCGTCGTGCCGTTGCCGTCCTTGGTGTACGAGGTGCCGATGCGCCCGCTGAGGAAGCGGTCGATCCATTTATAATCCCAATCGCCGTTGAACTTGATCCAGCCGGGATCACCCGCCACGGCGCCCGCCGAGCTTCGCCAGTCGAGCCAGGTGCTGAAGTCCATGTAGTCGTTGAGCGCCCAGTAGTAGCCGGCGTGATCGACATGACGGCGGTAGGTGGGGCTGTTGCGAATGATGTCGCCGAGCCCGAACTGCGGGGCGAGAATTCCGCTGTGGCGACCGGGGCGTGTGTCGCTGAACATGAACGGAAACCACATCACCGGGATGTCCTTGAGGTAGAGGATCGCCGGCCGCGCGAACAGCCCGTTGCCCGAGGTGCGCTTCGCCTCCTTGTACACGAACTGGTAATCGGGGATCGAGTCGTCGCAGCTCGTGAGCGTGCCCCCGCCCACCCAGACCGTGGGCGATCGCTTGCCGTTGGCGCTCGTGTCGTTCTGCACTTCGGCGACCGACACCTGCATGAACCACATGTCGCCGTTGTTCACCGGCAGCTTGGCGTTGGTGATGCGAAGCGTGCTGGCGTTGAGGTTGTACTGCACACGGCCGGGCGACGACGCGACGATGTCCGCCTGCCCGCTGCTCGGCGGCGGGCGAATTCGGTAGTGGCCGCCGGTCGTGATGCTGTGCAGCGCTTCCGTGTAGTAGATGCCGCTGTCGCTGACGACGATCTCGGAATCGCGTTCGACGATCGCCTTGCGCTTGCCGGCGGCGAGCAGGTCGAGCGTGTGGCGCTGCGCATTGAAGTAGGCCGTGTCGCCGGTGTACTGGGTGACGGTGTAGCCCTGCTTGGCGAGCAGGGCCGCCGTCACCGAGTCGGGCGCTGGCCAGCGGACGAGCACCGAATCGTGCAGCGAGTCGCGGCGAACCGGCTGTACGCCCGGCCGTGCGATCGGCAGCCGCGGAATCTGCGCCACGCCCGCCGCGGCGCTGGCAACGAGGCACAGCGCCGCGAGGACAACACGTCTCACGCGGTGGCCCCGGACTGTCCGGCCGCCTCGAACGCCGCGCGACGCCGGTTCTTCCGCCGATAGATCATGTACGCCGCCAACACGCTCAATTCGTACAGGGCGTAGAGCGGCACGGCGAGCGCGATCGTCGTCCACACCATGTCGCCGGGCGTCAGGAAGGCGCCAACGATCACGATCAAGACCACGGCATGCCGGCGATAGCGCGTGAGAAATTGCGGCGTGACGATGCCGAGCGCCGAGAGCGCGAGGATGACGATCGGCAGCTCGAAGCTGACGCCGAACGTGAGCACCATCGCGAAGATGAAGCTGAAGTAGTCTTCCGCGGTGATCAGCGGCACGAGCGACGGTCCGCCAAATGCGAACAGCCAGGGCAGCGCCAGCGGCACGACGACGAAATAGGCCAGCGCGGCCCCCGCGACGAAGAGCAGAATGCCGCTGAACAGCACGCCGACCGCGATGCGCCGCTCGTTGGCGTGGAGCGCCGGCGCGAGAAACGCCCACGCTTGGTACACGATCACAGGGCCGGCGATGACCAATCCAAACGTCATCGCCGCGTTGAGAATGACCGTGAAGCCCTCGCTCGGATGCGTGTAGACGAGCTTGTGCTCGGGGATCAGCGGGAGAATCGGGCGCGCGAGCAGCCCGACGATGTCGTACTTGTACGACAGCGCGAAGCCGACGCCGACGCAGACAATGACCGCCGCCAGCGAGTAGATGATGCGCCAGCGGAGCTCCTCGAGGTGGTCGAGGAACGGCATCTCGCCGGACTTGGACTTCGGAATCGGCATTCCAGCTCCGCCGTCACTCTCTCGGGTTGAGCAGATCCTTGGCGAGGTGCGCTTCGTCGGAGTTCGGGTAGTCCCGAATCAACCGATTGAGCACGATGCGCGCTTCAGCCTTGCTGTTCGCGTTGTTCGCGTCCCAGAGAATTCTGCCGTGCTTGTACAGCCCCGTGGCTGCCTCGGGAGCTTTCGAATACCGGCTCGGGACGAGCTGGTATACCGAGTCTGCCGCGGTCGTGTTCCCTTCCCCTTCGTACGTCTCACCGATGTACAGAAGCGCGCGCGGCGCCTCATCGGACGTGGGATACGCATCGAGCAGCCGCTGGAAGCCGTTGCGCGCCGTGAGATACGCACCGTTGCGAAGTTGGTCGTTCGCCGTGATGAAGAGCGTGGACGGGCCCGGTAGGCCCGGCGCAGCCCGCTGTGTCGTGTCCGCCGCACCACTCCCGCCCGCCGGCGGTTGAGCGGCTGGCGGTGCCGTCACCGGCGCGGCGCCCTGCTCGCGAAGCGCCTCCAGCTGCTTGCGCGTCTCCTGCACGTTCTGCGTATTCTGGCCGAGCAGCGCTTGCACGCGCACCATCTGTTGGCCCATCGAGTCGAACTCGCCGTTGGCCGTCGCCTGGAAGGCCGCGAACCGCGAGGCGAGCGTGCGCAGCGAGTCGTTCAAGTGGTCGATCTTGCCGTTCAACATCGAGATCTGCGAACGGCTCGCCTCATTCGCCCGGAGCAGCGACGTGTCCCCCACGGCGAGCTGCGAGCGGGTGGCTCGCAGCTCGTCCTGGAGGAGCCGGATGTCGCTCTTCGACGCGAGGCATCCGGTCGTCACCAGCAAGGCCGCCGGGGCGGCCGCCATCCATGGTCTCATGGCTTCCTGAGCATCTGCCCGCCGGCGGTGATCGCGAACTCGGCGCGCCGGTTCTGCGACCAGGCGCTCTCGTCGGATCCCTGAGCGATCGGATGCTCCTCTCCGTAGCTGACGGTTTCGATGCGTGTATCCGAGATGCCGTGATCGACGAGGTAGCGCTTCACGGTCGCCGCACGGCGCTGACCGAGCGCGAGGTTGTATTCGTCGGAGCCGCGTTCGTCGGTGTATCCAGCGATGCGAAGCGTAACGCTCGGGTTGGCCTGCAGGATTGGAACCTTGGCGTCGAGAATCGACCGATCTTGCGGGCGCAGCTCGGACTGGTCGAAGTCGAAGTGGACCATCGCTTCGAGGGCATTCTTGAGATCGCCGGCTGCGGCAGCGGCGGCGCGCGCGGCGGCATCGGCCGCGGCGATGCTGTCGGCGCGACGCTTGGCCGCGGCCTCGGCGTCTGCCCGGGCACGGGCCGCTTCAGCGGCGCGAATGCTGTCCTGGTTCGGCCCCGGCGTCGGCATCGTGGCGGGCACCGGCTCCGGCGCGGGCTTCTTGTGGCAGGCGTCGATCACTGCAACGGACACCACGGCCAGCGTCAGTCCCCCAATCCGTGCAAAACGGAACATGTCAGGTCTCCCTCGAGTGCTTGATGAGACATCAGATTTTTGAGATTCACAGGTGCTTATGCTGCTCAACGCGGCGTGGAAAGCCGCGGGGACCACGACGCGAGCCGGGACCCGGCCGACGTCGTGAGCTGCCGCGTGCGGCCGGACTCCGTATCCATGATCCAGAGCTGGCGCACGCCTGTCCGGGTCGAGGTGAACACGAGATGCCGCGCGTCGGGCGCCCACGACGGCTGCTCGTTTACCCCTTCGCTGGTCAACGGCTTGGGAGTGCCGCCGCCAGCACGAATCGTCTCGATCTGATATCGACCGCCGAGGAGCTCCTGATAAGCCACCAGGCGCCCGTCCGGGGACCAATCGGGGTCGGACCGATAGTTGTTCTCGTTGAAGTCGTAATCGGTGAGCACGCGGACGCCGGTGCCGTCGGCGTCAACAATATATAGTTCCGGACGGCCCAACCGGCCGCTGACGAACGCAAAGCTTCTCCCGTCGGGGCTCGGCGTCGGATTGGTGTTCTCCGTTCCCTGACCCGCGGTGAGCCGGCGCGGTGTACCGCCGTCCACGCCGACGATGAACAGATCCGAGCCGTTCTCGCCCGAACGTGAGTAGACGATCGACTTCCCGTCCGGCGTGAACACCGGTGTGATGTACTGCGAGTTGCGCGGCGCGGCGAGAAGCGTTCGCGAACGTCCCGTGGATAAGTCGATCAGCACGAGGCGTGAGCCGACTGCGCCATACGTCCCGTAGACGAGCATCGAGCCGTCGGGACTCCAGGCCGGGCTGATGCCATTTTCGTCGGTCGGCACCGTGATCTCGTCCGCCCCGTCGCTGTCGGCGATGCGGATCGACGCTCCGCGCAGATACGCGATGCGTGTCGCCGCAATGCCGCGCTGCCCCGTGGCCCAGCGCGAGATCTCATCTGAAATCTGATGCACGGCCATCCGCCAATCGCGCGACAACCCGGTCGGCGGAAGCGGAAACTCGTGGACGTTCACCACTCGTGACGTACCCACGTCGTGCAACACGACATGGAGTCCCGTGGGCACGGGTGTGATCTGCACGACCGCCGTCACGGACAGATGCGCGAAGAGCGGGTAATTGAGACCGGGCGCACTGCCCGCGGGGCTGCCCGGCGCGCCCGTCCCCGTCGAGCCGGCCGCAGGCGCGCGAAACACGCTCTGGTCGCTGGCGTCGACCGGGACGATCGTGAATCGGTCGCTGAAATCCAGGTCGCGTTGGATGATCGCGCGCACCGAATCGCCGAACGCGCCAGCGACCGGCAGCACGACGATGCCGAGCTTGTCGCGCAGCGGATCGTAGTTCGCCGTGATCGTCACGCCGCGGAACGTCGTGTCTTGCGCACGCACGCACCGCGGCGCGAGACATACCGCGGCGACCGCCGCCGCAACGAGCAGCCGTCCTCCTCTGAACCGCTTCATCGAATCAGCGTTGGAGAGAATCGGAAGTTGACTGGAAGGATGTCTTCGCGGTATCCCGGCGGCAGTGAACCGAACGCCTTGGCGTTCGCCGCCGCCTCGACCGCACCCAGCGCCTGTTGATCGAACGAGTAATTGCCCGACGAAGTCACCAACTTGATGCTCGCCGGATCGACAGATCCGTCGCGCCGAATGACGAAACGCACTTCCGCGGTGTATCCCATGCGCGAGCGGCCAAAAAACCGCAGCACCGCATTCGCCACCCCGTTGAGATAGCCCGGATAGGGGAACTCGACACCGGCGGTCGCCGCGTTGGCGACGTCGCTGCCGCTTCCGCCGATCTGTCCCCCACCCGCCGTGGGCGGCGGTGTGGCCGGCTTCTCTTCCGCCTTCGGCTGCTCGACCGGCGTTGCGACTTTGGGCGTCGTTTTCGGTTTGGCCTTCGGCGGTGCCGGCTTGGGCTTCACGGGCACCGACTTCGGCACCGGCGGCGTCTTGGCGGCCGGAGGCGCGGTCTTCGGCTGTTCCTGAACGACGCCCGTCGCCGGAGGGCCGGGCGGCGCGGCAATCAGTTGAACTCGGTAGAGCGGCGGCGACGGCGGCGGTGCGGGCGGCCGCAGCAGAACGAACGCGGCGACGAACGATGCGTGCAGCGCAATCGACGCAATCGCGCCGCCCGTGAGGCGTGCGGCCTCGGCCGCCACGCTAGCGGATCTCCTCCGGTTGGGTAACGAGCCCGACGTTGCTCACGCCGGCCGCATTCATGATCGCCAGAAGCTGCGCCACGAGTCCGTACCCCACGTTCTGGTCCGCCCTGAGATACACGCCGTTCCGCGTTCGGTTCTTGGGGAGCGAGGGAAAGACGACCCGGAAATCGTTCAGCGAATACTTCTCGTCGTCGATGAAGATTTCACCGGCTCGGTTGATCGACACGGCGAGCCCTTCCTTTGTGTCGAGCGGCTTGGCGTTCGCCGGTGGGAGCGAGATGTCCACGCCTCCCTGCATCATCGGCGCGGTGATCATGAAGATCACGAGCAATAGCAGCATCACGTCGATCAAGCTGACGACGTTGACGTCGGCATTGAGATCGAATCGCTCGCGGCGGCGGCGGCGCGGCACGTCAGATCCGGCCTTCGCGCACGAGCAGCGCGATCGTGGCCGTGCCGAAGCTTTCCATGCGCGCGTCGAACCGATTGAGGCGGCTGGCGAAGATGTTGTAGCCGAAGGTTGCCGGAATGGCGACGGCGAGCGCAACGGCGGTGGCGATCAGCGCCTCCGACACGCCCGGAGCGACCGACGACAGATTCCCCGAGCCCTTCGACGCGATGCCGAGAAACGCGTCGATCACGCCAAGCACGGTGCCGAACAGCCCGATGAGCGGGCTCACCGAACCGATCGTCGCCAGCCACGGAAGGAAGCGACCGATCCGGTCGCGTTCGTCCGACGCTTCGGAGTCGAGCAGCAGATGGAGCGTCTCGATCTGCGAGCCGCTCAGCGTCGCCGCCGAAGGCGCATCGCTGGTGATCGGGGTCGACCGCTCGCGAACCTGCTGATTCGCAACGCGCGCATCGGCGACGAAATGCATGGCGCGCATGAACAGCCGCGGCAACGCGCTCGACGCGGACCGCTTGGCGAGGGCGCCGGCTTCGTCCAAGCCGCGCGTCCGCTCGAATTCATGGCGGTATTTCTCGGCCATGTTCGTAGCCTTAGCTAATCCGCGCCAGGCGCCGAGGATGATGGCCCAACTGAGCAGCGACAGCACGGCGAGCAAACCCACGACCACCTGTGTGACGATCGATGCGTTGACGAAGAGATCGAGGGGGCTCGATGGAACGGAACCTCGCAGCGACTGAAGGAGCAACGGAGCAAGAGGCACGGTCGGAGGGGTGGGCTGAAGTTCAGGCGCGCGCGGCCGCGGGCCGCTCTCGCTCGGCGAAGTAGGCGTAGGTCTTGGCGAGCCCGCGTTCGAGCGGCATTTGCGGCGTCCATCCGAGAACGTCGCGGGCCCGCTCCACGCGGAGGAACGATTGCATCTGCTCTCCTGGACGACTCGGCGCGAACTCGATTGGCGCCGTGGCGTTCACGGCCCGCATCAGCGTCGACGCCAGATCGACGACCGACGTGGCGATGCCGGTACCGATATTGAAGGCGCGCGCGTCGACGTCGCCGCGCGGCGGCAGGGCGACGGTAGCCGCGCGGAACACGGCCTCCGCCACGTCTCCGACGTAGACGTAGTCGCGCGTCTGCCGGCCGTCGCCGAATACAGTGAGGGCGCGGTCGCTGAGGATGCGGCCGCAGAAGATCGCGACCACGCCGGCTTCGCCATGCGGATCCTGCCGCGGACCGTAGACGTTCGAGAAGCGGACGCTCGCCGTCTCGAGGCCGTGGATGCGGCTGTAATACCCCATGTATTTCTCGACCGCGAGCTTGGCGATGCCGTACGGCGAGTCGGGATCCTTCGGCGTGGTCTCGGTCGTGGGCGGCGTGGCGAGGTCACCATAGATCGCGCCGCCAGTCGAGGCGAAGACGAATCGGCCGGCGCTCTTCGTGGCGGCGGCCCGCATCGCTTCGAGCAGGTTGAGCGTACCCAGGATGTTGATCTGCGCGTCGAACACCGGATCGTTCACGCTCCGTCGCACGTCGATTTGCGCGGCGAGGTGGGCGACGGCGTCGAACCGACCGCCGGCGATGATGTGGACTGCGTCGAGGCTTCCAATGTCGAGCACGTGCAGACGCGCGCCCGCCGGGACATTCTCGCGCTTGCCGCTCGACAGGTTGTCGATGATCTCGACCGTCCAGCCGTCGGCGAGGAAACGGTCGGCGACGTGCGATCCGATGAAGCCGGCGCCGCCGGTGATGAGAGCGCGTTTCGTCATTCGTCTTTGGTCGAGGGAGAAGGATCGGAGGGAGGATGCTCGAGGCCGAACAGATAACGTGCCGTGTCGACGACGCCGAGTCCCCGGCCGTTGGCCGCCGCAGCTCGGAGCCGGCGAGTCGGCTCATGTAGGAACTTGTTCATCAGCGATTTTGAAAACTCTTCGACCACCGCACGATCGGCCGCGGTGAGCCCCGACAAGCGGCGCAGCGCATCGGCGAGCTCGCGCTCGCGAAGCTCGTCCATGCGCCCACGCATCTCGGTCAGCGCCGGGACGGCGGCGAGACCGGCGAGCCAGTCCCAATATTTCCGCACCTCGCCGTCGACCAACTGCTCCGCGGTCGGGACCTCGCGCCGGCGCCGCTCCAGATTCGACGACACGACGGCCTGAAGGTCATCGAGGTTGTAGAGAAAGACGTTGGCCAGCTCGCCCACCGCCGGCTCGACGTCGCGCGGCATCGCGATGTCGAGGATGCAGAGTGGCTGGTCGCCGCGCGACTCAAGCGCCGGCCGCACGTGCTCGACGCCGACGACGGGGTGCGGCGCCGCCGTCGAGCAGACGAGCACGTCCACCGTGGCGAGTGACGCCCAGCACTCGTCGTATCGCACCGCGGCGGCTCCATGGCGTGCCGCCATCTCCGTCGCGCGCTCGAACGTGCGATTGGCGACGATCGACGTCCGGACGCCCTGCTCGGCGAGGCACTCGAGCGCGAGCTCGGCCATCTCGCCGGCCCCGAGGATCATGGCCCGCTTTCCGGCGAGCGACCCGAAAATCTGCTTCGCGAGCTGCACCGCCGCCGAGCTCACCGATGCCGCACCGCGAGCGACCGTCGTCTCGCTGCGCACGCGGCCGGCCGTGTAGAGCGACGTTTGGAACAGTCGGTTGAGCACCGGGCCCGAATGCGACCGGCATTGTTCCCACGCGTCGCGCACCTGACCGTGGATCTGTGCTTCGCCAAGCACCATTGAATCGAGGCCGCTCGCCACGCGGAACAGGTGCGCGACCGCATCACGGTCGCGCCTCACGTAGCCGTACGCCGACGCGTCGGTGCCCAGCCGCTGGGACAGCGCACGCCACACAGTCGGCGCCGCATCCTGTTCCGACTCGACGAGATAGACCTCGGTGCGGTTACACGTCGAGAGCAGCACAGCTTCTCCGGCGCCGCTCGATTCGCGCATTGCATCGAGGGCCGCGAGGACGTCGGACGCCTGATACGCCACCCGCTCGCGAATCTCAACAGGCGCCCCGCGGTGGTTCAGGCCGACCAGCGTCAGCGCCATTCCGCGACCCTCGCCGCAAATTCGCCCGACTCCACGTCGCGGCAGAACTCCGTTCCGACGAGCGATTGCGAGGCCTCGGTCCAACGCTCGCGGCGGCCGCCGTCGATCAGTGCGCGGCGGAGCGTCGATAGCTCGCGAACTGCCGCGCCGTATGATTGACCAATCAATCGTGCGATGGCGTCGCGAATGCGCGCAGCGGCGCCTGGGACACCGCCCGTGCTCACCGCAACGACGACGTCGCCGGCGCGATGCACCGCCGGCGTCACGAAGTTGCCGAGCTCCGGTGCGTCGACGACGTTGACGAGGCGGCCGCTCGCGCGCGCATCGGCCGCGATGCGCGCGTTCAAGCGCGCGTCGTTCGTCGCCGCGATGACCAGAAGCGCGTCACCCAGCTGCTCGCTCGCGTACCGGCCTCGCATCAGCGACAGTGTCGATGCCTGCGCGGACAGCGCCTCGAGCTCCGTCGAAACCTCCGGAGCTACCACCCGCACCGAGGCCCCTGCTTCGATCAGCGCTGCAACTTTTCGCGTTGCGACAGACCCGCCGCCGACGACGAGCGCCGAGAGGTTGGATCCGTCGAGCATCACCGGCAGCGCGCTCATAGGAACTGTCCCGCCGACGGCCCGGCGACGCGGAATGCCACGTACAACACGAGCACGGCGACGAACGCCACGCTCGAGTACTTCGCCGCGCGCTGGGCCTGCCATCCGCCGGCAACCCGGCCGGCCGCGATGCAAGTGACGGCGAGCCATGCGCCACCGCCCCACACGAGTTGCGGCACGTTCATCTCGCGATACTCGACCGAATACGTCGCCGCGAGGACGATGCCGAGCGTGAGCCCAAGCCATCCGGCGATTGCCGCGAGATGGTTGACGCGGTCCAGTGTGGCGAGCGGCGGAAAGAACCGAAACAACGCGCCGAACCGCCGTGACTTGAGCTCGCGGCGCTGCACGAGGTACATCGTGCCCGCAGCCGCGGCGGTCGCGAAGGCCGCGATGCCGATGAAGCTCAGCGCGATATGCGAAAAGAGCCAAACGCCGCGCATGCCTTCCGCCGTACGGCCGGGCGCCAGTCCGACGACATTCGCGAACATGGTTGGCACCGCGGCGAGCGGTGCTGCGAGTAGCGTGAGACTGACGTCGCGCGCCAGCAGCTCGACGACCAACAGCGTGAACGCCAGGACGATGCCCGCGAACGACAGCGACGGTCCGAGCCCGGTGAGAGGCACCGCGCTCGACCGTTCGGCGTACATCACGAGGCCTGCCGCGTGAGCGATGACCCCGGCGGCGAGGACGACCAGGACGCCGATGACCGGCGCCCGGACCGGGCGCGCGAACGGCACCGCGGCCAGAGCCGCGGCGCCGAGGTAGCACGAAATGGCGATGAAGTGGGCGATCGCGATCATGGCGGTCGCCCAAATCTACTGCGACGCCAGAGGTTAGGGCATCTTCGCGGCGACGCGCGCCGCGGTGCCCTCCTCGATTCTCGTCTGCTCCTGACCGGTGATCATCGCCGTGACTCCATACGGGGTCACGCGCAGAACCTGCGCCTTGGCGAGGTAGATCTCCGGAATCGCGATGTCGCGTCCATCGACCGGCGCCTGGCGTGGCTGATAGAACTCGACCTCGTCGCCGGTGCGAACACCATTCCGAGCGATGTCGAGCACGACGTACGACTGAATGCTCGGCAGCACGGGCTTTTCGTACAGCCAGCGAACCTTGCCGGTCATTCCGTTCGTCACCGGACTTGGACGGCCGGCCACCATGGCGGCCGTGCTGTCGTACGGGATCAAGCGCTGGTCCTGGAGGACTTCCCCGAACATCCGCACGACACTCGCCACAGCCGCTTCACCCGCCCGGTTTGCACGCGTGACGCGAATGATTCCCGTTGGAATCACGATCTGGCCGAAGTTCTCGATCAGCGGACCGAGTCGGTACGAGAGGAAGAGCTGACCAGGGCTCGCCGTTCCACTTGGCGGCGCGATCATGATTGGATCATAGAGGTTCATGCGCGAGTGATCGGCCGAGGCGACCGCCGAGAGCTCGCCGTTCTGCACGATGTAACCCGAGCCTTTCGGACCACCACGAGCGTCCACCCACGGTGCCGCCGCGTATTCGCTGCTGCGGACCGCGTACTCCGCCGGCATGAGCGCGGGCGTCGGGACCGTGGTGGTTTCCACGTGCGCCAGCGCCGCGGGCGTCGTGGGCGCGGTTTCCGCGGGGCGCACCTCGGCCGGAGCGGTGGGCGCCGGTGTAGGTGCGGCGGGCTGCGGAGCGGCAGCCGGCGGAGCGACGGCAATCACCTTTGCCGTCTCGCCTGGCAGCTTGAGGACTTCACCAGGATAGATCCAGTGCGGATCCTCGATCACGTCGACGTTCACGCGATAGATGTCCGGCCACAGGAACGAGTCGCCAAGATAAGTCTTGGCGAGATCCCAGAGCGTGTCTCCCCGTTTGACGGTGTGCGTCTTGGGGACGGGAGATTCCTGCGCGCCGAGCACCTGAGGCACGAGCGCGGCGGCAGTGACCGTCGCGCTTCCGATCGCGCCGATCCAGAGCCCGCGCTCAAGGCGGCGAACAACCCGCACGAGCATGGCTTCCACTCCAGGCGTGTTCGTGAAGTACTTCTCTGACTGGGCCAGCGGGCAGTGCCAGCCTCTGCTGGTGGACGATTCGCCCGCCCCCGCGTCTCAAAGACTCGAGTCGGGGTCCGGGGAGCGGACCCCGTGACCCCGACTGTGATCTACGACCCTTTCCGAGTGGTCAGAAAGGCAGATCGTCGTCTTCGTCGTTGAGCGCGTTCGGAAAGTCTTCGAAGTCTTCACCCCCGGCGCCGGCCTTGGCCTTTGGCGCAACCGCTGCCGGTGCACGGCGCGAACCGCCTTCGCTCGCCTCGTAGTCTCCGCCGCCGCCGCCGCTGCGGCTGCCGAGCATGATCAGCTCTCGCACGTTGATCTCCGTGCTGTAGCGCGTCTGACCGTCTTTGTCCTGCCATTGGCGATACTCGATCCGCCCTTCGACGTAGAGCTTATCCCCCTTCTTCACGTACTTCTCGACGATGTCGGCGAGCTGCGACGTCTTGGTGTTCCAGACGACGCAGCGATGCCACTCCGTCTTTTCCTGCTTGCTGCCGGACGCGTCGTTCCACGAACGACTCGTGGCGAGAGAGAACGTGGCAACACGGTTGCCACCCGTCGTGGAGCGCACCTCGGGATCGTTCCCGAGGTTTCCGATCAGGGTGACCTTGTTCAGGCTACGGCTCACTGGTGCCTCCTGGCGAGAGAGTAGATGTCCTCGCCGTTCACGGTATGATCCAATCCGTGTTGGTGCGCAAGCAAATCAACGCGCATCAACAATTTCTGTTGCACTGCTCACAACCTGCCTCATAGGGCTTGCCTCACAGGACCGGCCCGCTCAGCTCTCGCCGCAGCACGATTGCGTCCTCCACGGGGCGCCGATAATACCCCCGCCGCCGTCCGATCTCCTCGAAGCCTCGCGATCGATAGAGCCGACGCGCCCGGTCGTTCGTCTCGCGCACCTCGAGGTACATCGCTGCCGTCCGTCGACGCAGCGCCTCATCGAGCGCCGCGTCGAGCAGCGCACGTCCCACACCCTGCCCCCAACCGTCCGGCGCAACGGCCAGGTTGGCGATCTCTCCTTCGTCCGCGGCGAACCAGGCGACAACATAACCCAGCGGCTCGCCGCCGTCACTCCGCGCGCAGGCGAAATACACCGCCTCGTTCGCGATCGCGTCGCGAAACGACCGCGCCGACCAAGGGTCGGAGAACGCGACGCGCTCGATCGTGACGATCGCTGGAACATCGGTCGCTCGAACGAGATCGATCGTCACCTTCGCTGCGTTCATCCTGCTGCCAGCGGTCGCCCGTGCGCTGCCTCCCAACGGACCTGCGCCTCGGCGAGCCGTCCGTACGATGGCTCCCACGAGTCCAGATCCACCGCTGCCGCTTCGGCGATGAATCTCGAAAACAGCGCGACGGCAGAGGCCCGCGGCGCTCCGACGATCGAGCCCTCGAAGTGCGTCGGCGATACGATCCGGGCCCGCCAATCCCCGGCGATCCGTTCGACTTCCGACCCGGCACCCAATCGCGCCGGCTCGAGCTGCGACGGAATTCCCGCCGCATCGATCGAATACAACGCCAGATAGAACTCGCCGCGCAGCGCGTCGAGTGCGGCGAGGTACGTGCCTGCGCCCAATTCGGCCCCGCCGACGAGGAGCGCGAGCGACGAGATGCCGTACAGCGGAGCTCCGGCGCCGAGCGCGACTCCTTTCGCAATCCCGGCCGCGATGCGCAGGCTGGTGAAGCTCCCCGGCCCCGCACCGCAGACGACCCGATCCAGCGCGCCGACCGTGACGCCCGCGCGATCGAGCGTCGCCGCCACCGCCGGCATCAGCCGCTCCCGGTCGGCCCCTTTCATCTCGGCTCGCGATTCGGCGAGCACATTCGCCCCGTCGAGCACAGCGACGTCGCCGGCGTACGTCGACGCATCGATCGCGAGCGTGATCATACGTGGCCGCCCGCGTAGAGCAACCGGCGGTCGGGATCGTGCGGCAGGTGTTGAAGACTGATCGGTACGTGCAGCCGTGGGATTCGATCCCCGGCGTGCTCCGGCCACTCGATTAGCACGAGAGCATCGGCGGCGAGCATCTCGTCCCAACCGAGGTTCGTCAATTCGGCGGGCGACCGCAGCCGGTAAAGATCGACGTGGTAGACGTGCGATCTCGCACCCGGATATTCGTGCACCAGATTGAAGGTCGGACTCGTGACGTCGACCGGCACGCCATAGCCCGCGCAGATCGCGCGCACGAGTGTCGTCTTGCCGGCACCGAGCTCGCCCGCGAGGGTCACGACGAGGGGCGGCGACGCGGCGCGGCCGAAACGCTCGCCCCACGACACGAGCTCTGCCTCAGTGCACGCGAGATGACCGCGCTCCGCCAGCGGCGGGATGATCGGTTCGTGGGTCACGATCGGGCTAGCGCGAGCGTCCGGCGCCGGCGGCCACTCTGTTCTTGGCCTGCGAATCGCGGCGTGCGCGAAGCTCGAATAGCTGATCGCGCAACTGCGCCGCCAACTCGAAGTCCATCGCCGCCGCGGCCTCGCGCATCTGCTCGTCGAGCATCTTCTCGAGCGACTCCAACTCCATCACCGCATAGCCACGCGCCGGCTCGGCCACCTTCTTCTGTTCGCGCTCCGACCGCGCGTCCGCAACGCGGGTGATGAATCGCACCTGGTCGACGCTCTTGCTCACCGTGCGCGGTGTGATCCCATGCTCCTGGTTGAACGCCACCTGCATTTCGCGGCGGCGTGCCGTTTCCTCGAGACAGCGCTGCATCGAGCCGGTCACTCGGTCGGCGTAGAAGATCGCGCGGCCGTTCACGTGGCGCGCGGCGCGGCCGACGGTCTGGATGAGGGAGCGGTCGCTGCGCAGAAAACCTTCCTGGTCCGCGTCGAGGATCGCGACGAGCGAGACCTCGGGAAGATCGAGGCCCTCGCGAAGCAGGTTGATGCCGACGAGGACGTCGAAGTCGCCGAGCCGAAGCCCGCGGACGATCTCCATGCGCTCGATCGCATCGATGTCAGAGTGCATGTAGCGCACGCGCACGCCGACCTGTTGGAGATAATCGGTGAGATCCTCGGCCATCCGCTTGGTCAGCGTCGTGACGAGCACGCGTTCTCCCTTCCGCTCGCGAACCCGAATCTCGTTGAGCAGGTCGTCGACCTGGCCGCGCACCGGGCGAATGTCGATCTCCGGATCGATCAGGCCGGTCGGCCGGATGATCTGTTCGACGACGACGCCCTCGGAGAGCCGCAGCTCGAGATCGGCCGGGGTCGCCGACACGAACACGGCGCGCGGCGTGAGCGCGAGAAACTCGTCGAACATGAGCGGCCGGTTGTCGAGCGCGCTCGGCAGACGGAAGCCGTATTCGACGAGGGTGAGCTTGCGCGCGCGGTCGCCGTTGAACATTCCGCCGATCTGCGGCAGCGTGACGTGTGATTCGTCGACGACGACGAGAAAGTC
>DATNAT010000117.1:0-2041 GCA_035572355.1 Gemmatimonadaceae bacterium
CGCCGCTCGTGCTGCTCGAGCCGGGATTGCTGCTCGACGCGCCGTAGCCGCTCTGATTGCTGGAGCTGCTCGAGCTGCTCGGATTACTCGGATTGCTCGGCCCGCTCGGGCGATTCGAGCTCTGGTCGCCCGACGATCCGCTCGAACCGGTCGATCCGCTCGACGCACCGAAGCGCGAAGAGCTGCGATCGCTCGACGAGCTGCTCGACGACCCGCTCAGGCCGCTGTTCTTCGAGCTCGACGAGTCGCTCGACGAATCGCGCATGCCATCACCCTGATTATTCTGACGATCTCCCATATCCATGTCCTCCACCTGCGTGATGTCACTCGCCGGTCCAACTATCCCCAACCCCCGGCCGGCGCCGCTTCGCTCTTCCGCACCAACGGTGCCATCCGTTTCGCGAAGCATCGAGTTGACGAGCCTGACAGCATGTGCGTACATCCGCTGATGCGCTTTCCTTCACCGCTCGCGCCGGGTGCGCGCGTCGGTCTCGTTGCACCGGCCGGCCCATGCCGCGATGCGGGCGACGTCGACCGATCGATCGAGAACACACGCTCGCTCGGTTGGGAACCGGTCGTCGGCGCGCACGCGCTCGAGTGCGACGGCTATCTCGCCGGCAGCGATGCGCACCGCCTCGACGATCTCAACCGGTTCGCGGCCGACGACACGATCGACGCCGTGTGGTGCATCCGCGGCGGCTACGGCACGATGCGGCTGCTCGACGGTCTCGACTACCACGCGTGGCGGCGGCGTCCAAGAGCGCTGCTTGGCTACTCCGACATCACGGCGCTCCACGCCTCGATCGGGGCGCGAGCCGAGCTCGTGACGTTTCATGCTCCGACCGCGCGCTCGACGCTCACCTCGCTCGCGCGGAGCTCGCTGCTCGAAGCGGTGACGGGCAGCGGGCCGTACGTCATCCGCAGCGAGCGCGCGACGACGCTGGTTGCCGGGCGGGCGCGCGGGCGACTCGTTGGTGGCAACCTCGCGCTCGTCTCGGCGCTGATCGGCACCCCGTACGCGCTTCGCTTTGCCGGCGCGATCCTCGTGCTCGAGGACGTGAACGAGTCGGTCTACCGCATCGACCGGATGCTGACCCAGCTTCGACTGTCCGGCGCGCTCGGCGACGTGGCGGGGATCGTGTTCGGCCAATTCACGGACATCCCCGACGAGCCCGCGAACGCCGAGCGGCCGCTGCGGCGTGCCCTGGCCGAGGCGGCCGAGCGCCGGGGGGTTCCGTGCCTGTCAGATTTCGCCGTCGGGCACGTGGACGACCAGTTCACGATCCCACTCGGCGCCACCGTGGTGCTCGACGCCGATGCCGGAACGTTAACCATAGAACGAAAATGATAGTTCATATACCGGCCACCCGGCCCGCCGAGCGATGACCGGTGCGCGATCGGGTGCCGATCTCATCGCCGAGGCGAAATCCCGCATCACCGAGGTGGCGCCGAGCGCCGTGATGGAGCGCCAGGACCGCGGGGAACCGCTCGTGCTGCTCGACGTGCGCGACCTTCAGGAGGTCAACCTCGGCAGGATTCCCGGGGCGGTGCACATCTCACGCGGCAACCTCGAGACGAAAGTCGAGGCGCAGATTCCCCGCGACGCGCACGTCGTGATCTACTGCGCGTCGGGCAACCGGTCGGCGTTCGCCGCCGAGACGATGCAGCGCATGGGCTATGGCGACGTGTCGTCGATGGCCGGCGGGATTCGCGCCTGGATCGACGCCGGCGGCGAGGTGGAATGAGTGCCGTCGCGTCTCGACGCGCTGCTCGCACAGCCTGACATCGCGCGGCTGGCCGTTCACCTCGCCGCGCACCCGGGCCGCACCGCCAACGTGCAACCGCCGACGCGGCGTGCGGCGATCGCGCTCGTGCTACGCGCGTCGGCCGCGAGCGAACGCCACGTCGAGCCGGAGCTGTTGATGATCAAACGCGCCGAAACGGAGCTCGATCCGTGGAGCGGTCACATCGCGTGCCCCGGCGGACGCATGGAACCGACCGACCGCGACCTCGAGCAGACGGCGGTCCGCGAAACGTGGGA
>DATNAT010000118.1:0-9877 GCA_035572355.1 Gemmatimonadaceae bacterium
GCGCATCGGCGCGGTACTTGGGAAGCGCGGCGAGCGCGTCGGCGGTGGAATGGAAGTAGACCTCCATCTCGGGCGGCACCGCCATGCGATACAGCTCCTGTTCCCAGTCGCTCGCCGCAACGGTGTCGTCGACGAGGACGATGAATCCGATGTCGAGCGGCTGTCCCCAACCGACGACGACCTGGCCGTGGATCAAGCGGTCATCGATCCGGTAGAGCACGAGCGTCACGCGCCGGCTCCGTGCACGCTGATCGCCGCACGCCCGCGCTCGGCGGCGTGCCGCGCCGCGTCGGGCGCCGAGCGCGCCTCGGCGAACACGAAGTCGAGCAGCGTCGGCAGATTCGCCCCGGCAACGAGCACCGCGTCGTCCATGCCGCGGAGAATGCGGCGCGACGCCATGGTGCAGCTGCCCGCCTGCAGGTCGGTGAAGATCACGCGCACGTTGGCTTCGAGCAGCTTGTCGTGCAACAGCTTCTCGATGTCGGCGACGGTGAGATCCTTGATCGAGATCGGGATGAGCTGTCCCCCGCGGCCGGTGATCTGTTCGACCGCCGACACCAGGCCGAAGGCGAAGTCACCGTGTCCGGCGACGATGGCCCTCGGCGTCACGCCGGCGCGGGTGCCGCTCTGGTCGTTCGTGGCGCTACTCATTGTCCTCTTGCAGATAGCGGAGCAGATCGCCTTTGCCGCGCATCTGCCGCATGAGCCGTTCGTTGAATCGCTCAGCCGGATCGATGCCGCTGTACTTGAGCAGATGATTGAGCGCAATCACCTCGGCGATCACGGTGATGTTCTTGCCCGGATTGAGCGGCACGCGCACCTTCGGCAGATCGACCTCGAGGATCGTCGTCGACTCGGTGTCGAGCCCCGTGCGGTCGACCGGCGCGTCGTGGTCCCACTCGTCGAGCTGGACGACGACCTCGATGCGCTTCTGCTGCCGTACCGCGCGCACGCCGAAGATCGACGGGATGTCGACGAGTCCGACGCCGCGAATCTCCATGTGGTGCCGTTGCATCTCGTGGCCGCGCCCGATTAAGACGTCCCCGCCGCGGCGGCGCGCGATCACCAGATCGTCGGCGACGAGCCGGTGGCCGCGCTCGACGAGGTCGAGCACGCACTCCGATTTACCAATGCCGCTCTTGCCGACGAACAACAGACCGACGCCGAACACGTCGGCCAGCGACCCGTGAAGGTTCGTCGTCGGCGCGAACTCTTCCTCGAGCCAGGGCTTGATCCGGGTGTAGAACTCGTTCGTCTTGAGCCGCGAACAGATGAGGGGCACGGACGCATTGGCGGCGAGCTCCTGAAGATCCGGCCCGGGCTCCTGGCCCTTGGTCACGAAGACGCAGGGAATCGGAAAAGAGAAGAAAGTCGTGAGGTGCCGGTTGCGGGTTTCAGGATCCAGTGATTTGAGATATGTAATCTCGGTCTCGCCGAGGACCTGCACCCGCCGCGACGGGAAGCGCTCGACGTAGCCGGCGAGGACGAGTCCCGGGCTTGACACGTTCGGGCTCTCGATCACCCGCTCCAGCCCGGCTGGCCGCTCGACCGGACGCAGCTCGAGCGCGTCGTGCATCCGCTCGATCAGCCGGCCGACGGTGAGCTTGGCCGTCATCGCGTGCTCACGCCGGCCGCGACCGACGGACGGGCCCCGCCGGCGACGCGCATCAGATGCGCCTCCGTCTCCGCGGCCGCGCGCTCCCAGGTGAACGTTTCGGCAAAGGCGCGCGCCTCGCGTCCCAACCGGTCGACCAGCCCGCGCGATTCGGCGATGCGGCGCATCGCCGCCGACATGGCGCCCACGTCGGCATGCGGCACGAGAAACCCCGTCGTGCCGTCGCGCACCGACTCGCGAATGCCCGGTGAGTTCGACGCCACGACGGGCGTCGCGCAGGCGGCCGCTTCGAGATTCGTGATTCCCCACCCCTCTTTGGGAGACGCAAATACCAGCGCCCACGACCGGCGGAGGAGCGCGAGCTTCTCCGGCTCCGAGACGCGCCCCAGAAATCTGACGCGCTCGCCGAGATCAAGCGAGCGTGCCAGCGCCTCGAGCTGCGGCCGGTAGTCCCCGGCGCCGGCGATCTCGAGACGGGCCGCCGGCACCGCCATCGCCGCGAAGGCGCGGATCACCCACTGCACGCCCTTGTATTTCTTGAGCCGGCCGAGATACGAGAACACCGGCGCCGGCGCTCGTTCGGCGGCGTTGGGCGTATAGGTCGCGGTGTCGATGCCGGGATAGATGACGGCGACCGAGGCGCGCGGAATCCCGCGGGCCGCGAGATCCTCCGCCGTGCTCTCGCTGATCGCCTCGAACGGAACGCCGCGATAGGCTCGAGCCAACGGCCGCTCGGCGAGCCACACTGCCGACGCGAGGGGAGCCGCAAGCTCGCTGAACACCGTCGAGCCGAAGAGGTGCGGGACGAGCGCGACCGTCGACCGCGCGCGCCAGCGCGGCGTGTACAACGGCACCTTGTTGATGTCCTCGACGAGCACGTCGGCCCAGCCGGCCAAGTGCTCGGCGTGATAGCGGCGCGCCAAGAGGGGAAAGCTGTGTCGCGTGCCGACGCGAAAAACGCTAATGCCGTCGAGGAGCGTGCGTGCCGGGCAGCCTGCCCATCCTCCGCAGAGGAGCCGCACCTCGTGTCCCTTCGCCGCGAGTCGGCCAAAAATCTCGTGCAGATGGATCTCGGCGCCCCCGGCCTGCGGATTCTCGCGGTCCTGCCAGTTGACGAGGAGGATGCGCACTCAGATCCGTCCCATTCGCCTGGCCAGTGCGTCGAGCACGCCGTTCACGAACCTCGCGCTCTTCACCGTGCCGTAGCGTTCCGCGAGATGCACCGCCTCCTGTATGACGACGCGCGGCGGTGTCGCGCCCTGGTCGAGCTCCGCGGCAGCGAGCCGGAGGACCGAGCGATCGATCACGCCGAGCCGGTCGAGACGCCAGTTCGTCGTGACGTCCGCCAACTCCGTGTCGAGCGCGTCGCCGCGCTGCACGATGGTTCGCACGAGCGGACCGGCAATGCGCCGCTCGTCCGCCGGTACCGCGAGATCGTCCCAGATCTGTTCGGCGACTCGTTCGAGGCGTTGGCCGTCGCGCAGGTCCCAGGCGTAGAGGGCTTGCAGCACGCGGGCTCGCGCCCGCGTCTCAACTCGCGTCCGCGGCATCGAGTCGATCGAAGAGATCGGCCATCTCGAGCGCGGCGAGCGCGGCATCCCAGCCCTTGTTGCCGAACTCGCCGCCGGCGCGCGCCTCGGCCTGCGCTTCATTGTTGCACGTGAGCAGCCCGAAGCCGATCGGCGTGTCGAAGTCGGTGCTCGCTGTCGAAAGACCGCGCGACGCTTCGCCGGCCACGAAGTCGAAGTGGGGCGTCTCGCCGCGAATCACGGCACCCAGCGCGATCAGCGCATCGTAGCGTTCCGTGACGAGCAAGCGGCGCGCCGCCAACGGCAGCTCCCACGCCCCCGGCACCCAGACCACGTCGATGTCGGCGGCGCCGACACCGTGGCGAACGAGCGCATCGAGCGCGCCATCCACAAGACGCTCGACGATCTGTTGATTGAATCGACTGGCGACGACGGCGATGCGCCGCTGTGCTCCCGCCGGCGACGCGGAGAATTCGGGCATTACGAGGCGAGCAGGTGCCCGAGCTTGTCCCGCTTCGTACGCAGATAGTCCGCGTTCTCGTCGTGCGCCGGCTGTACGATCGGCACACGCTCGCCGAGACGCAGGCCATAGCCCTCGAGACCGACCATCTTGCGCGGATTGTTCGTGATCGGACGAATCGACGCGAGCCCCAAGTCGAGCAGAATCTGCGCGCCGATGCCGTAGTTGCGGAGATCGGGCTTGAATCCGAGCTGTTCGTTCGCCTCGACGGTGTCGGCACCGCGATCCTGCAGC
Organism: Gemmatimonadaceae bacterium; assembly: GCA_035572355.1. Taxonomy (GTDB): domain Bacteria; phylum Gemmatimonadota; class Gemmatimonadetes; order Gemmatimonadales; family Gemmatimonadaceae; genus JAQBQB01. Next base: position 3,899 of record DATNAT010000118.1, read on the forward strand.
TCGTACGCCTTGAGCTTGTTGAGCAGCCCGATGCCCCGCCCTTCCTGATCGAGGTAGACGATCACACCGCGCCCCTCGGCGGCGATCATCGACATCGCGGTATCGAGCTGCCACCCGCAATCGCAGCGCAGCGAGTGGAACACGTCGCCGGTGAGACACTTCGAGTGGATGCGCACGAGGACGTCCTCGCCGTCGGCGACGTCGCCGTAGACGAGCGCGACGTGCTCGTGCGGGTCGACTTCATTGCGATAGCCGACGATCGTCCACGTGCCGTGTTCCGTGGGCAACCGCGCCTCGGCGACTCGGTGCACGAGCCGCTCGCTCTTCAGGCGATAGGCGACGAGCTGCGCGACGGTGATGAAGACGATGCCGTGCGTCTCGGCGAATGCCTCGAGCTCCGGGCGGCGCGCCGCGGTGCCGTCCTCGTTCAAGATCTCGCAGATGACGCCGGCCGGCTCCATGCCGGCGAGACGCGCGAGGTCGATCGCCGCTTCGGTATGCCCGACGCGCTGGAGCACGCCGCCGTCGCGCGCGCGGAGCGGGAAGACGTGGCCGCCACGACGCAGGTCGGCGGGCGCCGACGCCGGATCGACGGCGACGCGAATCGTCGTCGCACGGTCCTGCGCGCTGATCCCCGTCGACACCCCGTGGCGGGACGACGCGTCGATGCTCACCGTGTAGGCGGTGCGATACTCGTCGGGATTGGTCTCGCTCATCGGCGATAGACCGAGTGCGTCGACCCGGTCGCCGGTCAGCGCGAGGCAGATGAGGCCACCCGCCTTCTTGATCATGAAGTTGACCATCTGGGGCGTCACGAGGTGCGCCGCACAGATCAAGTCGCCTTCGTTCTCGCGATCCTCGTCGTCCGCGACGATGACGAAGCGTCCGGCGCGAATCTCGGCGATCGCCTGCTCTATCGTGCCGAAGACCATGGCTGTTCCTTGAGTAAGCGCTGCACGTACTTGCCGAGCATGTCGGCCTCGACGTGGACCTGCGTACCAACGGCCAGGTCGTCCAGCGCGGTATGACGTAGTGTGTACTCGATCAACGAAATCTGCAGCAGTCCGGGCGTGGGCAGGTCGTTTACGGTAAGGCTGACCCCGTCGACCGCGACCGATCCGTGCTGCACCATAAGCTCGGCGAGTCCAGTCGGTAGAGCAAGGTCGACAAGCAACGCATCTTCATGCTGGCGAACGGTTTCCACCGTCGCGACGCCGTCTACGTGCCCTTGCACGAAGTGGCCGCCGAGGCGGTCGCCGACCCGCAGGGCGCGCTCCAAGTTGACTCGCCGGCCAGTCCGCCAATCGTCCATCGTCGTACGGCCCAGGGTCGTCGTGACCGCTGCGACGGTGAACCATTTCGTTCCATGTTCGCGGACCGTGAGGCACGCGCCGTTCACCGCGATGCTCTCGCCCGGGGCGAGATCCTCGTACCGGCACTCGATGCGCAGCTCGCGCCCTGCCGCTGAATCTTGCGCCCGCGTCACGACACCAACGTCGTCGATCAATCCGGTGAACACGGCACGTCCTCGAGGGCGTAGGCGGTCATGACGTCGTCGCCGAGCTGCTGCCGTTCGACGATCGGAGCGTGGTGGAGGCGCTCGGCGAAACCGGGCGGCGCGAAGGCAAACGCGCCAGGTGCCGAATCGCCCAGACCGAACGGTGCTCGAAAGATAACGACACGCTGCACGAGCGACGCGGCGAAGAGCGCGCCGGCGAGCCGCGGGCCCGCCTCGACGAGCAGCGACCGAACCCCGCGGTCGCGAAGCATCCGGAGCGCCGCGTGAAGGTCGGTCGCTCCCGGGATGCCAGTGCTCGGCGCGGGAGCGACGATCACCTCCACGCCGGCGTGCTCGATCGCGGCCCGGCGCGGCGCGCGCGCGCCTTCTTCGCCGACGAAGATCGTCGTCGGCACTTCACGCGCCGTGCGCACGAGCGTCGATGTCGGTGGCGTCCGAAGCGCGCTGTCGAATACCACGCGGCGCGGCGGCAGCCGCGGCGCCGGCGCGTCGCGGACGGTGAGCGCCGGGTCATCGGCGAGTACAGTGCCGATCCCCACGGCGATCGCATCGGCGTTGGCGCGCAAGCGATGGCCCGCTGCGCGGGATTGGGCATTGCTGATCCACCGGCGCGCACCGGTTGGATCGGCAACGCCGCCATCTTCCGACAGCGCAAACTTGACCGTCACCCACGGCAGGTCGCTCGCCTGCGCATTGAAGAACGGCGCGTTGAGCTCGAGCGCGGCATCACGCTCCGGGCCAAAGTCGACCCGAATACCGGCCGCGCGAAGCTTCTCGCCGCCGCCGCGGGCGACCGCGCTCGGATCGGAGACGGCTGCCACCACACGCGCGATGCCGGCGTCGACGATCGCGTCGGCGCAGGGCGGTGTTCGGCCGTGATGGGCACACGGCTCGAGTGTCACGTAGAGCGTCGCCCCGCGCGCACGCTCGCCGGCCGCAACGAGCGCCACGGGCTCAGCGTGTTGGCCGCCGTACCGCGCGTGAAAGCCCTCGCCGACGACGACACCGTTCGGCGCGTCGGAGGACGCCGCAACGACGACGGCGCCGACCATTGGGTTCGGCGCCGTCTGTCCCCAACCGCGCGCGGCGAGGGCGAGCGCGCGCCGCATGTACGTCGCGTCGGTCTCGGCCGCGGCGGCGCGCGGGTCGCTCACATTCGAGATCTCAGAAACCGAACCGCAGCCCGACCGAGCCGTAGACGCGCGAGTCCATCGCGCCCTTTCCGGCGAAGGTGTTGAAGGTCGGCTGATCGAGGCTGCCGCCGGACACCTGACCGATCTCGCCGACGAGCTTGAACAACAGCATGTTGATCGAGAGATCGGCGAAGAGGTTGTTGCGGCTGACGTTCTGCGCCGCATGGATGTCGTCCGACCGCTGGGTGCCGAGCGCCGTCGGAACGACGCCGAACGCCGTCGCCGACGACTTGTAGGTGTCGCGTCCGTAGCCCGCCGCGATTCCGAACAGCACCAGGCTCTTGCTCGCCACGATGCGCCAGGCGCTCGTCTCGAGGTCGAGGTCGCGAACACTCACGGAGTCTGCGCCGTTCACCGTCTTGATCGTGCCGCTGAGCGTCATCTTCGGCAGATCGCGCTTGAGGTAGGTGAACGAGACGCCCGGCATGAGCAGCGACTCCTGCAGTGCGCTCACGCGCACGCCGTAGCCAAGCTTGAGCGGCGTATCCGGGTCGAGCGAGACGTTGTCCTGGTTGACTTTCGGGATGTACGACGCGTTCACGAGAAGATCGATGCCGCCGACGTTGGTGAGGCCGAGCGGAAGGCCTTTGAACACGCCGATCGCCGCGTCGGCGACGGGCATCGGGAGAAACCCGTCCTTCGTCGGGAACTGCCGCGACTGCGCACCGGTCACGCCCGGCGGCACCGAGTCCACTTGCGGTAGCGAGGCGCGAACGACGTTGGCGCGCAGGCCGATCACGAAATGGCCGAGGCCTCCGAGTGAGCCGCCCTGGCCGAGCGTCGCATTGCCGCCGGCGATCGCCGTGCCGAGCTGCGGCGCCATGTACTGGAACAGGTCGAGCGCCTGTTGGCAGGCGTCCTGGGCGATCCGCTGGCGATCGATCGCCGACGAACCCGCCGGACACTGCGTCGACTGGGCGCCGAGCGAGACGCCGCCGAGCAGCACGAACACACCCGCCAATCTGACAATCCTCTTCATGAACCCCTCACTATTGAAGTATGACGCGCCCCGAGCCCGCCTCGGTTCGTCCGAGTCGCCAGGCGTGGAGCCCGCGCGCCGCGCACGATGCCACCACCGCCTCGGCCGCCGCAGCGTCGGCGATGACGATCATCCCGACCCCCATGTTGAAGGCTCGGAACATCTCCTCGCGCGCCACGTTCCCCGCCCGGCCCAACTGCTCGAACAAGTTCGGCACCGCCCAGCTCGACGTCTCCACCACCGCGTCGACCGTGGCCGGAAGCGCCCGATTCAAATTGCCCGGAATGCCTCCGCCCGTGATGTGCGCCATGGCACTCACCTGGCCCAGCACGGACTGAAGCGCCGCGAGATACGACTGGTGGACCGCCAGCAGCACGTCACCCACGCTCCGCTCGCCGCCAGGAAACGGGTCGTCGGCCCTCAGCTTCAGCCGCTCCCCAACGATGCGCCGCGCGAGAGAAAAGCCATTCGTGTGCAGCCCACTGCTCTCGATGCCGACGAGGACCTGTCCCGGGCGAACCCGTGTGGGCCCAAGGATAGCGTCCTCATCTACATATCCGACGATGAACCCGGCCAAATCGTAATCGGGCGGTGTGTACACCCCGGGCATCTCCGCGGTCTCGCCGCCAAGCAGCGCGCATCCATTCTCGCGGCAACCCGCCGCGACCCCCGCCACCACCTGTTCGACTACAGCCGGCTCCAGCGCGCCGAACGCGACATAGTCCAGGAAGAACAGCGGACGCGCGCCCTGCACGAGAATGTCATTCACGCAGTGGTTCACCAGATCGTGCCCGACCGTATCGTGCCGCCCGGCCTCGATCGCGACCTTGAGCTTCGTGCCCACGCCGTCCGCGCTCGACACGAGCACCGGTTTGGGGACGTCCGTCGGCACGCGAAACATTCCGCCGAAGCCGCCGAACTCGCCGCGCGCACCCGCGGTCAACGTCGACAGCACGTGCGCCTTGATCCGATGCTTCGCGTCGTCCGCGGCATCGATGTCGACGCCGGCCGCGCGGTAGTCGAGCGGCGCGCTCACGCGAGGTCCCGCTCGAAGCTCACCAGCCGGTGGAACTCGTCGACGCGGCGGGCGATGTCCTGCGCGTTGATCTCGAGCAGCCGCTCGACCGAGAATTTCTCGACCGCGAACGATCCCATGGCCGATCCGTACACGACGGCACGACGAAGGTTCTCGTCCGAGAGATCGCCGCTCCGCGCCAGGTAACCCATGAAGCCGCCGGCGAACGAATCGCCGGCGCCGGTCGGATCGAACACCGACTCGAGCGGATAGGCCGGCGCGAAGAAGATGCTCGACTTGGTGAACATGAACGCGCCGTGCTCGCCCTTCTTGATCACGACATGCTTCGGGCCGCGCGCCATGATCCAACGCGCTGCGCGCACGATGTTGAACTCCTCCGTCAGCTGCCGCGCCTCGGCGTCGTTGAGCGTGATCAGGTCCACCTGCTCGAGCAGCGCCAGCACGTCGGGGCGGCGGCTCTCGATCCAGAAATTCATCGTGTCGCACGCGACGAGCTTGGGCTTCACGACCTGGGTCAGCACCTCGAGCTGGAGGCGCGGATCGATGTTCCCGAGAAATACGAACGGCGCGCGCCGGAACTGCTCGGGAATCTTCGGCCGGAAGTTGGAGAAGACGCCGAGGTGCGTCTCCAGCGTTTCGGCGCTGTTCAAGTCGTGGCGGTAGCGTCCGCGCCAGCGGAACGACGCGCCGTCGGCACGCTCGAGGCCCGCGAGATCGATCGGGCGACCGGCGAACGAGCGCTCGAGATCGGCGATCGGATAGTCGTTGCCGATCACGCCGACAAGCTGCACCGGCGCCAGGTGGCTGGCCGAGGCGGCGAAGAAGGTGCCGGAGCCGCCGAGCACGTTGTCCGCCTTGCCGAACGGCGTTTCGACGGAATCGAGGGCGACGGACCCGACGACGAGCACGGTCATGGCGTGTGTCCGAGCATGAGAGAAATCGTACGACGGAGCGGGCGAACGAGCGGAACCGCCGGCTACATCCGCGCCGGCGCCGAGATCCCGAGCAGCGCGAGGCCGGTGTGGAGGACGGACTGCGTCGCGCGGGCCAGCACGAGCCGGGCGCGCATGATCGGCTCGGGCTCGCCGAGCACGTGCGCCTTGTGGTACCAGAGGTGCGCCTTGCCCGCGGTGTCGTGCAGATACGTGGCGACGCGGTGCGGCTCGAGCGCCGCCGCCGCGCCGGCGACGAGCGCCGGATAGTCGAGCAGCGCCTTGATCAGCTCCTGCTCCTCGGGGAGCGTGAGCACCGA
>DATNAT010000119.1:0-18347 GCA_035572355.1 Gemmatimonadaceae bacterium
TCGCACCGTTCGCTCGTTGGCCGCCGAGACCGCCGGCTCGAACGCGCCTGTGACAGGCCGCGCATGCACACCGAGCGCCGACTCACCCTCGTACCCCGCCTCGGCACTCCACCGCAGCCCCGACGCCGGCGCGAACTGCACGCCAATCCCCCCGCCCCGCGCCAGATACGGATCGCTGTAGTCGCTCCCGAACTCCTGCGCCGCCAGCGAATTGATCGCCGCCGACCGCTCGGCCACATCGCCGACGTCGCGGAAATCACGGATCCCGAATGCTCGAACTCTGAATCCCGATCCCGATTGCCAGGCAAGCTCCGCGCTCCCCTTCCCGTCGCGGTCGTCCAGGCCATAGCGGCCGCGCACCGTGGCCGTGAATCCGCTGCCGAACTGCTTCGACAAGCCGTCGCCCACGGCAAGGCCCTCCACGCGGTCGTAGCGCGCGAAGTCGGAGATGCTGCGCGCCGAGAGCGTCACGTGCTGCGCGCGGGCCAGCGCCTGACTCCGCACGAGGGCGCGCGCCTCGTCCTGGACACGCTTCACGTCCTCTTCGGTCGCCGCGCGGACGTCGGGCGGCAGCGAGTCGAGAATCGCGCCCGTCCAGTGATATTGGCGGAGCAGCGCCGGCGGCATTTGGACTATCTCTGGTCCGGCGAACAGCGCTCTCGGAAGATTGGTCTCGAACCGGTAGTCGCCGATCTCCCACCGGCCGCGGATGATCCCGCGCACCGGATAGTCGAGCCACGTTCCCGACCGCCGAATTTCGATCTCCTGTCGGCTCGGCAGCCAATAGCGGCCTGTAACGAGCCGATTCTCCAGCACCACCGACAGCTGCTCGAGCGACTTGTCGAGAAACGCGGCGTGGGTGAAGCTCAGATTCATGCGTACGACCTGGCCTTCGGACGGGTCCAGATAGATTGCGCCGACGACGCGCGGCTGCTGGTCGTCCTTGGGCCGCACCTTGATCTCGTAGACGCTGATGCGCTGCGAGCCCGAGCCGATGGCGAAGCTATCGGTGAGCGCGAAATCGTAGTCGCCGAGCCCCGCCGGCGAGAGCGGGTGCGGCACGTCGCGCACCTCGTCGCCGTCGCCGATGCGAATGACGCTCGGAAAGTTGTTCTGGACGATGCCGAGGTGGTCTTCGTGATACGCGATGTCGGTCGGGAGAAGGAGCGTGTCGCGCCGGCCGACGATGCGCTGCTTGCTCAGGTTAGGCGCGTGCCAGTAGACTTCCAGCTCGAGCTCGTCGGCCTTGATGATCTTGGGCGGCGTCGGAAACCCCTCACCGAGCTGCGCCAGGAAGGTCACGTAGCCGTGCGCGGTCGCCTGATAGTCGGTGAGGCCGGTGTCGGCGAGCTGCTGCGCGCGGCGAAGCGTGGCCCGCTCGACGAGCGCGCGGCTTCGCGGATCGTTCCAGGCCTGCGCGCGGACAACGGGGCCGACCAGCCCGAACAGCGTGGCAAGGGCAGCCATCGGGACCGTCGCCGCGCGAGCATGACGCATGACGGCGAAAGTTCGCGGCGCGGCGGCCGGGGAGCAACGCCTATGCACTTCCTTTCCAAGAGCGACCCTCAGATCGACTGAGAGCGATCAGCATGATGAATCAGCTAGCGCGCCGGACAAAATCGCTCGTTGCGCTCACGCCGTTGCTGCTCATAGCGGGCACGGGGTCCGCCCACGGCCAATCGAGTCGGAGCATTGCGCTTGGCGTAGTCGGAAGCGGGCCTCCCACTATGGAATTCATTTCCGACAGCGCCAACGTCTACATGCGTGTGGGCGGCGACCAGATATGGTTCGGCCCAAAGGACGGTTGCTGGGCCGGCGCCGGCGTTCAGCCGTCTCACCAGTCATATACCGAGGCGGTGCAGCGGTTCGCCGATGTCGCGAAGCGCGCCAAAGCCGAACACGACAGTACGAACGCGGCGGCGGACGTGCGCTTGACCCTCACGCCCGACACTCAGACGATTGGCGGATTAGCGTCGCGCCGCCTGCTCGTGATGATGGGTGATTCATTGTACACTGAGATGTGGCTTGCTCGGTCGCTCCTGCCGACAGCTCTTCGCGACGCCGGCGATCGGATCGCCGCGGCAATTGGATCCAGCTACTGGAGCGACTTGCACGTACTGCCCGGGATCGGCGACATCGTCGCGATCTACGGCATTCCGGTTCGTATGCGCGTCGCGCACGGTGCTACGCTGCAGATGCTGCCTCCGGCGGTTGAGACGCCGAGTTGGTTGGCCGAGCTGAAGGCTGCCTGCCGGTGAGCTGACCGACGATTATTCCTGGATGTCCTTCCAAGATTTTCGCGACCGCGCCCGTCGCGCCTCGGCGCCGTCCTCCGCCACCACGCGTCTCGTCCCGGTGTGGCGCGACGTCCTGCTCGACACCGAAACGCCGGTCGCCGCGTTCGCCAAGCTGCGCGACGGCCCATTCGCCTTTCTGCTCGAGTCGGCGCCCGCTGGCGGCGAAACCTGGGCGCGCTACACGTTCATGGGCGCGTCGCCGCGCGCGGCCTGGAAGCTCGAGGACGGCGTGGTGCGCGACTGGACGCCGGACAAAGGCTGGCACAACGAGCGCCGCCCAGCCGATCCCCTCGCCGACTTGGAGTCGCTGCTGGCCGAGTGCGACCCGGTCGACGCGCCGGAGATCGGCGAGTTCTGGAGCGGTGCCGTCGGCTACTTCAGCTACGATGTGGCGCGGGTCATCGAGCGGCTACCCGCGCCGCCCGCCAAGGGCGTCGCCGTGCCCGACGCGCTGTTCGTGTTCACCGATGTGCTGGTCGTGTTCGACAACCTGCGCTCGCAGGCGCGCGTCGTCGCCGCGGCGCGCGTCGAGCCGGGCGCGTCGGACGATGAGCTGGCGCGGGTCCACGACGCCGCGCTGCGCTCGGTCGACGCGACCATCGCGCGGCTGCGCTCCGGGCCGCCGCTCGCGCCGCTCGACCTTGACCCCTCGGCGCCGCCAGCCGAGGGCAGTTCACACTACTCGAAAGAGAAGTTCCTCGAGGACGTCGAGCGGGTGCGCCAGTACATCATCGCCGGCGACGCCTTTCAAGTGCAGGTGGCGCGCCGGATCGACGTTCCCTTTGATTTTTCGTCGACCGATCTCTATCGCGCGCTGCGCGTGATCAATCCGTCGCCGTACATGTACCACCTCGTGCTCGACGGCGTCGAGATCGTCGGCAGCTCGCCGGAGCTCCTCGTCCGAGTCACCGGCTCTGGCACCGTCACCCTGCGCCCGATCGCCGGCACGCGCCGCCGCGGCCGCTCGGCCGACGACGACGCCCGCATGACTGACGAGCTGGTCAACGACGAGAAGGAGCGCGCCGAACACCTCATGCTCGTCGACCTCGGCCGCAACGATGTGGGCCGCATCGCCGAATTCGGGTCGGTGCGCGTGTCGGAACTGATGGTCGTCGAGCGCTACTCGCACGTGCTCCATCTCGTCAGCCAAGTCGACGGCCAGCTCCGCGCCGGCCTCACCGCAATGGATGCCTTTCGCGCCAGCTTCCCCGCCGGCACCCTCACTGGCGCGCCGAAGGTGCGCGCCATGCAGATCATCGACGAGATGGAGCCGGAGCGCCGCGGACCATACGGCGGCGCGGTGGGCTACATCGCCGCCGGCGTGAAGCGCATGGATCTCGCGATCACCATCCGCACCTGCGTCATCGCCAACGGTGTGGCGTCGGTGCAGTCGGCGGCCGGAGTCGTCTACGACTCGGTTCCCGAGCGCGAGTTCCTCGAGCACACGAACAAGGCCCGCGCGCTCCTCGCCGCGATCGGACAGGTACGTGCTCGCCGCCAATGATCGCGCGCCGATAGCTCGGCCGTCGTCAGCCCCTCATATTTGACCGGGATGCGCTATCGACTGACGAGCACCGACGGGATGCATTCCTTCGATCTGCGCGAGGGCGCAGCTCTGCTCGTCGGCCGCGCGCCGGCGAGCGATATCCCGGTCATCGATCCCACGATCTCGCGACGCCACGCCGAAGTCGAAGCGGGCGACGCCGGCGTTGCCGTGCGCGATCTGGGCTCCAGCAACGGCACGTTTCTCAATGGCACGCGCGTCGAGCGAGGGGTGCTCAAATCCGGCGACGTCGTCACGTTCGGAAAGGTCGGCTTCCGCGTCGTGCAGATTCCGACCGGTCCACCGGGCCCCGCCAACTCGACGAGCGGCCGCGGCGAATCGAACAGTCCGCCGGCGGGCGCGACGATCGTTCGCCAGCTGCCGGTGCGCGACTCGACTTCGTCGCTCTCGGGCATCCAGAGCCCGCTCAGCGTGCCGGCGCTGCCGAACACGTCGCAAGATCTCGCCGCCTTCGAGAAGAGCCGGCAGAAGCTCGCGACGCTGCTCGAGGTCTCGAAGGGACTCGGCAAAGCGGCGGACATCGATTCGCTGCTCGACAAGATCGCCGGATACGCGTACCAGATTCTCGAGGTGGATCGCGTCGCGATTCTGCTGATCGACGACAATGGCGACCTCGTGCCGAAGATCGCGCGCGACAAGCGCGGCGGCGACACGACCCGTGCCGTGCCGCAGTCGATCGCCCGCAAAGCGCTCGAGGACAAAGTTGCGATTCTCACCGACAATGCCGGCGAAGACACGCGGTTCGGCGGCCAGTCGATCCTCATGCAGCAGATTCGCTCGGCGATCTGCTGCCCGCTCGTCGGCAGCGAAGACCGCGCCCTCGGCATTCTCTACGTCGACAACGTGACGGCGACCCACCGGCTGGTCGACGAGGACTTCGAGTTCTGCATCGCCTTTGCCGGCATCGCCGCCGTGGCGATCGAGAACGGCCAGTTCGCGCAGCGCATCCAGCGCCAAATACTGACGCGCAGCAACTTCGAGCGCTTCTTCACGCCGCAGCTGGCCAAGCGCATCGCCGAGTCGTCGGAGTCGATCCGGTTGGGGGGCGACAAGTGTCCCGTCGCCGTGCTGTTCAGCGACATCCGCGGCTTCACGGCGCTGTCGGAGAACATGCGGCCGGACGAGATCGCGTCGCTGCTCACCGAATATTTCACCGAGATGGTCGATTGCGTGTTTCGTCATGACGGAACGCTCGACAAGTTCATCGGCGACTCGGTGATGGCGCAGTGGGGCGCGCCGATCGGCGGCCCCGCCGATGCCGACAACGCGATGGCGGCGGCGATCGACATGATTCGCGAGCTCGAGACTCTCAACGCCGGCTGGCGCGCAAGCGGCCGCCCGTCGCTCGACATCGGCATCGGGCTCAACTTCGGCGAAGCGTTCGCCGGCAACATCGGCTCGGAGCGGCGCCTCGAGTTCACCGTCATTGGCGACACGGTGAACACGGCGCATCGGCTCTGCTCCGCCGCCGGCGCTGGCGAGATTCTGCTGTCCGAGGAATTCCGCACCGCGCTCACCGCGCCGCCCGCGCTCGTCGCCTGCCCGCCGATGGAGCTCAAGAATAAGAGCCAACCGGTGACGGTCTACCGCGTCTCGAGCGGCTGATGCCGACTCGCGAGGCGGCGCCGGCGGGATTCGTCCACATCGCGCTCGACGGCGTCGACGCGGTCTGCCGGCCACGCCTCGAGGCGCCGCTTCGTACAGCGCTGACCGCGGGAACGCTCTACGACTACGCGCGATCTCACGCCGCGGCTCGCCGGCTCACCGGGCGGGCGCCGGTGTTCGCGATTCCCTTTCCTGACCAGTCGCAGCGCGTCGTCGTCCGACACAACCATCACGGCGGCGCCTTCGCGCCGCTGACGGGCGATCTCTTCCGCGCTCCCGGGCGCGCGCCGCTCGAGCTCGCGATCTCCGAACGTCTGCGTGCGCTCGACGTTCCGACGCCCGAATTCGCCGCCTACACCATCTATCGCGCGGCGATCGGCTTGTGTCGCTCCGACGTGGCCACGATGGAGATTGCCGACAGCTTCGACCTCTCGGCGGCCTTGATGTCGGACGACGCAAAGCTCCGCGAGCAGTCCTGGAACGCCGCACTTCGTCTCGTGCACACGCTCGCCACCGCGGGAGCGCGGCATGCGGACCTCAATGTGAAGAACGTGCTCCTGCGGCGCCGCGCCGACGCAACGCTCGACGCGCTCGTGCTCGACGTCGACCGCGTAGAGCTCGGCGGATCGTTCGAGCAGGCTCGTGACGCGAATCTTGCGCGACTCATGCGTTCGGCGCGGAAATGGCGCGACCTGCGCGGTGCACGCGTCACCGAAGCCGAGCTCGCACGCGTCCGGGACGCAGCGCGCGATGGGGACGTCAACGTGCCAGCACGCGCTCGTACACCATGAGGGTTCGTTCGGCGGTTCGCTCGATCGAATACTCGGGCGCGCGCACGAGCGCCCCGCGTCGAAGCTGCCCGGCGAGCGCGGCATCGGTGAGCACGCGCCGCATCGACTCGGCGAGCGCCGCGGCATCGCCGACCGGCGAGAGCAAGCCCGTCACTCCGTCCTTGACGAGCTCGGGCACGCCGCTTCCCGCCGTGGCAACTACAGGTACGCCGAGCGCGAACGCGTCCATTATGACGAGTGGCAGGCCCTCGAAGCGGGAGCTGAGCGCGAACAGCGAGGCGGAGCACATCAGCGCGTCGACGTCGTCGCGAAAGCCGGCCAGGCGCACGGTGTGCTCGAGGCCGAGCGCCGCGATTTCCCGTTCGACGTCGCGCCGCAGCTCGCCTTCGCCGACCCACAGCGCTTGCACGTTCGGCAGCGCACGACGCAGCGCGGCGACCGCGCGCACGAAGGTGAGCGGATCCTTCTGCGGCACGAGCGCGCCAACGCCGACGACGAGCGGCGCGTCCGGCATAACGCCGAGCGACTCGAGAACGACTCTCGGCGCGCAGGCCACGTCGCGGCGCATTTCCACTCCACCCGGGACAACGTCGATCGGGACGCGTACCACGCCAGCCTCCGTCAGCACATCGGCCGCGGCGCGCGACACCGCGATCACGGCATGGGACCGGGCGTACTTCCAGCGCGTGCCGGGGTTCGAGCGCGGCGCGCGCGCCAGGTGCCGTGTGACGATCAGTCGCGCCCGTGTACCAAGTGTCGCGAGCGCAGCGAGGCCCAAGGCGTGCGAAGCCTGAGCATGCACGACGTCGATCTGCTCGCGCTCGATGAGGCGGCGCAGTCCGAACGCCGTGACGAGGCCCGCCTCCGAGCGCGGCTGAATCTCCACGACGCGCAAGCCGGCGTGTTTCGCCCGCGCAGCGAGCGCGTCACGGGTACGGGCGGCAATGATGCATTCATGTCCCCGCCGCGCGAGCTCCTGCGACAGGAGCAGCGTCTGACGCTGGCCACCGCGCCAGCCGCGTTCGGCGTCGACCTGGAGGATTCGCAAGGGCACCGCACAACATCGTCGGCGCCGGCGCGCTCGCGCAAGGCGCATGACGCGCCGGCGCGCATCCTGATCGTCGCACTCGCCAACCTCGGCGACCTGGTGTTCGCGTCGTCGCTTGCGCCGCCGCTCGCCGCCGCGTTTCCCAGTGCGGCGATCGACCTCTGGTGCAAGCGGTACACGGCCGCCGTCGGCGCGCTCCTTCCCCATGTGAGATCTGTCATCGCGGCCGACCCGTTCTGGGCCGTCGCACCCGGACACGCGCGGCCCCCACTCGGACCGATGCTGCGCAGCATCGGATTGGTGCGACGCAATCGGTACGACATCGCGCTCGTCACCGACGCACCCTGGCGCACGGCGGCCGCGGTCGCTGCGGCTGGCATTCCGCGCCGAATCGGCCTCGCCCGCCATCGCAACTCGCTCTTTCTTACTCAGGTCTTGCCGGCGGAAGACGTGGGGCGTCCCGTCGTGCGCGAGCTCGCGCGCCTCGCAGCGGCGGCCGGAGCGCCATCACAGAACCCTCATTACGTGCTCGATCGGGCGCGCATTCCGGCGTCGGACCGGGCCGCGGTCGCCCAGCTGCCGGCGCAGTTCGTCGCGCTCCACCCGTTCGCCAGCACCCGCGCCCGATGCGTGCCGCTCGCCGTCTGGACACAGGTTGCGTTCGCGCTCCAGGCGCGCGGCATCTCGGTCCTGTGGGTCGGACGCGCTCCGGAGCTGGACGAGCTCCGCCGTTCGTCCACCCATCCGCGCGGCTACTACGTCGATCAGTTCGAGGGCGGAGCGCTTGGGGCTTCGGCGGCGGCGCTGTCGCGCGCGTCGGCGTTCATCGGCCACGATTCCGGACCGCTGCACGTCGCCGCCGCGCTCGGCGTGCCTGTGGTCGGCGTGTTCGCGCCCGGCCAGCCCGAACGAACTTTTCCTCAGGCCACAGGACCGTGGCGGATGATCAGCCGGCCGTCGCCCGACGGGATCGATGCCGCCGCGATGCTCCACGAGCTGGACGCGCTTCAACCGATCACGTCGCCGCGATGATCGACGTTCGGCTGGATCGCGTTTGTATCGTCATGATGAGCGCCGTGGGCGACGCGGTCCACGTGCTCCCCGTGATCAACGCGCTCAAGCGACACCGGCCGAACACGCACATCACCTGGGTGCTGCAGCCCGGGCCGGCAACGCTCGTCCGCGGCCATCGTTCGGTAGACGAGATCGTCGAGTTCGACCGGGCACGCGGCTGGCGCGCTTTTGCCGACGTACGCCGCGCGCTCGCCAATCGGCAATTCGACCTGGTGATTGACCTGCAGGTCTATTTCAAGGCGGGCGTGGTCACCAGCTTCACGCACGCACCCGTCAAGCTCGGGTTCGATCGTGCGCGGGCGCGCGACATGAACTGGCTGTTCACGACGCATCGCATTCCGCCGCGCGCCCCGCAGCATGTTCAGGATCAGTATTTCGAATTCCTCACCGAGATCGGCGTGCCGCGCGAGCCGGTCGAGTGGGACCTTGGCCCCTGGCCGCAGGAGCGTGCTGCACAGCGCGAGCTCGTCGCGCCGCTCGAGCGGCCGGCGGCGGCGATCGTCGTCGCGACGAGCAAGCCACAGAAGGATTGGCCGCCCGAGCGGTGGGCCGAAGTTGCCGATGCGCTCTGGTTCGACTTCGGGCTCGAGCCGATGCTCGTCGGCGGCCGGTCGCCGCGCGAGCTGCACGCCGAGCAAGTCATCCGAGAACGGGCGCGGCGAGCGCCGCGGTCGATGCTCGGCAGCGGCCTACGCAATCTCGTGGGGTTGCTCGACGGATCGGCGTTGGTGCTCGCGCCCGATACCGGGCCGCTGCACATGGCTGTGGCACTCGACCGGCCGGTGATCAGTCTCATGGGCTACACGAACCCGAAACGCACCGGGCCGTATCGCCGGTTCCACGATCTGATCGTCGACGCCTACGGCGATCCGGGCGAGAGCTATCCGATCAGCATGGAGAATCGGCTCGATCGGATGCCCCGCATCAGCGTGCGTGACGTGCTCGATCGCGTCGAGCGGTGGCGGACGGCGTATCAGTCGCTGCGGAGCGGACCGAAGTCGTAGCGGAGTCCGACGTCGGCGGCGAGCCGCGTCAAGCGATTGAGTGCCAAGCCCATGACGGCGAAGTAGTCGCCGTCCACACGCTCGACGATCGTCGCGCCGTAGCCTTGAATGCCGTACGCGCCGGCCTTGTCCATCGGCTCGCCGGTGTCGACATATCGCTCGATCTCCTGAGGTGCGAGCGGACGGAAGGTCACGCCGACTTCTTCGACGCCGGATGCAATGCGGCCGTTCCAGCGAATCGCGACACCGGTCATCACGACGTGTGAGCGGCCGCTCAGCCGGCCGAGCATTTCGACGGCGTGCGCGCGATCGCGCGGCTTGCCGAGGATGTCGCCGTCGACGACGACGATCGTGTCGCTGCCGATCATCACCGCGCCAGGCACGTCGACAGCACAGGTTTTCTCTCGCGCCAATCGCTCTGCGTAGGCGGCGGGCGCTTCGCCGGCGCGGTGCGTCTCGTCGATGTCGGCTGGCCGCACCTCGTGCGGAATGCCGATCAGCGCGAGGAGGTCGCGGCGACGCGGTGACGCGGACGCGAGGATGACGCGCGGCGCGCTCATCGCTCGATCCAGATCGTGACGGGTCCGTCGTTCACCAGCTCGACCTGCATCGATGCGCCGAACGATCCCGTCTCGACGGGTGCGCCCAGTACGCGGAGCTCGGCGATGAACCGGTCGTAAAGCGCCTCGGCTGCATCCGGACGAGCAGCGTCGACGAAGCTCGGCCGCCTGCCGCGCACGGCGTCGCCGTAGAGCGTGAATTGCGACACGACGAGCAGCGACCCACCGACGTCGGCCAGGGCGAGATTCATCTTGTCGGCGGCGTCGGCAAAGACGCGAAGGCCGAGCAGCTTGTCGGCCATCCAGGCGATCTGCTCCTCGCCGTCGTCGTGCGTGAAGCCGACCAGTGCGACGAGGCCCGCGCCAATCGAGCCGACAGTCCGGTCGTCGACGCGCACCGAGGCACGGGTCACGCGCTGTACGAGAACGCGCATCAGGCGAGAATGGCGGCTGCCTGAAGAGCGCGTCGAACTGGGATCGTCGTCGGCACGGCGGAGAAGTCTACCAAACGCGCGACGCGCCGTCGATGGGCATCGACGGCGCGTCGTGCGCACGGTGCCTGCGTCACCTACGCCGCGGCTGACGCAGCCGCGACCTGCTTCACCAGCTCGACGTCGATCGAGAGCTTCACTTCCTCGCCGACCGTGACGCCGCCCGCCTCGAGCACCTGGTTCCAGAGCAGGTTGAAGTCGGTGCGATTGAGCTTGCCGCTGACCGAGTATCCGGCCCGTTCGCCGCCCCACGGATCCTTGACCAGTCCCTCCAGCGACGCATCGAGCGTCACTTCGTGCGTGCGGTCCTTGATCGTGAGATCGCCGACGATTTTGAAGTGCTTCGCCGTATCGCCTTCGATGCGTTTGCTGACGAAGCGCATCGTCGGATACTTCTCGGCGTCGAAGAAATCGGGCGAACGGAGGTGGTTGTCGCGCATCTCCTGCCGCGTGTCGATGGACGCGATGTCGACCGTGGCATCGACTTTGGAATTGCGCGGATTGTCGTCGTCGACGACGACGCTGCCGCTGACGTTGCCGAAGCGGCCGCGCACGGTGGAGATCATGAGGTGACGTACGGCGAATCCGACTTCGGTGTGCGCCGGATCGATGTTCCAAGTGGTGGTGCTCATAGTCAGCTCCCTCGGGGGTTGAATGGTAGAGTCTGTCATCTCTGTACTATTGCCATCTCAAACTTTCATATATGAACTGCTAGGGCAAAACGATTAGCCAAGAATCCGCAGCAATCGCTCCATTGCGGCGCGATCCTCGGCACCGACCTGAGCCGAGAACTCGCGATGGAGAGCCGCCAGCGCCTTTGCGCCCGCCTGCTGACGCGTGCGGCCAAGCTCCGTGATGGCCGCATTGACGCTGCGCCTGTCCGTAGGGCAATCGACTCGCTTGACCAGACCGTCCGTCTCCAGACGGTCGACGAGCTGCGTCATGTTGGACCGTACGCAGCTCAACCGGCTCGCCAATTCGCCCAACGACAACGGCTTGTCGGATCCGACCAGCTCGGTCAGCACACTGTACTTCGGGCTGGAGAGCTCGACCGCCGCCAACGCTCCCTCGAGCCGATCCTCGAGCGCATGCGCCGCATGCAACAACGAGAAGATCGTCGTTTCCTTAGCGGTGCTCTTCGGGCTTACCTTTGCAGCAACTTCGTTCATGCATGAATTGTACAGTATACGGACTATTTAGTCAAGCCCGGCCATGGACCCCAAGAGCTGAGTCCCGCTGGCTCGGGCCTCACTCCACCGTCACCGACTTCGCCAGATTTCGCGGCTGGTCCACGTTCAGGCCGCGCTTCACCGCGATGTAGTACGCGAGTAGCTGAAGCGGAATGACCGTCAGGATCGGGTAGAGCATGTCGATCGTCTGGGGGACCCGAATCTCGTAGTCGATCATCCCCTCGAGCACCGGCTCGTCCTGGCTCGTGATGCAGATGACCTTGCCGCCGCGCGCTTTCACTTCCTGAATGTTCGACACGACTTTGTCGAACACCGCGTCGTGCGGGGCGATGAACACCACGGGCATCTCCGAGTCGATCAGCGCGATCGGTCCATGCTTCATCTCGGCCGCCGGATAGCCCTCGGCGTGGATGTAGCTGATCTCTTTCAGTTTCAGCGCACCCTCGAGCGCAACCGGGAACTGATAGCCGCGGCCCAGATACAAAAAGTTCGTGGCGTCCTTGAATCGCTCGGCGATCGATTCGATCTCGCTCGCGCGATCGAGAATCGCTTGAATTTGCTGCGGCAGCTCGAGCATCGCGGCCGCCACTTCCTTGCCGCGCATCACCGACATCGTGCGTAGGCGCGCCAGCTTGAGGGTGAGCAGCGCCATCGCGATCACCTGGCTCGTGAACGCTTTGGTCGACGCGACGCCGATTTCCGGGCCGGCGTGCAAATAGATGCCGCCGTCGTCTTCGCGGGCGATCGTCGAGCCCACGACGTTGACCAGGCCGAGCGTCTTGGCGCCGCGGCGCTTCGCCTCGCGCATGGCGGCGAGCGTGTCCGCGGTTTCGCCTGACTGCGAGATCACGATCGACAAGGTCTTGTCGGTCACGATCGGGTTTCGATAGCGGAACTCCGATGCATATGCGACCTCGCATCGAATTCGCGCCAGCTCCTCGATGTACATCTCGCCGATCAGCCCCGAGTGCCAGCTCGTGCCGCAGGCCGTGATGATCACCTGGTCGAACGACTTGAGCTCGTCGCGCGTCAAATTCAAGCCGCCGAGCTTTGAAAAGCCCTCTTCGACCACGAGACGGCCGCGCATCGTGTTCTGGATCGTCTGCGGCTGCTCGAAAATCTCCTTGAGCATGAAGTGCTCGAAGCCGCCTTTCTCGATCTCATCGAGCGACCAGTCGATCCGGCTCACACCCTTCGAGACGCGGCGCGCATCGAGGTCGAGCACCTCGTAACCCTGGCGGGTGAGGACGCCCATCTCGCCATCGTCGAGATAGACGACCTGGCGTGTGTGCTGGAGAATCGCCGCAACGTCGCTCGCCACGTAGTATTCGCCTTCGCCCAGACCGATGAGCAGCGGGCTGCCTTTGCGCGCGCAGACAATCTTGTCCGGGTCCTTGCTCGACAGGACCGCGATGCCGTAGGTGCCTTCGACCAGGTTGAGCGCGTCGATCACCGCGTCCTCGAGCTTACCGTCGAACGCCGCCTCGATCAAATGCGCCAACACCTCGGTATCCGTTTCGGATTGGAAGGTGTGCCCCTGCATCTGGAGCATCTTTCGCAGCGCACCGTAGTTCTCGATGATGCCGTTGTGCACCACCGCGATCGTGTTGGTGCAGTCGACCTGCGGGTGTGCGTTGCACTCATTCGGCCGGCCGTGCGTTGCCCAGCGCGTGTGCGCGATGCCGACCGAGCCGTGAATCGGGTTGCTATTCACGAGGCTCTCGAGCATCGAGATCTTGCCCTTCGCCTTTCGTGTCTCGAGTCCGTGGCCGTTGCTCATCGCAATGCCCGCCGAGTCGTAGCCGCGATACTCGAGGCGCTTCAGCCCCTCGATCAACAGGCCGGTGGCGCCGCGTGGTCCAACGTACCCGACAATTCCGCACATAGTGGAGTTCCCTGGAAGTTCCGATCCGCTTCCCGCCTTCTACCTCTACGCGCCTGCCCTGTCGCTGAGCGCATCGAGCGGGGCGCGCGACCGTTTGACGAGGTCGAGTGCCTCGCGGTCAGTCGGCGCCTCGGCTATTACTCGCACGATTGGTTCCGTCCCCGACGGACGTACGTGTACCCAACGATCCGGCCACGACAGGCGCAACCCGTCCTGAGTATCGGCCGTCGCGCCGGGAAAGGCGGTCCGCAGCGCTTCGTATACGGTGTCGAGGCTGGCGCTGGGTCGGTCGAGCTTGTCTTTCACGATCACGTACCGCGGGAGCGACGCCACGATCTGCGACAGCGGCCTGCCTTCTTCGTGCAGCAGTTGTAACAGGAGCGCCGCACCCACTGGGGCGTCGCGACCGAGGTGAACCTCCGAGAGGATGACGCCGCCATTGCCCTCTCCGCCGATCGGAGATCGATCGTCGCGCATGCGGACCGCCACGTTGACTTCGCCGACCGGCGCACGAACAGCCTCGACCCCTGCCTCTTTCGCTACGTCCTCGACGATGCGGCTGGTCGAGAGGTTGGTGACGATCGAGCCCTTACGATGGCGAAGCACCAGCCTCGCGGCGAGAGCCAGCGTGAAATCCTCGCCGATCGCCTTGCCCGCATCCGACACGAGCGCCAACCGGTCCACATCAGGATCCACTGCGAACCCCAACGCCGCGCCGGACTGAAGCACGAGCCGTTCCAGGTCGCCGAGGTTTTCGGCGACGGGTTCGGGTGGGCGAGGAAAGCGCCCGTCAGGCTCGAGATTGATCGCCGTCACCCGGCAGCCCAGCCGATCGAGCAGCGCAGGCATGATCACCGCGCCGGCGCCCCGCACGCAGTCGAGCGCAACGGCGAACCGTCGAGCGCGAATCCCTTCGACATCGACGTACGGTATCGACAGAACACGATCGATGTGTCGCTGAACTGCACGGTCGTCGACGGTGATCGAGCCGAGCGCATCCCAACGGGCGCGTCGAATTCCCTTTTCGATCAGCCCGCGCATCTCGACGCCTTCGCTGTTCTCGAGAAAGAGACCCGTCGGCCCGATGAACTTGAGCGCGTTCCACTCAATTGGGTTGTGGCTCGCCGAGATCATGAGGCCCCCCGCCGCGTGATGGTGCTCGACGGCGAGCTGGCAGGTGGGCGTCGTGGTGAGCCCGATGTCGATCACGTCGCAACCGACCGATTGCAGTGCGGAGAGCACGACGCGATGAAACATCGGTCCGGATACGCGGCTGTCCCGCCCGACGACTACCGCTCGCGAGCTGCCACGAGCGCTCGCCCAGGCGCCGAAACCGGCGGCATATCGCGCGACGACCTCTGGCGTGAGCCCCTCGCCGACTCGTCCGCGAATCCCCGACACACTCACCATCAGCCCATCAGTCGACATCCCGCTCGTGTCTCCGGTGGAAGGTGAGAGGAAAGCTAAGCGGGGCGCGAGGTGGATCGTGGATCGTGAAGATCCCGCCCATCGATGCGTTGTAGATGGCGTGTGGAACTCGCCCCACGACCCCAAAGCCGTTGTGTCCCGCCTCGGCGCACTCACGCACCTGTTGGGGTCTCCCGAGCGGCTCTTGGTCGCCCCGAGTCTGGTTGGAACACATTGAGCGCGGATGCCGCGAACGATTGCGAATCGACGCGTCGCGCCGGGCCAAAATCGAGCGGGCCGATCCCTCTCACGAGGACTGGCCCGTCGCGATGTACGCTTGGAACGGCTTGTGTACGGATACAAACGGACACCAACCGACAACAACTGAGAGAGCTTTGAATGTCGCGGGGCTAGCCCACGCGTCGCGACTCACAGCTCATCGCTGAGCGCGTACGATCCACGTCCCGCTCGCTACGCGTGCGCCGAGTAGTGCGTCGCGCTCCGCGGCAGAAGTGTGAGCTCGCCCGTCTTCGCCGAGGCCATCACGGCTTCTACCACCGTCGGGTCGAACTGGGTGCCGCTGCAGCGCTCGATCTCGGCCAACGCCATCTCGAGCGTCATCTCGCTCGCACGGTACGGGCGGTCGCTCGTCATGGCGTCGAGCGAGTCGGCGGCCGCCGCGATGCGCGCTTCGAGTGGAATCGCTTCCGCCTCGAGCCCGTCCGGCACACCACGGCCGTCGTATCGCTCGTGGTGGGAGCGCACGATGTTGAGCGCGTACGGCGTGTCGCCGAGCAGCGGCGAGAGCACGCGCCAGCCGAGGAGCGGATGGGTCATGATGTGCTCGTACTCGTCAGGCGTCAGGCGGCTGGGTTTGTTCAGCACGGATTCACGCACGCCGATCTTGCCCAGGTCGTGCACGTGGCCGCCGAGCTCGATCTGGCGGAGCATCTCGCCGCCGAGTCCCATCTGGCGCGCGATCACCGTCGAGTAGTGGCTCACACGTACGGAGTGGCCGCGCGTGTACGGATCCTTCAATTCCAGCGCCTCGGCCAGCGACTGCACGCTGTTCAGGAAGAGCTCCTCGAGGCGGCGCGCCTGTTCGGCGACCCGCTCCTCGAGGCTCTCGCGGTAGGCGCGGTTCTCGAGAATCAGCCGCCGCTTGTCGAGGGCTTGAGCCACCCGGGCCCGCACATCCTCGAGCTGGTACGGCTTGATGACGTAATCGGCGGCGCCGATGCCGAGGCAGTTCACCGCGCTCTCCACGTCGGCGACCGCGGTGATCATCACGACGGCGACATCCGGGAAGCGTTGGCGGATGGCCTGGAGGAGCTCGAATCCGTCCATCTTCGGCATCCGCAGGTCGCTGAGGACGAGCGTGGCCGGGAAACGCTCGAGCTGCGCCAGCGCCTCGAGCCCGTTCGCCGCCTCTATGCAATTGAAGCCGTCGCCGCGCATCAGGTGCGTCATCACCTGACGCAAGCGCGGCTCGTCGTCGACGATCAGGCAGTAGGGCGCCTGCTCCGCCGGCGCCGATCGGTCAATCGCGATCATGGGGCTGAATTGAGTTCCAACGTTCGAGGGGCGGGGTTAAGTTCCGCTTGTCTCCGATCTTAGAGTATCGGCATGACCCGCGTATTCGATGAAGATTTGACGGCCGGCTTCGGGACCAGGGCCATTCACGCCGGCCAACGGCCTGATCCGCTCGCCGGGGCGATCATGACCCCCGTCTACCTCACCTCCACCTTTGTGCAGGAGGGGCTCGGCCAGAACAAGGGGTACGAGTACGCCCGCGGCAAGAACCCGACGCGCGAAGCCTTCGAGCGAAACGTCGCCGCCCTGGAGAACGGGCGCCATGGCTTCGCCTTCGCCAGTGGAATGGGGTGCCTCGACTCGATCATGAAGTTGTTTCGCGCCGGCGATCACATCGTCTGCGCCGAAAATGTATACGGTGGCACATTCCGCTTGTTTGATAAGATACTTCAACACCTAGGGTTGTCGTTCAGCTACGTGGATACCCGGGATCCCCAGCGAATCGCCGACGCCATGACGCCGGCGACCCGGGCGATCGTCGTCGAGACGCCGAGCAACCCGCTCATGCGCCTCACCGACATCGCCGCCGCCGCCGAGCTCGCCCACCGGCGTGACGCGCTGCTCATCGTCGACAACACCTTCGCCTCGCCCTTCTTCCAACGGCCGCTCGACCTCGGTGCCGACATCGTCTTCCATTCGACGACGAAATACCTGAACGGCCACAGCGACATGATCGGCGGGTGCGCCGTCGTCCGAGACGACGGCCTCGCCGAACGGCTCCAGTTCATCCACAACGCCGCGGGTGCCGTGGCCGGCCCGTTCGACTCCTGGCTCGCGCTCCGCGGCACGAAGACCCTGCACCTCCGCATGCGGCAGCACGACCTCAACGGCCGCGAGATCGCGCGCTGGCTCGTCGAGCAGGTAGGGCCGGAGAACGTCTACTACATCGGCCTGCCGACCCATCCCCAGCACGCGCTCGCCCGGCGGCAGATGACGGGGTTCGGAGGCATGATCAGCGTCGAGCTCGGCACGCGTGAGCGCGCAGCGCACGTACTCGAGCGGGTCCGGGTGTTCGCCCTGGCCGAGTCGCTGGGCGGGGTGGAGTCGCTGATCAGCCAGCCGGCCGGGATGACGCATGCGTCGGTTCCTCCCGAGCGACGGGCCGCGCTCGGTCTCAGCGACGGCTTGATCCGCCTTTCCTGCGGCGTGGAAGACGCCGGCGATTTGCTGGCGGATCTGGAGCAGGCATTCGAGGGGTTGCCTGGAAAGGGTGGGACCTTGGACGTTAAGCGTGGGACGGGTGACACCGCCAAAGCCGGGAAGGCGTAAGGGTCCTGAGCTCGAAATCGACGTCCAACGTCCCACGTCCAACGTCCCACGAGGCACTCCATGGCCAACCGCGTTCCGCTCGTTCAGATCTCCTCCCGCGCCTGGGAGCACCCCGCCGATCGGGCCGCGCTGAACACGCTGCGCGCCATTCCCGGCTTCGACGAGATCGTGCGCAAGGTCGCAGGCTTCTTCGGCGAGCGCGGCATCCGCCAGCTCTTTCTCGGCGACGCGGTCAAGGTGACGGCGACCCAGCGTCCGAACATGAACGCGATGTGGACCGAGGTGCTCGAGACCCTCGACTGGCCCGAGCGACCGGAGCTGTACGTTACCCAGACGCCGATCGCCAACGCGATGGCCGTGGGCTTCGACAAGCCGTTCGTCGTCGTCCACTCGGGTCTGTTCGAGGTGCTGGAGGAGGAAGAGCTGCGCAGCGTGCTCGGCCACGAGCTGGGCCACATCATGAGCGGCCATCCGACGTACACCACGATCGCGATCATCCTGCTCTACTTTGGCGTGAGCAACCTGCCCTTCCTCGCCGCGGCCGCGCTCCTCCCCTTCCAGCTCGCGCT
>DATNAT010000120.1:0-10406 GCA_035572355.1 Gemmatimonadaceae bacterium
GGCGAGCGCCTCCGGCGTCATGCCGCCGATGTGGGCCGCCGCCAGCATGGCGCCGATGCTCGTGCCGGCGTAGAGCGACGGCACGATGCCGCGCTCCTCGAGCGCTTGCATCACGCCGATGTGCGCGAAGCCTTTCATGCCGCCCCCGCCGAGGACGAGGGCGATGCGGCGAGAGGCGGGCGGAGCGGGCGTAGCGGTTCGGGTCATGACGTCGGATCGGGGGTCTGTATATAGACGACTACCCCACGGAGCGGCGCAACGTACCGCGAAACGCGGTGAAACGGTGTGTGCGCTTCGGGCCTGACGGCCCTCGCGGCTTTAGCCGCGAAGCGAAGACACCGTTTCACCGCCTCCGGGGAACCTGCCTTTACTGTAAATAATCGTACAGCCCAACGAGCCCGATCACCGCGCCGCCCACCATGATGATGGTTCCCGGCGTGTCGCCGATGATCGCTCCCGCAAACAGCGCCGCGACGCCGACGATCATCATGGCGCGCGCCTGTCCGAGATTGGCGGTCGACGCCAGCGACGTTGGCTGATCGGGCCGGGCCAGATCGGGACGGTGTACTCCGGCACGCGTCGCGTCGCTCGGCGAGGTCGCGGGCGCCGCAGCGCTCGCGGCGCTCGCGTTGCTCGACGTCTCCGGCGAAGGACGCGCCGTGCTGTCCGCGCCCATCGACGACGACGTCGGCATCCAGACGGGGGCGATCGCGGGCGCGCCGGGCGTGATGCTTTGCGCCGACAACGGGGCGGCGACGACGCAAACGAGCATGAGCGCCGTACGGCGCAGGGCTGTACGCATGAGCTCTCCTTGAGTGATCGCGAGTCCATGCGGAAAATCCGCGCCACGGCGGCGGCGGGCCGCGGTTGGTAGCGTCCCACGCCCGCCCGGTCTAGAGTTGTAGCCTCCGCCGATCGTCCACCTCCTTCGTCTCATCGGCCTAAATCGCTCGATGCCCGTTCGGTCGCCTGTGAACTGCGTCACATGAATCGCGATTCGCGGGACGGATCGCTCGTTCGCGCCGTCGGCGTCTGGGGTCTCGCGGCGAACATCGTGAACCTCACGGTTGGCGGCGGCATCTTCCGTCTCCCGGCCGCGGCAGCCTCGGCGCTCGGCGCCGCGGCGCCAGTGGCCTACCTGGTCTGCGCGCTCCTCATGGGCCTGATCGTCCTCTGCTTCGCGGAAGCCGGAAGCCGGGTCTCGCTCACCGGCGGCCTGTATGCCTACACCGAGGTCGCGTTGGGTCCGCTCGCCGGCTTCACGACCGGCGTGCTGCTCTGGGCGGCGATGACGGCGGCCACGGCGGCGATCGCGAGCTTTTTCGCCGACTCTCTGGCCGCGCTCCTGCCGGTGTTCGGCACGCAGCCGGCGCGGAGCATCATGCTCGTGTGCATGCTGGCCGCGTTCGCCGGACTCAACATCGTCGGCGCGCGCGAGGCGAGCCGGTTCAACGTCGCCGTCACGATCGCCAAGCTCCTGCCACTGTTCTTTCTCGTGGCGATTGGCGCGGGCGCGGCGCGCAGCGCCAATCTCGCGTGGACGGCGACGCCCGCACCCGCGGACGTGGCGCGCGCGTCTGCCGTGCTGATGTTCGCGTTCTTCGGCGTCGAATCGGCGCTGGCCCCGAGCGGAGAGGTTCGCGATCCATCGCGAACGGTTCCGCGGGCAATTCTCATCGCAATGATCACGGTGGCGGTGCTCTATCTCGCCATTCAGACGGTGGCCCAGGGTGTCCTCGGCGGCGCGCTGGCCGCGAGCAAGTCGCCGCTCGCCGACGCGGCGGCGAGCGTCATCGGACAGCCGGGGCGGACGATCGTTCTCGTCGGCTCGGCGATCGCGACGTTCGGCTATGTGAGCGGCATGTCGCTCTCAGTGCCGCGCATGCTCTTCGCGTTCGGGCGCGACGGCTTTCTTCCCGGCGCGGTTGCCGCCGTGCATCCACGTTTCCAGACACCGTACGTCGCGATCGCGACCCAGACGGCGATCGTCGTCGCGCTGGCCGCGTCGGGGAGCTTCGAGAAGCTGGTCATCGTCGCCGACGGCGCGATGCTTCTCGTCTATGCGGCCTGCTGCATGGCGGTGCTGGTCCTTCGCCGCCGCAACGTGCATCAGGCGGCGACGCCGTTTCGCGTGCCATTTGGTCCGCTCGTCCCACTGCTCGGTATTGCGACGATCGTGTGGATGTTGACGAGTCTTTCCAGCGCGGAGTGGCGCGCCGTGTTGCTTGCCATCGGCGCGGCGGTCGCCATGTACTTGATCTCTCTGCCCGCGCGGCGTGCCGCGTCGGCCGCGGTGGAATCCGCGTGACCGACCCTCTGCTCGCGTTCCGCTCCGAGTTTCCGATCCTCGAGCGGACGACGTACCTGGTCTCGAACTCGCTCGGTGCGATGCCGCGCGGCGTCGCCGACCGGCTTGCGGAATACGTGGACGAATGGGCCGAGCTCGGAGTGCGGGCGTGGGCAAACCGGTGGTGGGAGATGCCGGTCACCGTGGGCGACGAGATTGCGCCGCTCATCGGCGCCGGCCCGGGCGAGGTGGCAATGGTGCCGAACGTGACCATCGCCCAGACTGCAGTGCTGTCCTCGCTCGACTATTCGGGCGAACGCGATACGATCGTGATGACCGAGTTGGACTTTCCGTCGGTGCGTTACGTGTACGACCAACTGGCGACACGTCTGGGCGCCCGCGTCGTGGTGGTGCCGAGCGACGATGGGATCGGCATCGACATGGACCGACTCCTTGCGGCGATAGACGAGCGGACGCGGCTCGTCGCGATCTCGCAGGTGCTCTTCCGGTCGGCGTTCGTGATCGACGCGGCAGCGGTCTGCCAACGGGCGCACGAGGTCGGCGCGCTCGTCTCCCTGGACGCATTCCACTCGGTGGGCGTGATGCCGGTGGACGTGAAAGCGCTCGGCGTGGATTTCCTGGCCGGTGGGGTGCTCAAATGGTTGTGCGGCGGACCGGGCGGGTGCTTCCTGTACGTGTCCCCGTCGGTGAGCGCGGCCGTGGCGCCCTCGTTCACCGGGTGGCAGGCGCACGAGCGACCCTTCGGCTTCGAGGGAGAGATGCACTATGCCGAGCATGCCTGGCGTTGGCTCAACGGAACGCCGGCGATTCCGTCGCTGTTCGCGGCCATCGAGGGGCCGAGGATCGTACGGCGCGCCGGGATCGAAGCGATTCGCGCCAAGAGCGTTCGGCAAACGAGTCGGTTGATCGAGCTGGCCGACGCGAGGGGATATGCGGTCACGGCGCCGCGCGATCCGGAGCGGCGAGGGGGGACGGTCGCGCTGGACGTACCCCACGCGTCCGGTGTCGCGCAGGCGTTGTTGGCGAACGGCGTGATCGTGGACTACCGACCGAACGCCGGTGTGCGGCTGGGGCCGCACTTCTATACGGCCGACGACGAGTTGGACCGCGCCGTCGATCTGATCGACGACATTCTTCGCGACGGGGCGTGGGAAGAGTACGAAGCGCGTCGAGCCAAGGTGACCTGACGAAGCGCACTCACGCCACGAAAGTAGGGCGGGATCGACAACACACTGCCGCGCCCGCGCATCATATTGGTCACGCTGACGCCGCGCGCGGCGCGCATGACCTCGTTTACCGATGGCCCGCGGTATGCCCTTCAGACGTTTTGCCGAGGGGGAGGGGAGACTGTGTTTCGACGTATGCTCGTGCTCGCGTTGATCGCGAGCGTGCCGGCCACTGCACACGCACAATTCACGACCTTCATCCCGCCGCGTCCCAAAGCGGTGGATTCGGTCAAAGCGGCCACGGCAGCGCAAGCCAAGATGGCGACCGACAGTGCGGTCACCACGCAGCTGACGAACATGAAGACCTGGGTCGACTCGGCGGCAGGAATCGCCGGACCTCCGGTTACCACTGCCGACTCGCTCGCCGCGGGCCTGCCCGCGCCCGCGAACGCCGCTGATACGGCGACGTTCCGGAATGGGATTCCGGCCCCGGAGACGGCGAGCGACCTGCCGCTCATCGCACTGCTCGGGACGGCGCTTCTCGCGCTGGGCATCGTGATGATCGCGATGGACGAAGCGAAACCGCGCGAGGCGGTGTTGGCGGAACGTGAAGCCGCTCGAGCGCAGCGAGGAAGCGGGGGGCGCGCGTGAAGCTCCGCAAGGCGCTGGGTTTCACGCTGTTCACCGCGGGCGGACTGCTCCTGGCCTTCGCGGGGACGCGGTACGTGTCGGGCGCTGTGCGCGCCGATGACGCACGCCGCGTTTGGGGCGAGGCGAATGCGCGCGCCGCGCTGGCGGTCGCCCGCACGGTGGCGCTGCGAAATGGCCGCGGGGGCTCGCTGGTGGATGGAGCCCCTGTCGCTCACCTGGTCATTCCGCGCATCGATCTCGACGACATCGTGCTGGAAGGCGTGGACGGAGACGATCTCAATGCGGCGCCTGGTCATTTGCCGGGCAGTGCGCTGCCCGGCGAGAAGGGCAACGCGATCATTTCGGCGCACCGCGACCGCCACTTCAACCATCTCGACGCGCTCGACGTCGGCGACACGATCCGCACCGAGGCCGGCTCGATGCGCACAGACTGGATCGTCGTGTCGACGCGGGTGGTCAGCAAGCGATCGCCTGCGCTGTTCCACACGCGCGACGCGACGCTGACACTCACGACCTGCTGGCCGATTCGCTATGTCGGCCCGGCGCCCCAGCGGTTGGTGGTCACCGCCAAACCGGTCGGCAGCTCACCGGCTCGGCTGGCGCTTCGCTGAGCGCAGACCCCTCCGAGTCGGGAAAGGGGGAGGCGGCGCGCGGGAGCCGCTGTAGCTTTAGCCTGTGAACGCTCTCATTCGGATCGACGACGACGTTCGCCGCGCGGTAGGCCGGCGGCAGGCTGTCGTCGCGCTGGAGAGCTCCGTGCTGGCGCAAGGACTTCCGATTCCGCACAACCGGAGCGCCGCCGAGCGAATGTGTGCTGCCGTCGAACGGGCGGATGCCCTGCCGGCAATCACCGCGGTGGTGGCGGGCAAGCCTGCCGTTGGACTGACCGCGGACGAGCTCGAGCGCTTTTTGAGGCGCGACGGTGTTGCCAAGGTGTCGGCTCGCGACATCCCGTGGGCCATGACGAACGGCGTCGATGGCGCGACGACGGTGGCAGCGTCGCTCATGCTTGCCGCGGGCGCAGGGGTCGATGTTTTTGCGACGGGCGGGATTGGCGGGGTGCATCATGAGCCGGCGTTCGACGAGTCGGCGGACCTGGCCGAGCTGGCGCGCACGCCGATCGTCGTCGTTTGCTCGGGCGCCAAGTCGGTTCTCGATCTGAGCGCGACCTGGGAACGTCTGGAGAGCCTGGGCGTGCCGGTGGTCGGTTACCAAACTGACGAGCTGCCGAGCTTTTACACCGCGGACAGCGGCATCGCGCTGACCGCTCGGGCGGACGACGTGGCAAAGATCGTCGAGCTGTTCCATGCGCAGCGGGCGTTGGGCCGGCCGCAAGCGCTGCTCGTCGTCCAACCGCCGCCGCCGGAGCACGCGCTCGACCGAAAGACGGTGGAGGATGCGGTGGCTCGTGCCCGAGCCGACGCCATGCAGCGTGGCGTGCGGGGGGCTGCGGTGACGCCCTTTCTGCTCGCGGCGATCGGCGAATCTACGGGTGGCGCGTCGCTCCAGACCAACCTCGCGCTACTCGAGCGCAATGCCGGGCTCGCCGGCGAGATCGCGCGGGCGGCGAGCGCGCATTGAGCGAGCGAAGATCGCGCGGCGCCTCGGTTGGCGGGGCTATGACCGCCCGCGATCTTACGAAATGGAAGCACAAAATCCTGGCGCGTTGCCATCGCGGGCGGAGCCGCGTCGATCAAATGATCGGGCTCGATTTGCTCAGCGATCTGCCATTGAACTTGGCCGCGCCTCGATTGTAGTATAGGCATAACCTCACGAGCTGGAGGCTTGCTGACGATGGCCACCCCGTTCCTGAGTTCTGAGGAGTACGACGAACGCGCGCATCAGTTGTACAACGAAGGGCAGTACGACGAGGCGCTGACGGTACTTCGAGAAGGACTCGCGCTCTATCCGAATTCGGTGGAGCTGCATGTGGGGGTTGGGTACGCCCAACTGGCACGAGAGGAGTATGGTTGGGCTCGCCACTCATTCGAGCAGGCGCTCGTGCTCGAGCCGGAGCACGAAGACGGACTTGCCGGTCTTGGCGAGACCTTGCTCAAGCTTGGCCAAGACGACGCAGCCCTCCGCTGCTTCAAACACACGCTCGAGTTGGGCTATGCAGACGATGTGGAGCTGATGCTCCAGATCGGCCGCTCGCTGTTTCGCGAAGCGTCGCTGCGCGATCGGCCGCCCTTCTTCGACGCGGCCAAAGAATTCTTCGAGACCGCGGTCAAGCAGGTGCCCGATTCCGCGGAGGCGGTCGCCTGCCTGGGCTACGCGCAACACCGACTGGGCGACGACGAAGCGGCGATCAGCTCGCTGCGCCGGTCGCTTCAGCTCGACGGCGATCACGCCGAAGCGCGCATCTACCTCGCGAACATCCTCTACGATCAGGCCGAATACGAGGCGGCGCTCTACCACTTCGAGCGCACGGCTCCCGACGATCACTGGGACGAGCTTGGCATTTGGCGGTTGATCGAGCTCAAGCGATCGGTGTATCGCCTGGACGAGAACGATCCGGAGCTCAAGCCCTGGGACGACCGTCTGATCGAACTCACCGGAGAGATGGACGACATCGAGACGATGCTCATGGAGCTCGAGACGCGCTCCGGCGCGGATGGTGCACCTGCGCCGGAAACGGCTCGGGGCCAGCTCGAGCTCTTCGGCAGCCTGCTCAGCTCCCTCGTGGACCAGAAGCGGCCGGTGCCGCCGGAGCATCAGATCGTCGCGTCGGACGGAATGGAGTTCGACGGGTCCTGGGAGGAAATCGTGCGGAGCATGCGTGATCAAACGGGACATCCCGCGCACTCGATGCAGGAGTTCATGAACGGCGTGTCGCAACACGGCTTCCGGCAGACGGGCGTGCGGATACCGACTCACGACGCGGAGAGCTTCATCCGCGGTAGCGCCGTAGCGGGGCTGCTCCGGATCGTGCGGTGAGCACGGCCGCACAGCGGAGCGCGCGCGGCGCACTCGACGCCGCGCGTCCCGCGCTGGCGCGTCTCGATGCGTCGCGCGGCTCGGAAGACTTGGCGGCCGATCTGATCGAGCTCTGGATGGCGACCGAGGCGGGCCTTCGCTCGCTCGTCGGCACCTCGACGCTCACCGGCCAGCCGCTCATTCGCGAGGCGCGCCAGCGACAGCTCATCGACTTCGGGCTCGCCAACTCGCTGGCCGAATTTCAGGCAGTGCACGACCGGCTGCAGAACACGAGCTACCGGCCCACGTCGACCGACATCGACGCGGCGCGCGGCGCGTTCACCAAGCTCGACACCGCGTTGATGGGCGACACGGGCGTCGAGCCCCCGGTGCTCGGCTCGCGCGGCCCGCAACCGGCCGCGGCACCGGCGCCCGCCGTCGTGGTAGCTGAAGGCGCGCCGGCGCCGGCCGGCAAACAGCGCCGGGTGTATCCGCTCTGGCTCGTGGCGTCGGTCATCATCGTGGTGATCGCGCTCGCCGTGGGCGCCTATTTCGTATTTCATCATGGCTCGAGCAACTCGCTCGAGCAGGGCGTCGCGGCCTACACGGCCGGACAGCGCGAGGTGGCGGTGAGCGCGTTCACGCGCGCCGAGCGCGAGAATCCAAACGATCCGCTGCCGCACATCTACCTCGCGCGGATGTCTCGTGAAGTTGGGAATTTCACGCAGGCATCGCAGGAGCTGCAGACGGCGCTCGAGAAAGATCCGTCGAACGCGCTCGCGCTGCGCGAGATGGGCGCCAACCTGCTCGCGCAGGGCAACTACGAGTTGGCGCGACGGTTCTACGTGCGCGCGGTGCAGGCCGACCCCACCGACAAATCGTCGCAGGGCTACCTCGGCTGCGTGTTGATGCGGCTCGGCCGGCCGACCGACGCGGCGAACTTTCTCACGCGCGCCGGGCCGGGCGCATGGAGCAACTGCACGCCGGCCGCGCCGGGCACTGTTCCGCCGACTACGGGGAACCCGCCGCTCACGACGAACCCCTGACGAACCGGTAGGGTTGCGCTCGCGGCCTGGCATGCCTTCTGTTGGGAATCCATCGCCACAGAAAGCGTTTCGCTCACCAAGGCCTGACCGACCGCACCGTCGCACGTGACAACTCCAGCGCTTCTTCCCGCGATCGACCCCGCGTCGGTCGTTCGCACGCGGCTGCCCAACGGGCTCACCGTGCTCATCCGCCGCGATGCATCAGCGCCGGTCGTCGCGATCGTCACCTACGTGAGCGCCGGGTACTTCGACGAGACGGACGACATCGTCGGCATCGCGCACGTGCTCGAGCACATGTACTTCAAAGGCACGCCGACGCGCGGTGTGGGGGAGATCGCCAAGGAGACGAAAGCGGTGGGGGGCTACCTCAACGCCGCGACGATCTACGATCACACGAGCTATTACACCGTGCTTCCCTCGTCGGGATTCGCCGAGGGGCTCGACGTGCAGTCCGACGCCTACGCCCGCTCGCTGATCGACGCCGACGAGCTGGCCCGCGAGCTCGAGGTGATCATCCAGGAGGCGAAGCGCAAGGCCGACAGCCCGCCAGCCGTCGCGACCGAGACGCTCTACGAGCTCCTCCACGACCGGCATCGCATCCGCCGCTGGCGGATCGGGCGCGAGCCGGGGCTGCGCGCGCTGTCCCGCGACGCGCTCGTCGGGTTCTACCGCAATTTTTACCATCCTGGAAATACAGTTCTATCAATCGTCGGCGACGTCGACCCCGACGACGCGCTGCGCGAGGTGTTCGAACGCTATGGTCCGCTCCCCGCCGGCGAACCGACGCGCCACCACGGGCCGACCGAAGAGGGCGTGTCCGGTTTCCGCTGGCGCGAATGGTCGGGCGACATCGGCCAGACGCAGCTCGCCTTCGGATGGCGCACGCCCGGCACGACGCATCCCGACACGCCCGCGCTCGACCTGCTCGCCGCCGTGCTCGGCGCCGGCCGCGCGTCGCGCTTCTACCGTGCCGTCCGCGAGCGCCGGCTCGCCTCGTCGGTCAGCGCCTACAACTACACGCCGACCGAGATCGGCGTGTTCGTGGCGCACGCCGAGACGCCGCCGGAATCGACGCGCGACGCCGCGCGCGCGATCTGGGATCAGCTCCGCACCGTGCGCGACGGCGACGTGGGCGAGCTCGAGCTCGAGCGCGCACGACGGATTCACGAATCGCAGTGGATGCGCCGCCTCGAGGACATGGAGGGGCAGGCCAACTACCTCGCCGAGTGGGAAGCGCTCGGCGACTGGCGAATGGGCGACCGGTACCTCGAACGCTTGATCACGACGACGCGCGACGAGCTCGTGGCGGTCGCGAACCGATATCTCGATCCCGACAACGCAGGCGTGATCGTCTACCGGCCCAACGGAAGCGACGCCGCCGCGGCGTCGGCTGAAACGATGCGCGAGCTGCTCGACGCGAGACCGCGCGTCGCGCCGCTCGCGCCCGCGGCGGCGTATCGCGCCAAGGCCGGCAGCGGCGAGCGAGCGCCGTCGTTCGAGCGCGAGGAGGCGGGCGTCCGCGTCTATCGCACGGCGCGCGGCGTGCCGATTCTCGTACGGCGCAAGGCCGGCGCTCCGCTCGTTCATGCGGGCGTGTACGCCATCGGCGGCGGCAGTGAAGAGACAAATGAAATCGCCGGGCTGACCACGCTCACCGTGCGCACGGCGACCAAGGGAACGGCAACGCGCAGCGCGCTTCAGATCGCCGAAGAGGCCGAGATGCTCGGCGGCAGCGTGTCGGGTGCGGCGGGCGGAGACAGCTTCGGCTGGTCGATCTCCGTTCCGACGCGTTACGCGCCGGCTGCCATCGATCTGCTGGCCGATGTCGCGCAGCATCCATCGATCGAACCGGCGGCGCTCGACACCGAGCGAACGATCGCCATCGCCGGCGTCGTCGCGCTGCGCGACGACATGTATCGCTATCCGATGCGGCTGGCGACGCAGGCGGCATTCCCCGAACACCCGTATGGCGTTCCGATTGGCGGCACGGAGGAATCGCTGCGTCGCGCGACGGACGACCAGGTGCGCGCCTGGCATCGCTCGCGGATGCTCGCCGCGCCCTCGGTGATCGCGCTCGTGGGCGACGCCGAGCCGGACGAGCTGGCGGCGATGGCGGCGAGCGCTTTTTCCGATCTGGAGCACGCCGACCCGGGCACCCTTTCGCCGCCCGTATGGCCGACGGTCGTGACGACGAACGTCGAGGAGCGGGACCGCGCACAGACGGCGCTCGCGCTCCTCTTTCCAGGTCCGGCGCGCGCCGATGCCGATCGCTTTTCGGCGCGCATGCTGGCCAGCGTGGCGAGCGGCCTGGGGGGACGG
>DATNAT010000121.1:0-24119 GCA_035572355.1 Gemmatimonadaceae bacterium
CAGCCGATCGTGGGACCGCTCATCGCGATGCGGAACCTCGAGAAAGTCTTCGAGACGCCCGCCGGCCGCAGCTTCGTCCTCCGCCGCGTCGGCGTCGAGATCCAGCCCGGCGAGTTCGTCTCGATCATGGGCCCGTCGGGCGCCGGAAAATCCACGCTCCTCTCGATCCTCGGCATGCTCGACAGCGCTTGGACGGGCGAGTTCTTCTTCGTCGGCCATCCGGTCCACGCGATGAGCCACAAGCAGCGCGTCGCGCTCAACAAGGAGCACATCGGGTTCGTCTTTCAGCAGTACCACCTGATCGACGATCTCACCGTCGCTGAGAATCTCGACATCCCGCTGTCGTACAGGAACGTGAAGAAGTCGGAGCGCGAGGCGATCGTTGCCGACACGCTCGACCGGTTCGGCATGGTGGGGAAAAAAGATCTGTATCCGCGGCAGCTGTCGGGCGGACAACAGCAGCTCGTCGGTGTCGCGCGCGCCGTGATCGCCAAGCCCAAGCTCATTCTCGCCGACGAACCCACGGGCAACCTGCACTCGAGCCAGGGCCGCGAGATCATGGAGCTCTTCACCCGCCTCAACAAAGCGGGTACGACGATAATCCAGGTCACGCACTCGGAAGAGAACGCGAAGTTCGGCAATCGCATCATCGAGCTCAAAGACGGCTGGATCACCGGGAGCGAAGGGCCGGTCAAGTAGCGTGGGACGGTGGAGCGCGCCCTCCCACGCCACCGGCTGGTTGATTGTCGTTTGCTGGGCCGTTTTTCTGGCCGTCTGGATTGCCATGGCTCCGCGAGCCAAGCGCACCGCTGAAGCTGGAACCGGTCGGGTGCGAACGCTCTGCACTGTATTCACCGTCGCCGCGGTGGTCCTGTGGAATGAGCTCACGCGGCGGGGCGCCGTCAGCGGCGCCGCACCGCTGTGGAGCTACGCTGTCGCCGTCGGCATCGTCGCCGACGTCCTCATGATCGCCGCGCTTGCCTTCACGCTCTGGGCGCGCGTCGTGCTCGCCGGCAATTGGAGCGCGCGGCTCGAGCTCAAGCAAGGCCACGAGCTCGTCACGCGCGGCCCCTATCGCTACGCGCGGCATCCGATCTACACCGGCATGCTCGTCATGATCGCCGCCACGGCGGTCTACACCGGAAGCGTGGCGTGGCTGATCGTGCTCGTGGGCGCCTTCTGCTTCGTGCTCGCCGAGTCGCGGCTCGAAGAAGGACTGATGATGCGAGTCTTTCCGAACGAGTATCCGGCGTATCGGGCGCGTGTGAAGCGGCTGGTGCCGTTCGTCTTCTAGCGTCTCGGCAACGAACGCTCCGTCCCGATTTCGAGCAGCGGCGCCGCTCGCCCGGGGCGCTGCACTGACCTCAACGCCTCGACGCGCCTACACTTAGCGCAAGACGCGCCGGGGCACGGACCTTCCCACTCGCCGCCCGTCCGCCCCGGCGCCGCGAGTCTTCCGATCCACGAGCCACGATCCACGCCCAATGCCCGATCAGCCGCGCATCCTCGTCGCCGACGACCAGGCCGACGTGCTCGAGGCGCTTCGCCTGCTCCTCAAGGGCGCCGGCTTCGACGTCGAGACGGTGAGCTCGCCGAGTGCGGCGCTCGCGCTCCTCGAGCGCCGCGACTTCGACGCGATGCTGCTCGACATGAACTACACCCGCGATACGACCTCCGGCCGCGAAGGGCTCGACCTGCTCGCCACGCTCCAGACCCTCGAGCCCAACATGCCGGTCGTCGTCATGACGGCGTGGGGAAGCATCGACAACGCCGTGGAAGCGATGCGACGCGGCGCACGCGACTACGTCGAGAAGCCCTGGGACAACGCGCGCCTCGTCTCGATCCTCACCACGCAGGTGGAGCTCGGCCGCGCGCTTCAACGCGCCCAGCGGCTCGAGACGGAGAACAAGCTGCTCCGACGCGATCATCTGCCGCGCATGATCGCCGAATCGCCGCGCATGCAGCCCGTACTCCAACTCATGGAGCGCGTGGGACCGTCCGACGCGAACGTGCTGATTACCGGCGAGCATGGTACGGGCAAGGAGCTGGTCGCGCAGTGGCTGCACGCGTCGTCGGCGCGCAAGGCGCGCTCGTTCATCGCCGTCAACATGGGCGGGCTGTCGGAGGGGCTGTTCGAGAGTGAGCTGTTCGGTCACGTGAAAGGCTCGTTCACCGACGCGAAGACCGATCGGGTTGGCCGGTTCGAGCTCGCCGACGGCGGCACGCTCTTTCTCGACGAGATCGGCACCGTACCGCTCTCGCTCCAGTCCAAGCTCCTGCGCGTGCTGCAGACGGGCGACGTCGAGCGCGTCGGCTCGGCGAAGGCGCGGCACGTCGACGTGCGCGTCATCTCGGCGACGAACGCGGTCCTGCGCCTGGAGGTGGCGGAGGGACGGTTTCGCGAGGATCTGCTCTTTCGCCTCAACACGATCGAGATCCAGCTGCCGCCGCTGCGCGACCGGCGCGACGACATCACGCCCCTCGCCATGTACTTTCTGCGCCGGCACGCCGAGCGCTATCGCAAACCGCTCTCCGGGTTCGACCACGGCGCTATCCAGGCGCTGCTCGCCCACGCCTGGCCGGGGAACATTCGCGAGCTGGACCACGCGGTGGAGCGCGCCGTGCTGCTGGCGCAGGGCGACCAGGTGCGGGTCGTCGACCTCGGCCTGCGCGGCGGGTCGGCGGCGGCGCCGCGCCTCGAAGATCTGCCGCTCGAGGATGTTGAGAAAGTGCTCATTCAAAAGGCACTCTCGCGCTACGAGGGGAACGTCAGCCGCGCGGCCCAGGCCCTCGGACTGTCGCGAAGCGCGCTCTATCGGCGCATCGCCAGCTATGGCCTCTGAGCGAGGCGGCGCCACCGCGGACCATCGATCGGCGCGCCACGAACGGCTCGTCTTTCGCCTCGCCCTTCTCGCCGGTCTCCCCGGCGTCGTCATCTCGACGATCCTGCTCTGGCGCGGCGGCTACAGCGCCAAGGTCCAGTGGACGCTCGGCATCGTCGTCTTCGGCGGCTGGCTGATCACCGCCTTCGTGCTCCGCGAGCGGGTCGTCCGTCCGCTGCAGACCCTCTCCAACATGCTCGCCGCGCTGCGCGAGGGAGACTACTCGATCCGCGCCCGCGGCGCCGACCGGGACGACGCCCTCGGCCTCGCCTTTCTCGAATCCAATCTCCTTGGCGAGACGCTGCGCACGCAGCGGCTTGGCGCGCTCGAAGCCACGGCGCTCCTCCGCACCGTCATGGCCGAGATCGACGTCGCCGTGTTCGCATTCGACGATGAAGATCGCGTCCGCCTCGCCAACCGTGCCGGGGAGCGCCTGCTCGCGCACACCGCCGAGCAGCTGCTCGGTCGAACCGCTGATCAGGTGGGATTGGCGGCCGCCCTCGACGGCCCGACGCCACGCACGATGGACGTCGGCTTTCCCGGCGGCTCGGGACGGTGGGAGGTTCGGCGCGGGTCGTTTCGCCAGGACGGCCGTCCGCACACGCTGCTCGTGCTCGCCGACGTCAGCAAGACGCTGCGTGAGGAAGAGCTGCAAGCCTGGCAGCGCCTCGTCCGGGTGCTGAGCCACGAGATCAACAACTCCCTTGCCCCGATCAAGTCGATCACTGGAAGCTTGGGCGCGCTCCTCGACCGCTCGCCGCGTCCGGCCGACGCGGACGAGGATCTCGCACGCGGGCTGGCGATCATCGGCGGGCGCTCGGATGCCCTCGTACGTTTCATGTCGGCATACGCCCAGCTCGCCAAGTTGCCGGCGCCGAACAAGACATCGCTCGACGTCGGAACGTGGGTGCGTCGCGTTGCCGCGCTGGAGACGCGCATTCCAGTGATCGTGGCGGGGGGTCCGCCTGTGACGCTCCGCGCAGACGGCGATCAGCTCGATCAGTTATTGATCAACTTGGTTCGGAATGCGGTCGACGCGTCGCTCGAGACGAACGGGAGCGTACGCGTCGGTTGGACACGGCGGAACGGAGCGTTGTCGTTGACGGTCGAGGACGAGGGTCCGGGGCTGGCGAGCGCCGCCAACCTATTCGTGCCCTTCTTCACGACGAAACCGAAGGGGTCGGGCATTGGGCTCGTGTTGTCGAGGCAGATCGCCGAGGCGCATGGAGGGGCGCTCACACTGGAGAACAGAACGGATCGCCGCGGGTGCCGCGCCATGCTGCGGTTCGAGCTCGAGAATGATGACGCGGCGTGAAGCGAGCCAATCGCGAAAGGACGACGCGAAGAGCGTGGTCTGGATCAGCGATGCGGCACGCGGTGTGCTTCAGACCGGTTTAGTGTGCCGCGACGAAGAACGTCGTTCGGGGAGTCGCACTCTCCGCCCGAAAGTCGTCCACGGGGGCAAGTCTGGACGGCGCAATGGGAGAAAGACAAACATGCAACTCCGGTTCAGCAGGTATTTCAGCGGCGCCGCGGCCATACTCGCGCTCGGCGCCTCGGTCGCGCTCGGTCAGGCGCGATCTTCGCGGCGCATTCCGATCTCGAAAGAAGGTCCGGCGCCAAAGGTCGACACGGTCACCGTGTACAAGACCGACACCCTCACGGTTCCGGGAGCGACACAGTACGTGCACGACACCGTTCGGGTCACCGGCCCAACGCAGTACGTGCACGATACGGTGACGATGTATCCCAAACCGGCGCCCGTGCATCTGCCGTATGGGCTGTACGTCGGCGTTGCCGGCGGTGCGTCTACTCCGGATGGTGCCCTCTGGGTTCCGAACAGCGTGGGCTGGACGGCGCAGGGGCAGGTGGGCTGGCAGGGCGCCAAGAATCTGCTCGGCGTACGCGGTGATGTGAACTACGCGCACCCGGGCCAGGACTCGCAGTTCGCGGGCGCCGAAGGCGGTGCTCAGATCTTGAACCTGAGCGCCGACGCCAAGCTCCAGCTGCCGTTCTTCAATCACCTGTTCGGACAGGCGCGTCGTTTCGCCCTGTACGGCATCGGCGGCTACACTTTCACCCGCTACAAGAACCTGCCGATGCGGCTCAACGACGGCACCTTCCTCGCCGCCGATCCAACCTGGAACAGTCAGAACGGATGGAACGCCGGCGGCGGCGCATCGCTGATGTGGGGCCGTACCGAGCTGTTCCTCGAGGGGCGCGTCCTGGGCTTCAACAGCGACAACGCGCCGATGTCGCGTCAGATTCCGGTCGTGTTCGGTATCAACCTCTATTGATGCATTGATGCTGATGTAAGCGAACTCTGAACGCGCGACGAACGCGCGACGCGTTCGAGTTCGGACATTGCGACCGCATTCGCGGACCGCACGAGGGTGACGAACGAGGCAGCTCGAGCAATCGCTCGGGCTGCCTTGTTTCATGGCACGCTGAACGACGCGCAAATCACGTTTCGCGGCGTGCCAAAGGTCGCGTTTGGGGTGCGGTATTTTTTTTTCCAAGTCGTCGCCGGACTACGGACCCAACGGCATAGAGCCTGCTTTCAGCCGGGGCGGTGCCGCGACGAAGTACGTCGACCGGGGACCTCGATGTGATGCGGTGCGTCGAGTATCCTCGCCCGGTAGTCGCCCGCGGGGGCAAGTCGATCAGGGGCGACGACAGAGGGAGGAGACCCATGTTGAACCGTAATGCATTCATGCTCGTTGCCGGCGCGGCTTTGTGCACCGCCTCGGTTGCTTCGGCACAATCAAATCCGCGCTCGGATCGCCGGATTCCGGTGACGAAGGAGCGGGCCGGCGAAGTGGCGATTCCGCCGCGCGTCGACACAGTGACGGTGTACAAGACCGACACGCTTCAGCTTCAGGGTCGCGTCGACACCGTGACGACGACGAACACGGTCACGCACTACGACACGGTCACGCAGACGATCATGGTCCCACCGCGTCTGATCGGCGGCATGTACTTTGGTCTGGGCGGCGGCACGAACCTGCCCTACGGCGGGCTTCGCTCCGTGAACAACCCGGCCGCGACGGGTCAGCTGCAGCTCGGCTGGCAGGGCATCAACAGCCTCATCGGCCTGCGCGCCGACGGTGAATACAACCAGTTCTCGCACGCGTCGAACTTCGTCGTCGTGAACGGACAGGCCTTCCCGAAGCCGGACGTCTGGAACGTGAACGCCGACGTTCGCCTCAACCTGCCGATCTTCAATCACTTCCTGGGCAGCGCGTCGCGTTTCGTCCCGTATCTCCTTGGCGGCGGTAGCTTCATCGCCTACAAGAACCTGCGCATCCAGCAGGAAGACTTCCCGGGCACCGAGAGCGATCTCAACTCGCCCGATCCGACGATCCTCGACAACTCGTACCACAACGACTGGGGTTGGAACGCTGGCGGTGGCCTTGGCGTCCACTTCGGCAAGAAGGAAGTGTTCGTCGAGTCGCGCCTGATCCAGTTCAACCGCGGCACGAACGACAACGGAGTCAGCGTGAAGACCGCGCGCCAGATCCCGATCGTCTTCGGTGTGAACTTCTACTGATCGTCGATCGCGGAACGAGGCCGTCGATCTGATCGACGACGGCCAATGGCACGGCGGACGGGGCAACGCTGCTCAGTCCGCCGTGTCGTTTTTCAGCCGTAGCGGAGGGCGGTTCTTTCCAGCTCGCTGGCTGGGAACGTTCCAACCCGGCTTGCGGCGTTACGGCCGCACGGTCGAGGGCGTCGCTTGGAACACGGCCTGCGCCTCAGCATGTTTCGTCAGGGCACCTTGGAACAGAAATGGCGTATCGAGAACATGCGGCGCACCCTCCAATCCCGCGCTTGCCTTTTCGAGTACAGCAGCCCACCATGAGCAGGGCCCAGATGAAAACACTTATCGGAACTCTCGGAGCCGCGGCAGCACTCGCCGGCCTACCGGCGTTCGCGCACGCGCAAGGACCGCAGGGCGTACAGAGCGAGCTCGCCGCGCGACACGTCGCAGCCGACTCGGCCGACGGATCCGACGACCTCGAGTCGCATGTCGTCTATACCTTCAAGTCGCGCTCGGACAGCCTCTCGTGGGCGCGGAGCCGGGCCGTCGCGGCGCACGCCAAAGGCTTCCATCTCGTGGTCTCGCTGCAGGATCGCCACCTCTGGGCGGTGATCGGCGAAGACACGGTGTTGAGCGCCCCGGTGGCCGTAGCCAAAGGAACAACCCTCGACTTTGGCGGACGCTCCTGGACCTTCGACATGCCGCGTGGCGTCCGAACGGTTCTCGGCAAAGAAGCCGATCCGATCTGGCAACCACCCGAATGGCTGTACGCCGAGACCGCCAAAGAGTACGGGTTGAAGCTCGCCCACCTCAACGCCGGTCATCCGATCAAGCTCGGCGACGGCCGCGTTCTCACGATGAAGGACGATCTCGCCGGACTGATTCAGGACGGCCAGTTCGAGGCCCTTCCGACCGACGAGCACATCGTGTTCGGCAACACATTGTACGTGCCGCCGCTCGGCTCGCAGAACCGCAAGATCGAGGGCGAGCTCGGAAAATATCGCCTGAGCATTGGCGACGGCTTCCTCCTTCACGGCACCCCGGACAAGGAGTCGATCGGCATGGCGGCGACGCACGGCTGCGTCCGCATGCGCGACGAGGACATCGAGTGGCTGTACGACCACGTGCCCGTCGGTACCAAGGTCTACATCTATTGAGTAGCCTCGAGTGAGCGCATCGAGCGCTTGAACGCCGAACGGGCCCCGTGCAGTGCACGGGGCCCGTTGCGGTTCGTATACCAGAGTACTCGAAGATCGCTTCGCTGACCTTCGCGCCCGCCGGCTCGGCGCGATCGCTTCGCTGGCAGGCAGGGTAGCCCCGCCGCGTCAGGAGCGCGTCAGGAGAGAGTGCGGCGCCCGGTCAATGCACGACCGTGATCTGCCCGCGAATCTCGCCACCGCCGTTCGTGACCGTGTGAATGTTGGCATAGGTCAACCCCGCCAGCAGCAGTTTCTTGAGCGAGTCGCCGTTGACCGTCGCCGTGAAGCTCGTCGCCGCGGTGAGCACCACCGTGCCCGTTGCCGAACCCGATGTCGCCGTTTTCAGGCCCACGAACGTGGCGCCCGGGGTGACCGCGGGATCGAAATTGAGGATCACGCCCGCTTGTGTCGCCGTGCCGCCCGGCGTGAACGGGCCGTGGATGTGGCCCAGCGTCACATTCGACGTCAGCCCGCTGAAGCGCACGTCGTAGGTGAACACGTTCGTCGAGGTGTCGAGGGTCGCCGTGAACGTTCCCGAGCCTGTGGGATTGCCGGTCGTCGACGGTTCGTTGCCGGGCATCAGCGACGCCGTGAAGTTGACGATCTTCGATGGCGGTGGCGGGTTGTTCTTGACGGTCGTCGTGGAACTGCTTCCACAGGCGGCCGCAGCGGCAATCCCGAATGCGGCGGCGAGTAGTGCGGCGCGATTCTGCATCGTGGTGGCCCTCGATGAATGGTCTTCGTCGGCGCGCGCTGCTCGGCGACGAGCGAGCAGCTGCGCGGTCGACCAATCCTGCTAGAGCAGCAAGCTGAATCCCCCGTCCGACGCGGCCGTTCCGGAGGGGCGGCGGCCTCGCAGCGGCGAGCGGACCCGGCCGCACGCCGCCACCCTTCCCTCCGTCCGCCCGGGACGACAGGTTGGGCCTGTCGCGGGCGCTGCCCCGCCCCGGATGTTTCCACCCACCTCCGTCCCGCGTGCCCGTTCAGCCGAGGAGCCTTTCCGCAATGCCGTCGAACCACCGAACGCCCGCGCCGGCTGCACCGCCGGCGCGATCGACCCTGCGCGCGCTCGTCCCCGTTCTCGCGAGCGCCCTCGCCGCCGCTCCGGCGGCGCGGGCGCAGCTGGGAACCGCCCACTCGCGCCGCGCACCGGATGTATTTGCGATCACTAATGCCAAAATAGTCACAGGCATCGGTCCGGCGATCGAACGCGGTACGGTCGTCGTACGCGACGGGCTGATCGCCGCCGTCGGCGGCGCCGTGCAGGCGCCTGCCGACGCGCGCGTGATCGACGGCGCCGGCTTGACCATCTACCCCGGCCTCATCGACGCCAACTCGAGCCTCGGCATCGGACCGGAAGGGGCGACGACGACCGCCGCCGCGACACGGGGCGGCCGGGGCGGCGGCCGCGGCGCCGCGCCCGCGCAGCAGGGCGCGCCGCTCGCCGCACCCAACTCGATTCACCCCGTCGGCCTGCAGCCGGAGCTCGCCGCGGCCGATCTCGTCCATCCGGAGGATGACGCGTTCGACGGGCCGCAGAGCGCGGGCATCACCACCGCGCTGACAGCGGCCCCGACGGGCATCTTTCGCGGCCTGTCGGCGCTGATCGATCTCAATGGCGCGAATGCGCAGGCGATGATCGTCAAAGCGCCGGTCGCCGAGCACATCGGCTTCGTCGCGCAGCGCGGCGGCGGCTATCCGGGCTCACTGCTCGGCGTGTTCGCGGCGCTGCGCCAGGAGTTGCTCGACGCGCAGCACTACGCCGCCGTGCAGGCCGCCTACGCGAAGAACCCGCGCGGCATGCATCGCCCGGAAACCGATCCGTCGCTCGAGGCGCTGCAGCCGGTGTTGTCGCGCCAGATCCCGGTGATCATGGAAGCCTCATCGCAGCGCGAGATCGAGCGCGCGCTCGATCTGGCGAAAGAGTTCAGTCTCAGGCCGATCATTGCCGGCGGGGAGGAGGCCGATCTCGTCGCGGCGCGGCTCAAGGCGGAGAACGTGCCGGTGCTGATCTCGCTCAACTTTCCGCGCCGCCCGCAGGCGTCGCCCGATGCCGATCCCGAACCGCTCCGCGTGCTCCGCGCGCGCGTCGACGCGCCCAAGCTCGCCGCCAAGCTGCAGGCGGCGGGCGTGAAGTTCGCGTTCG
The DNA here is from genome assembly GCA_035572355.1 of Gemmatimonadaceae bacterium. Classification (GTDB taxonomy): domain Bacteria; phylum Gemmatimonadota; class Gemmatimonadetes; order Gemmatimonadales; family Gemmatimonadaceae; genus JAQBQB01. Next base: position 9,769 of record DATNAT010000121.1, read on the forward strand.
AAGACGGCCGGCTCACCAACTGGTCCGACTTTCTGGCCAACGCCGGCCGCAGCGTCGACGCCGGGCTCACCGCCGATCAGGCAGTCCACGCACTGACGGCAGCGCCGGCCGAGATCTTCGGCGTGAGCGACCGACTCGGGACGATCGAGACGGGCAAGGTGGCGAACCTGACCGTCGTGCGCGGCGACCTGTTCGGCGGCCGGGTGACGCAGATCTTCGTCGACGGTACGCCGGTCGACGTCCGCACGCCGCAGGGCAGCGCCGCGGCGAACGTTGCGGCCGGAACGTGGACGGTGACCGTGACGCTCGACGAGGGGGAGAAGCCGGTCACGCTGGCCCTGCAGCAGGCCGGGGACCAGCTCCGCGGCAACATCCAGGGCGCGCTCGGCAGTTCACAGATCTCTAATGGCTCGGTGGACGGGTCGGGCGTCGTGCAGTTCACGGCCTCGGTGACGATGGTCGCCGGGACCGAAGAAGCGAAGTTTTCGGGAACGGTCGCCGGCAACACGATCCGCGGCACCGTTGCCATCGTCGGACATCCGCAGGGGACCTTCGTCGGATCGCGGCCCGGCCGCGGCGGCCGCGGCGCTCCTCCGGCCGCCCGCTGACCCCTCCCGCGACCTCCATGCGCTCACTCCACGCCCGGCCTCCGCTGCCTCGGACAACTCTTATGAAATCTCTCATTGCTCTGCTCCTCCCCGCGGCGCTCGCCGCGCAGCAGGCGCCCCCCGCCGCCGCGCGAGTGGCGCCGACGCTGATCAGGAACGCCACGATCCTCACCGTGACCAAGGGCCGGCTCGAGAACTCGGACCTGCTCCTCGAGAACGGCAAGATCGCCAGGATCGGCAAGAACCTCTCGGCCCCCGCCGGTGCCCAGGTGATCGACGCCACCGGCAAGTACGTCATGCCCGGCATCATCGATCCCCACTCGCACACGATGATCGACGCCGTGAACGAAGGCACGCTGTCCGTGACGTCGATGGTGCGCATCCGCGACGTGCTCAACCCGACCGACATCAACATCTACCGCCAGCTCGCCGGCGGCGTGACGACGATCAACGTGCTGCACGGTTCAGCGAACACGATCGGCGGCCAGAACGCCGTCGTGAAGCTCAAGTGGGGACGCGACGTCGACGAGATGCTCTTTCCCGGCGCGCCGCCGGGAATCAAGTTCGCCCTCGGCGAGAACGTGACCCAGAAGAACAGCCAGCAGGTCGAGCAGGCGACGGGACGCCCGGTGCGCTACCCCGCGACACGCATGGGCCAGGAAGAGGTGCTCCGCGACGCCTTCACCCGCGCCCGCGACTACAAAGCCACCTGGGACGATTACAACGCCCGCGTCGCCAAGGGCGAGAAGAACCTCGTGCCGCCGGAACGCAACCTCGAGCTCGAGCCGCTGGTCGAGGTGCTCGAGGGCAAGCGATTCGTCCACGCGCACTCCTACCGCGCCGACGAGATGCTCATGTTGCTCGAGGTGGCGAAGGAGTTCGGCTTCACCGTCAAGACGCTGCAGCATGGTTTGGAAGGGTACAAGATCGCCTCCGAGATCGCGCAGGCCGGCACCGGGCTGTCGACCTTCGCCGACGAGTGGTCGTACAAGATCGAAGCGTACGACGCGATCCCCTACAACACGGCGATCCTCATGCGGCACGGCGTTGTGGCGACGGTGAACTCCGATTCCGACGAGCGGGCCCGCCGCCTCAACATCGACGCCGCCAAGATGATGCGCTACGGCGGGTTGACCGAGGACGAAGCGCTGAAGACGATCACCTACAACGGCGCGGTGCAGCTCGGCATTCAGGACAAGGTCGGCTCGATCGAGGTCGGCAAGGACGCCGACGTCGTGATCTGGAACGGCGATCCGTTGAGCGTCTACTCGACGGCGCAGACGACGTTCATCGACGGCGAGATCTTCTTCGACGTGCAGCGCGACCAGGCCATGCGCGAGCGGATGGCCAAGGAGCGCATCGCGCTCGAGGCAGCCGACCGCGCCGGACGCCGGACCTCGCCCGTCGTCCCGTGACGCGGCACCCTCCAACGACCAATATGAATTCCATGTTGAGACTCTTCAAATATACCGCCGGCCTCCTTGCCGCCCTCCCGCTGGCCGCCGCGGCGCAGCTCGGATCGTACAACCCCAATCCCGGACCGCAGGGCACATTTGCCATTCGCGGCGGTCATGTCGTCACGGTCAGCGGCGCCGACATCCCGAACGGCACCGTCGTGATCAGCGGCGGCAAGATCACCGCGGTCGGCGCGAGCGTCGCCGTGCCCTCGGGCGCCAAGATCATCGACGCGACGGGCCTCATGGTCTATCCGGGGATGATCGAGACCGGCTCCAGCGTCGGCCTGTCGGAGATCCCGCAGGGCGCCGCGTCGACGGTCGACATCTCCGAGGTCGGCTCGTTCAATCCGAACGCGCAGGCCTTTTTCGGCATCGACCCGCACAGCGCGCACATCGGCGTCGCGCGCGTCGTCGGCATCACCACCGTCGTGTCGCGCCCGACCGGGGGCATCATCTCGGGGCAGGCGGCGCTGATCAATCTCGCCGGCGACACGCCGCCCAAGATGGCCGTCGAACCGCGCGTCGCGCTCGTCATGCAGCTTCCGCGCTCGGGCTTCGGCGGACGCGGCTTCGCCCGCGCCGCCGCGCTGCAGCAGGGGCAGAACGTCGACGCCAACCGCGTCCGCCAGGCGCAGCTCGACTCGCTGCGCGACCTCCTGCGCGACGCCGCGGCATATGAGAAGGCTCAAGCCGCCTACGCCAAGGACAAATCGCTGCCGCGGCCGGCGCACGACGTCGTCCTCGCGTCGCTCATCCCCGCGCTCGACGGCACGATGCCCGTCGTCTTTCCCGCCGACCGCGCCACCGACATCCGCGACGCCGTGAACTTCGCGGAAGAGATGCACCTCAAGCCGATCATCATGGGCGGCGCCGACGCACCCGCCGTCGCGTCGTTCCTCAAGCAGCACAACGTGCCCGTGGTCGTCACCGCGGTGATGTCGCTGCCGTCGCGCGAGGACGACCCGTACGACGTGAACTTCACGATTCCAGCGAAGCTCGCGGCGGCCGGCGTGACTTTCGCCATCTCCACCGGCAACCCCGGCTCGGAGATTCGCACGCTCCCCTACAACGCCGGCATGGCGGCGGCGCACGGCTTGTCGAAGGCCGACGCGCTCAAGTCCGTGACCCTCTGGCCGGCCCAGATCTTCGGCGTCGGCAACCTCATGGGATCGATCGAAGTCGGCAAGATGGCCAACGTCGTCGTGACGACCGGCGACCTCCTCGAGGCCAAGACCGACACGAAGTACCTGTTCATCGACGGCCGGCAGGTTCCGCTCGACAACAAGCACACGGAACTCAACGCGCTGTTCAAAGACCGTCCCTGACCGGCCCTGAGCGAGCCGGCCGCGCAGCACGCGAGCTCGTCGGAACGTGGCGACGCGGGCGCGGTAGAATGCGCCCGTGACGATCGACCCGCACGGCCTCGAAGCCCGTCAAGCCAAGCGAGACGCGGAACATGAGGCCGCGGAACACGACCGGCGCTGGGCGATGGTCCGCGCCGGCCTCGCCTGCCTCGGCTGGGCTGCGCTCGGACTCCTGTCGTTCGGGTTCGCGCTGCACACGACCGATCGGCAGACAGGAGAGATTTTCGTCTGGGCTGCCTGGCTCATCACCTACGGCGGGATCGCCTACACACTGCTCAGAGCCTACCGCAAAGGCGAAGATCGCGGCGATTGGTGAAGCGCCAACCCGTCACTTGGTCGGGTTGCCGCCGTCGATCACGAATTTCCAGACGCCGTCTTTCTGCCGCTTCCAGACGGTGAGGTACTTGCCGACGCGCTGCACGGCCGCGCCCGACGGTCCGCGCGCCGTCAACAGATAGTCGCCAATCGTGAATCCGAGGTCGCCCGATCCCGCCGCCGACGCGTACACCGGATGCCAGGCCAGCGACGTCCCGCCGCTCTGCGCACGGTAGTACGCTCGCACGGCATCGGGCCCGACGACGAGTTGAGGCGCACCGAACACGGCTCCCGTCGGCGCCACCGCACCCGAGAACGCGACGGCAAGGCCCAATCGATACGCTACATCCGAGAAAAGACTGTCCGCCGCTCGAACGGCCGCCGTCGTCGCGGCCCGGCGCTCAGGCAGCTTGAGCGCTGGCGGAGTCGTACGTGTCGTGTCCAACGTTGCGTCGCCCGCCGATGGGCCGCCGATCTCCGCGTAGGCCTCGATGCGCCACGGCTGATTACGGCTTCGGACCCAGTACGCGATGTACCGTTCGAATCGGATGCGAGCATCCGCCGATTCTGCACTGTTCGCTGCGTCCGAGTGGCGCGCCGCGATGCCGTAGGTATAGGCGGACAGCAGATCGTCCGACACGCCCCCGCCGAGGGGCAGCCACGCGGCCCCTTCGCCGCCGGGCGGGTTCGCGGCGAGCAACATACGCGCACCGTCGAGCCCGTAGACGGCGGGCGCACTCGCGCGGAGATACACGACGTCCGAAGCGAGGAGCGAGAGCGTGGAATCAGCGCGCTGCGCCGGGCCCGAGCTGTGATGCGCGCGACCGCGGTCGAGCTCGTACAATGTGTCGAGCGCCGGTCCCCGAGCCGGCTCCGGCACAGCCGGATGCTGGCGCAGGCACCCGCACAGCAGCATCGCCGCAGGGATGATCGAGCGCGTCTTCATCCCCCACGCTATCGCGCCCACGGGGGGTGACGCCAGACCTGCCCATCGGCGGACACCGCCTCGGCGAACCGGCGGTGGGCGAATCGTCAACCGTCAGCCTGCCGCTCCGAACTCGTCGGAATGTCGTTCAGCGCAGGCCTTCCCGGCGGCGTGTTGCGCCGCTGGACGACGTCGGACACGACCGCGGCCGTCGTTTCGCGATCGCCGTCGATCGCCTGCCGATGAACGCTCAGATCATACTCTCCGGTGAGCAGCCAGTTCGGGTCGACGCCGTAGTACCGCACCGCGGCCACGAGCACCTCGGGTGTCGGGCGCGGCGACTCCTCGTCGATGCTCATCCGCAGCGCGATCTCGGAGACGCCGAGTTGGCGCGCGACCCCTCCGGGTTCGAGACCCTCGGCGTTGAAGATGAGCGCTCGAAGACGCCCGGCAACGTCGGCGCGATCTTCGGGAGAGAGAGGCGAGGAGGTATCCAGCACGGATCGCGGGTGACTGTTCCCCTGCGAAGGTGCAAAGACCGCTCCCCGCCGCCTTTGTTTACTCTTGAAGCGTCGAGACTCGGCGAGACACACCTATTGCTTCACGTACACTTCGGTGAGCGAGGATCCGCCGGACACGGGGATGATCTCGGTGAGCACCGCACCGCTCAGCGAGCCCGCGAAGGTAAAGTTGGAATTCAGGTCCTGGAAGTTGATCGAGCCGTTGTTGGCCGAGTAGAAGCCTTGTTCGACCTCTACCGTGCCATCGCTGAATTGGGCGTTGTCCGTGAACGTGCCGTCATTGAACAGCGTGAGCACGTCGCTGGTCAGCACGCTGCCATCGGAGAAGGTGACGGGAAGCTGGCTGCCGTTCACGCTGCGCAGCGAATAGTTGCCAGTGAGCGACACCGTCGGTGACGTCGAGTCGTTGTTGCAAGCCGCGAGCGCGAAAAGGGCCGCGAGAAGAGCGATACGCCGCATACTGATGAGTCTCCTGAAGGCGCGTGAGCCACGCGCGGGTGAGCGGTCAGGAGCCTCCTAGGCAACTACCAAACCGTTCAGGGACGATTTGGTCGATCAGCGGCGCGCCGGGCGGGCGGTGATGGCGAAGGTACAGCGGGGACGATCGGCGCGATCACAGCGCTCCTTCACCTTCGCGGCGGTGATGCCGGCGACGAGCTCTTCGATTGCCAGGCACAGCGGCGGACAGGCGTCGACTGAACGGCTGAGCGGACAGGCGAAGGCGCGGATGACGAAACCGGAATCCGTTCTCTCGACATCGGCGTCGCCGCCGATCGCGCGGAGGACGCGGGCGGCTTCGTCGACTCGGGCCTCGAGCTCGCCGTCGTCGGACCTTGTTCCCGACTCGCCCCGTCCGCGCACCGAGGCGTTCGACGCGAGTTGCCGTCCGACGGCGCGCAGCACGTCGTTCAGCTCGCGTTCGTCCAAGCGGTCGGCGAGCGTCGCGAGCAGACTCGTCAACACCGGCTCGTACGCCTTGGAGTGAGCGTCGCCCCCGTCCCGCGTCACGGCATAGACGGTCGCCGGCTTTCCAACCTGTCCCTCGCGGCGAAGCCGAGCGGCGTGGACGAGTCCGTCGCGCTCGAGCGTGGCGAGATGCAAGCGGACCGCATTGTCGCTCACGCCGACTGCGGCCGCGAGCTCGTCGACCGAGCGCTCGCCACGCCGAAGCAGTGCCAGAATCTGCGCACGGCTGGAGCCGTCGATGCCGCCCGATGAGTTGGCCATGCTTCAACATTCGCTCCGGCAAGGAGTTGCGCAACGAGTTCCGCAATCATGCCCAATATTTACAGTTAAAACTTGACAAACGTTACTTAACTGGTCCATTATCTGCACACACCCGCGCCTCAACAGGTACACGGCCGATGTCATTCGATCGCACCATTCAGTCTCGCTCTGTCGCCGCTGCCGAACGGTACGAGGTGCCATCGCCGGGCACCGCCCCGCGCCCCATGGCTCTCGACGCCGACGACTTCGGCCGCGCAGAGGGACGACTCGCGCCCGACGCGCAGCAAGAGCTCGAAGCGCTCGTCCATCGCCAACTCGAGCTGCTCGGCGAGGACCCCTCGCGTCCCGGGCTCGTCGCCACGCCGGAACGGGTGGCGCGCTCGCTCGCCTGGCTCACCCGCGGCTACTCGCAGACCGTCGACGAAGTGCTCGGCGACGCGATCTTCGCCGAGGAGACGGCGACGAACATGGTGATGGTGCGCGACATCGAGGTCTACAGCCTCTGCGAGCACCACGCGCTCCCCTTTTTCGGGCGCGCCCACATCGCCTACCTGCCCGACCGCCGCATCGTCGGGCTCTCCAAGCTCGCCCGCATCGTCGAGGTCTTCTCGCGCCGCCTGCAGGTGCAGGAGCGGTTGACCGAGGAGATCGCCGCGGCGCTCGATGATGCGCTGCGTCCGTCCGGCGTCGGCGTCGTGATCGAGGCGTACCACCTCTGCATGATGATGCGCGGAGTAGAAAAGCAGAATTCAAAAACGATCACATCCGCGCTGCGCGGGGCGTTTCGAGACGATGCCCGCACGCGCGAGGAGTTCCTGCGGTTGGCGTACGGTACCCCTGGCCGAGGTTGACGCGATGCAGCAGAACAATCCCGAACGTTCCGAGCAGTCCACCCTCCCCTCGCTCCATGCGGCGCACCCGCCGCGCACGCGCGTCACGTCTGGAATCGGCGTTGGCGCGCTCATCTTGTTTGGCCTGGCGACGGCCGCATTCGTCGCCTCGTGCGGCGACTCGTCGCCGGCGTCGACGGGGCCGCACCTCACGCAGCTTGACTCGGCTCAGGTACAGGCCGGCAAGACGATCTTCCGCTTCTCCACCTTCGGCGACGAGTCGTTCTGGACGGACACGGCGCGGCTGCACGAGGTGATCGCGAAGTCGGTAAGCCCGGCGCTCGCGCTGCAGGTCGGTCTCAAAGTCGACGCCGACACGCTGCCGCAGGCGGTCAAAGACGCCATCGCGGCGGGCCAGGTGGATCTGACCAGCCCGGCCACGACGGTGACGCTGCTCAAGCTCGGCGCCGTAGTCGGCGTCAAGGGCACCGTTCAGACGGTGAACGGCAAGGACTCGCTCGTCAGCGTCGGTATCACCTGCGCCTTCTGCCACTCGACGGTCGACAACTCGTTCGCGCCCGGAATCGGCCACCGCCTCGACGGCTTCCCGAACCACGATCTCAACGTCGGCGCGATCGTCGCGCTCTCGCCGGCCATCTCGCCGGCAACGAAGGCGATTCTCCAGAGCTGGGGACCGGGCAAGTACGACGCGCGCACCAACATCGACGGGAAGAACGATCCGGCGGTGATCCCGCCCGCCTACGGCTTGAACGGCGTGGCGAAAGAGATCTACACGGGCGACGACACGATCTCGTACTGGAACGCGTACGTCGCGATCACCCAGATGCATGGCCACGGCACGTTCGTCGATCCGCGACTGGGCATCAGCATTCACAACGGCGCCGAGCAGGTCGCGCCGCTGCTGCCGGCGCTGCTCCAGTATCAGCTGAGCCTGCGCGCGCCGGCCGCACCCGCCGGATCGTTCGATGCCGCCGCGGCGGCGCGCGGCAAGGCGCTGTTCGATGGTGTAGCGAAGTGCTCGACCTGCCACGTTGGCTCGCTCTACACCGACATCAATGAAGGGAAGCTGCACACGCCGGCGGAGGTCGGACAGAGCGTCGAATTCGCCCAGCGAAGCGTCACCGGCAAGTATCGCACGACCCCGCTGCGCGGCTTACAGCAGCACCCGCCGTACTTTCACGACGGCAGCGCGGCGACGCTCGATGATGTCGTCGCTCATTACAACACGCTCATGAACCTCGGCCTCACCACGCAGCAGAAGGCCGATCTCGTGCAGTACCTGAAGACGTTGTAACGGCTGATCAGTTCAGCTGGCGCGCCAGCCGCCGGTCGGTGATCGGGGCTGGACGCGCTGCGTCTCGGCGCTTTCGCGCCGACCAAAATCATATGGCTCCGTATCGATCGGCGAACCCGATCGTGGGGATTGGCAGCCAACGGGCTCGGCCGTGGACGATGATCGTTGCGGCCCCGCGTGACGCGCGGTAGCATCGTACAGTCGCGCCGCCTGCCGCCGGTCCCGCCTCGATGCCGGCACGACGTCCCGCTCGCCGCCGGTCCTTGTCAATATAAGATGTCTAATCCTCCGCACCGGGTGCAGCGCGCCACGCCGGTCCTGAATCTGGCTCTGCCGATCGCATTCTGGCAGGACGGAATCGACCGCGCGCGCGCGCGGATGATGGAGCTGCGCTCGGCGCGCAGCGACGGCCCGGGTGCGTTCGACGAGCTGGAGCTCACGTTCGAGGAGCTCTCCGTCGCCGAGGAGGAGCTGCGCACCCAGAACGAAGAGCTGGCTCGCGCGCAGCACGTCATCGCCGGCGAAGAGGAGCGCTACCGCCAGCTGTTCGAGCGCGCGCCGGTGGCATACCTCATCACCGACACTCATGGCTCCATCGCAGACGCGAATGAGGCGGCCAGCCGCATGCTCCGCTGCCGGCGAGAACATCTCGTCGGCAAGCCGCTCGTCGTGTTCACACAAGACGTGTCTCGCCGGCGGCTGCGGTCGATGATGCGAACCGTCGCGGCATCGGAGTGCAACATCACGACGACGCTCAACGTCGTGAGTCGGCGCGGCGTGGTGCGCCGCGTGGAGGCAACGGCGGCGCCGGCGCGCGATTATCAGGGGACACTGGTCGAGATTCGCTGGCTGCTCGTCGATCGCACCAAACAGGCGCGCGGCAACCGCCGCCGCCGCCGCCAGACCGCCGCGCTGGCCGAGCTCGTCGAGGCGCGGACGGCCGAATTGGTTCGCACGCAAGCGATCAAAGACCGCCTCGTGGCAACGGTGAGCCACGAGATTCGCACGGCGCTCGCGGCGATCGGGGGCTACTCCGAGATGCTGGAGATGGGCTTGCGCGGTCCGCTTACCGCGCCCCAGGCGACGGACATTCGCCGAATCCACCATGCCTACGAGCACCTGGCCCACCTGGTCGACGATCTGCTCAGCTACAGCAAGCTCGTCGCCGGCCAGCTTCAGCTCGACATCACCGACGTACCGCTTGCCGGAGCGATCACGGCGGTGACCGAGCTCGTGGCGCCGCAAGCGTCGGCGTCGAACATCCACCTCGAAGTCGACGCGGGGGACTGGTCGCTCATCGTGCGCGCCGACGGCGATCGCGTGCGGCAGATCCTGCTCAATCTGGTTGGCAACGCCGTCAAGTTCACGCCGGCCGGGGGGTTCGTACGGCTCCGCTGTTCAGCGAGCGATCGCGACGCGTTCGTCGAGGTCTCGGACAGCGGCGCCGGAATCGCCGAGCACGAGCGTGATGCGGTCTTCGAGCCATTCGTGCGCCTGCCGACGCCGACCGGCGCCGGCGGCACCGGTTTGGGTCTGCCGATCAGTCGCGATCTGGCGCGCGCGATGGGCGGCGACGTGGTGTTGTCCGACGGCGCCGGCCCTGGCAGCCGATTCGTGCTCCGGCTGCCGCGCAGCATACCTCTTGCACGCAGCACCGCGAGCGCTGACCCGAGGGCCGCCGCTCGATCTCCCTGAGGGATCTGCGATGCCCAAGCGAGACATCATAGTTGTCGCCGCGTCGGCCGGCGGCGTCGAGGGTCTGCAATGTCTCGCCAGCACGCTGCCGGCGGCCTTCGAAGGCTCGGTCTTCGTCACGCTGCACTTTCCCGAGCACGGCGTGAGCGTGCTTCCGAGAATTCTCGCGCGCGCCGGCCCCCTGCCCGCCGCGCACGGAGGGGAGGGTGATCACATCCTCCCCGGCCGGGTCTACGTTGCCCCGCCGGATCATCACATGCTACTCGCGCGCTCGGGGATCCATCTCGTGCGCGGGCCGAGAGAAAACGGCAGTCGCCCGGCGGCAGACCCGATGTTCCGGTCAGCCGCCGTCAGCTTCGGCCCGCGCGTGATCGGTGTGGTACTCACGGGCAATCTCGATGACGGAACCGCCGGCCTCGCCGCGGTGAAACGGCTCGGCGGCCTCGCGGTCGTGGAGGATCCGGAGACGGCGCTGTTCGCGTCGATGCCGCGCAGCGCGCTGGATCATGTCGCGGTAGATCGGGTCGCGCCGATCGGCCAGATCGCGGGCGTGCTCGAGGAGCTGATGAACGCGCCGATCCCGACCAACCTTTCCGTTCGCACAGACCGCGATGTGATGGAAAACCGGCTTGCTGCGGGCGACCCTGGAGCGATGACGCACGCCGAGCAGCAGCATCCAGGAGCCGTGTCGGCATTCTCGTGCCCCGATTGTGGAGGCGTGCTCTGGGAGATCCACGACGGCGACTTCGTCCGCTTTCGGTGTCGCGTCGGGCACGCTTGGACAGGCGCCGGACTGTTCGGCCAGAAGCACCGGGCGTTCGACGACGCGCTCTGGACCGCGCTGCGCGCGCTCGAGGAATCGGCGGCTCTGGCGCGTCAGATCGCGGCGCGTCAACGCGCGCGCGCCGCCGAGCGGGTTGCCGAGCGCTTCGAGGCGCAGGCCGCGGCGACCGAGGAACGCGCCGCCGTCATTCGTGCCGTGCTCGAGGGCGAGCTGACGGAACCGATGACGGCAGCACGCGGCCGCAGCGCCGACGCAGACAGGCCTAAGCGCGCGTCCTGATCAGGCGTTTGACGCGACGGCTGGCGCCGGCTTGCCCGCGCGCGATATTGAATGGTACGGGGAGCGCTTGCCGCGGTACCGCGGCCCACCCCATCCCAGTTTGCGAAAATAGATCGTGGCTCACCAACGGGACGACGTCGACGCGCTGCTCGAGTACCTGAAGCGCTCGCGGGGCTTCGACTTCACCGGCTACAAGCGTGCGAGCCTCGAGCGCCGCATCGCCAAGCGCATGCAGATGATCGGTGTGCCGAGCTTCTCCGAGTACACCGACCACCTCGAGGTGCATCCCGAAGAGTTCTCCGTACTGTTCAACACGGTCCTCATCAACGTCACGAGCTTTTTCCGGGACCCGTCGACCTGGGAGTTCATCGCACAGACCGTCGTGCCGGAGTTGCTCTCGCGCCGCAACGACGGCCAACAGATTCGCGTGTGGAGCGCCGGCTGCGCGTCGGGCGAGGAAGCCTACACGCTGGCGATGATCTTTGCCGAAGCGGTTGGCCTCGACGCGTTCAAGGAACAGGTCAAGATCTACGCGACCGATGTCGACGAAGATGCGCTGGCCAAAGCCCGGCAGGCCGCCTACTCCGAGCGTGAGGTGGCCGAGGTGCCCCCGCCGCTCCTCGAGAAGTACTTCGAATCGGTTGGCGGCCAATACCTGTTCCGTAAAGATCTCCGTCGCTGCGTGATCTTCGGCCGGCACGATCTCATTCAGGACGCGCCGATCTCTCGCGTCGACATGCTGGTGTGCCGCAACACGCTCATGTATTTCAACGCCGAAACGCAGACGCGAATTCTCGCGCGCTTCCAGTTCGCGATGAACGACCACGGCGTGCTCTTCCTCGGTCGCGCCGAGACGCTGCTCACCCATGCCAACACCTTCGCGCCGCTCGATCTCAAGCGGCGGGTGTCGACCAAGCTGCCGTCGCCGGCGACCTCGCTCCGCGACCGGCTTCTGCTGCTCGCGCAACAGCAGCCGATAGCCGAGCTGACGGCCGACATCGACCGGACCCGACTCACCGAAGTGGTGCTCGACGCGACGCCGACGGCACAGATCGTCGTCGACGTCGACGGCGCGCTCGCCTTGGCCAACGAGCGGGCCCGCGCACTGTTCGGCATCACGCACGCGGACGTCCAGCGTCCGCTGCGCGATCTCAAATTGTCCTACCGGCCAATCGATCTGCGCTCGGCGATCGACCAGGTGTACCTCGAGCGGCACGCGGTGATCCTGCGCGACGTCGAATGGCCGTTGATCGCGGGAGAGTCTCGGTGGCTCGACATCCATGTGTCGCCGATCGTCGACGCGATGAGCGCCACGCTGCTTGGCGCCGCCGTGGTATTCAACGACATCACGGTGGCCAAGCGCCTGCAGCGCGATCTCGAGCACGCCAAGCAGGAGCTGGAGACGGCGTACGAGGAGCTCCAATCGACGAACGAGGAGCTCGAGACGACGAACGAAGAGCTCCAGTCGACGGTCGAGGAGCTGGAGACGACCAACGAGGAGCTGCAGGCCACGAACGAAGAGCTCGAAACGATGAATGAAGAGCTCCAATCGACGAACGAAGAGCTCCAGTCGATGAACGACGAGCTCCGGCAACGCGGGGAGGAGATCAATCAGGTCAACGCATTCCTCGAGAGCATTCTCGCCAGCGTCAGCGGCGCCGTGATCGTCGTCGATGCGGACATGAAGGTGCTCGTCTGGAATCCGGGCGCCGAGGACCTCTGGGGACTGCGCGAAGACGAGCTGCGCGGCAAGAACGTGCTTGGGCTCGACATCGGATTGCCCACGGAACGATTGAAGCAACCGCTCCGGGCATCGCTGTCAGGCGAGAAGGAGCGCATTTCGCTCACGCTCGCCGCGGTCAATCGACGGGGCCGCTCGATCGAATGCCACGTGTCGGTCACGCCACTCGTCGCGAAGTCCGGAGCGATCATTGGCGCCATTCTCATTATGGATGAGCAACACGGGGATGGAATGCGGTTCGGGCCCGCCCCACGCCGCCTCACGCTTGCCAGCCCCGACGGAGACGGTACTGGAGCACGATCCGATGGGCGCGGAGCGGGTGGTGGCGCGAAAAAAGCCACTCGAAAACGGGAACGCTGAACGGAGATCGGACCACAGGCGCGACACGAACGCGGCGGGGAGTGATGGTTGGCGAGACGCGAGGCGTGACCCAGGACGGCACGCGGTGGACCGTGCGAGAGATCGACACCTCTCACGTTCCGGGCGCACATGGTCTGCGCTGTCTCATCTTCGAGTCCGAAGGCATCCTTCGCCGGGCGTGGCTCTATCCAGCAGACTGGGCGGTGCTCTCCGATCAGCAGCTGGTCGAGGTGATGGAATCGCGCCCCGGAGCGCTGGGCCCGCGGCAGGCGAATGACGGTGCCATCGACGAATCGCTCCTCTTCGCCCAATCGAACACCGTGGTGGCACGCGCGCGGATCCTCGTCGCGGCGGCCGCCCGCGTGCGCAACGGCAACCTGACGTTGCGAGCCGAGCAGCAGGAGCTGCGCGAGCGGAACCGTTGCGCGCGCGACGAGATGCGCGCAGCCATCGAGCGGTACGCGGCCTCGTTGCGCGGGGCCGGCGTGAGCCGGGAACAAGCCGTCGCACTCGTCACGATTGCGGCGCGCGGCGGCCTCGCCGATTCTGAATCGCCGCCCTATCCTCCCGACGACGAGCGAATGATTCGCGAGGCCGCTGAGTGGTGTCGAGGAATCTACGAGGCCGCCTGACCGTGGCTATTTCGCGTTCGCCGACTTGATCGCCGCCTCGAGCTTGTCGTACGAGTCCTGACTGTTCGGATTGAAGCGCGGATCGGCGTAGGCGACCGCGCCGTCCTTGCCGATCACGAACGTCGTGCGGCGGAAAAATCTCCGCCCTGGAGCGGCCGATGAATACTGCTTCGCGATCGCCCCGGCGGTGTCGGCGATCATCGCGAACGGAAAGTGTGCGTCCTTGGCCCAGCTCGCGTGCGAGCCAATCGAATCGACCGACGTTGGCAGCACCACCGTGCCCTGGCCGAACAGCTTC
>DATNAT010000122.1:0-5745 GCA_035572355.1 Gemmatimonadaceae bacterium
ATCACGCAGAGCTGCTACGATCCGGATTCGACCGGCGCCGCCTGCGGGCATTGCGACGCCTGCCAGCTTCGGCTGAAAGGCTTCGCCGAAGCGGGCGCCCGCGATCCGGCGCGGTATGCGTGATCGAGAGGGAACGGCCTCGGGAAATCACAAGGACGAGGGAAACCAGATTTTACTGAACGAACGAATTTGACGGAGCGCGGTGAGGGGGCGCGACCCCAGTCCACCAGCCCTGCGACGTCCAATCATTATTTCCGTTGTATTTCGTCTCTTCCGTCAAGTCTGTGGTTCCAATTCATCGTGGCCTCCTGAGGCTACTCTGTAGGCGTCTACTCAGCAACACACCGAGATGTACACCATCAAAGAGATCTTCTACACCCTCCAGGGCGAAGGCGCGAACTCGGGCAAGGCAGCGGTGTTCTGCCGGTTCGCGGGGTGCAATCTCTGGACGGGGCGCGAGGCGGATCGCGCGTCGGCGGTGTGCGACTTCTGTGATACCGACTTCGTAGGCGTCGGCGCCGACGGGGGCAAGTTCGCGACCGCCGATGCGCTGGCCGATGCCGTCGCCGCGCGCTGGCCGCAGGAATCGTCTTCAGAGCGCTTCGTCGTGTGTACGGGAGGCGAACCCCTGCTCCAGCTCGACGACGCGGCTATCACGGCGCTCCATTCCCGCGGATTTTCCGTCGCCGTCGAAACGAACGGAACCCAGCCGGCGCCGGCGGACCTCGATTGGATCTGCGTCAGCCCCAAGGCGCGTGCGCCGCTCGTGATCACGCGCGGCGATGAGCTCAAGCTCGTTTACCCGCAGCCGGGGCTCGATCCGGCGCAGTTCGAGCGGCTTGAATTTCGTCACTTTTTTCTGCAGCCGATGGACGGCCCAGAAGCGGTCAAGAATACCCGCGCCGCTCTGGCATATTGTCTCGAACATCCCAGCTGGCGGCTCAGCCTGCAGACGCACAAGCTGCTCGGGTTGCGCTAGTTGCGCTGCCCCGACCGTCGCCCGAGGCCGCTGACAGGACGACAGCGAGCCCGGCAAGGCGACGCGCACCTCGACAATGTGACTCCTACCACGGCTGTGCGCGTCTATAGCGTGTAAATGTTGACCCCGCATTTGGACGCACCTAGACTCACGCCATGCTACGGATGAGCTTCGCTCCCTTCGCCCGCGCTACTCGCCGTGCGCTCGTCATTTCGACGTGCGCCGCGCTATGCGTCCCGGCTGCCATCCGTGCTCAGGAAACCAAGCCGTTCGAGGCCTACAGCAACTCGGCGCATGGGCTCCGCGATTCCGTCGTTGCTCTCGCCAAGGCGCAGCTGGGCAAGCGGTATCGATACGGCGGCAAGACGCCGGAACGGGGGTTCGACTGCAGTGGCCTGGTGCAATACATCATGGCCGCACTCAACCTCGACGTGCCGCGAACCGCGCGGCTGCAGGCGAAGGCGGGCCAGGAGGTAGTGCGCGATACGAGCCAGCTCCTGCCGGGCGATCTGCTCACCTTCGCGAAACCGAAAAAGGGCGTGAGCCACGTCGGCATCTACATCGGAGACGGAAAGTTCATCCAGGCGAGCAGCGTCGCCGGCCGCGTCGTCGAGAGCTCGATCAATCGCACGCCGTCGCGGCTCGTCAAAGCGTGGCGCGGCGCCCGGCGCTTTCTCGCCTTCGACGACACGACCTCTTCGGCCGTCGCTGTCCCGGCCGACACGACGACGCCGGTCAACAAAGGCGGCGCCAAGCAGTAACTCGCGGCCTCGCGCCCGCGGTCCTATCGCGGAGTGCGATCCGCCGCGCTCCGCGGTATGCGTCGACCGAGCGCGCCCGTCGAGTCCACCGTCACACCGGTCTCCGGAAAATCCAGCGCACTCAATGAATCGACGAGCCGGAAGGCGCGCGCCGTCGAGTCGGGCTGCAGCACGCCCGTCCAGATCTGCTTGGTGGCGCGGAGCTCGGCCGACGCGACATGCCGCACCGAGTCGATCGTCGCGCAGGCCACCGCCCCGCGGTCCGTCGGATCGTGGAGCTTGAACGGGCCGTACGTGAGCAGATTGCCGAGCGAATAGAGGACGAGCCGGTCGCCATGCCACTCACCGGCGCGCAGCACGTGCGGCCCGTGACCGATGACGAGCGTGGCGCCGGCGTTGAACGCCGCGTCGGCGAAGGCCACCGGATTGCCGCGCGACTCCTTTAGAAAAATCTCATTGGCGTTCCGTGTCCGCTGCGCGGTCGGCCCCTCGGCGCCCAGATGCATGGTGACGATCACCGTTCCCCAGCGGTCGACGGCGCGCGACACGTAGCGATGCACGGCGGCGAGGTCGCGCGCGTCGGGCGTCGAGGCGTCGGTGTAGAAGCCGAGCACGGCGACCGTGTCGCCCGACGGCAGCGCCACGGGCGTGGCGAGCGTGTCGACGCCGGTGACGTGCACGCCCGCCTGCTCGAGGAGCGCGATCGTCGTCTCGCGGCCCTCGCCGCCGGCGTCGTGCGAATGGTTGTTCGCGACGTTGCCGACGACCTGGGTCGTCGAGTCGAATGCCCGGCGGAGCGCTTCGGCCGTCGACGTCGGTTGACGAAAGGCAAAGCAGGAGTGCGAGCTTCGCTTGCATTTCCGCGGAGCCGGTCCGTCGCCGATCGCCCCCTCGACGTTGATCAGCGCGAGGTCGGCTCCCGCGAACAGCGGTGAGAGTTGGCGCGCGAGGCTGTCGGGCGCCGGACTCAACCCGTAGACGCGCCGCATCGAATCGTCGGCGGCGCGCTCCCAGGCCAAGTCGAGGTTGGTGCCGAGCGTGACGTCACCGCCCGCGCAGACGCGGAGCGGCGCCGCGAGCGCCGAGCCCACTGGCTGCGGCACCTCGGGCGCGCGCTGCAGTGGCGCCGGCGCCGAGCGCGCGGGTTTGCGGGCGGGCTTGTCAGGCCGACGGCGGCGAGTCTGCGCTCCCGCACCGCCGGCGAGCCCGACCAAACAGAGCAGGCAGATCACGATCCCGCGGCAGGGGGGCCGGCGACGCCATCGAGTCGACGGGTGAAGAGAAAGGCACATGGACGATCCTCCGCCCTTGAGACTATCGAGCGCGCTCCGAGTTCCGAACCACTCGGCGCCAACCTATTTCGCCCCGCGGATGTCTTATAGAGTCCGGGAGTCGATTCACACGGCGCGGTAGCCGGCTGAAACCCGGGTCGTACTCTCGCCGTCAGGATTGTTCGATTGTGGGACGAGCAGTCCCACATGCGAGCAAGGTGCCCGGTTCCGGCTGCCTCGACAGCGCTGCAAATTGTTGATTTATTGGGTGTTACCAGAGGGGAGCGCACGGCATGTTCCTTCCCTAAGTTACCTCGGGAAGCTCACCACCCACTCGCCCTCCTGCACGAGACGTCACTGTGGACATCAAGCGCGAACCACCCAAAAAGACCAAGCAGATCATCGGCATCGTCGGCGGACTCATCGCGATCGTCGCGGTGTCCGTCGGGATCAGCCGTCTCAAGCCGGCCGCCCCGCCGGTCGAGCGCGGCACGCTCTGGATCGACACCGTGAAGCGCGGCATGATGACGCGTGACGTCAACGCGCCCGGCACGCTCGAGCCGGAGAATCCGCGCAACATCACGGCATTGACCAACGGGCGTGTCGAGTCGCTGCCGCTCACGCCGGGCCAGGACGTGACGCCGTCCTCGGTGCTGGTAGTGCTCGACAATCCCGACGAGCGCACCCTGCTGCTCCAGGATCAGCAGCAGCTCAACGCCGGATATGCCAACCTCGCCAACCTCCAGACCAGCCTCAAGCAGGGGCTGCTCGCTCAGGAAGGCGTGATCGCGAACATGCAGACGCAGTACAACGCGGCCGTTCGGCTCGCCGCAGTGGACGATTCGCTCGCCAAGAAAAAGCTCATCTCGGCCAACGACATGGCGGCCGCGCACGATGGCGTGTCCGAGATGAAGGCCCGGCTCGACATCGAGCAGCGCCGACTCGAAGAGATGAAGGAGTCGCAGGCGAATCAGATCAAGCTGTCACAGGACCAGATCGAAGGGCTCAAGGCCATTCTCGCCAACCAGCAGACTCGCCTGGCGTCGATGACGGTGCATTCTCCGGAAGCCGGCCAGCTTCAGGCGCTCGGCAATCCGCCGCTCGAGCTCGGCCAGTACGTCACGGCCGGCCAGGTGATCGCGCGCGTCGTGGAACCGGGCCGGCTCAAGGCCGTGCTCCGCGTGCCTGAGAACCTCGCCAAAGACGTCGTTCCCGGCCTGCCGGCATCGATCGACCTGCACAACAACACGACCGTCAAAGGCCACGTCACGCGCACCGATCCGTCGTCGGTCCAGGGAACGGTCACGGTGGAAGTCGCGCTCGACGACGCGCTGCCCAAGGGCACGCGCTCCGACCTGGCGGTCGACGGCACGATCACGCTCGAGCGGTTGAACAACGTGCTCTACATGGGCCGCCCCGGCTTCGGCCAGCCCGACGCTTCGGTCGGCATCTTCAAGGTCACGCCGAACAAGGGCGAGGCGACCCGCGTCACCGTGCAGCTCGGCCGCGCCTCGGTCAACACGATCGAAGTCAAGGGTGGTCTTCAGGTGGGCGACAGTGTCATCATCTCCGACATGTCGCCGTTCGACAATACCAATCGCGTGCGCATCAAGTAACATCCAAGCTCCATCATAGAATTATCGTTTCCTCGTTCCATCCTCCCCGTCCACCTTCAGAGCGAGCGCCACATGGCCACTGAGTCCACCTCCTCGTCCCCGGCCGCCTTCTCCGCCACCGCGGGCAGCGGAAACCAGGCCCTGATCCGCCTCTCCGGCATCAAGAAGGTCTTCTACACCGACGAGGTGGAGACCCACGCCCTCGAAGACATCCACTTCGAAGTCCAACCGGGCGAGTACGTCGCCATGGAAGGTCCGTCGGGCTGCGGCAAGACCACGCTCCTCTCCATTCTCGGACTGCTCGACACGCCCACCGACGGCGAGTACACGCTCGCCGGCGAGCCGGTCGCTCAGCTCACGCCGAGCCAGCGCGCGCGCATCCGCAACCGGCAGATCGGGTTCATCTTCCAGGCGTTCAACCTGATCGGCGATCTCACCGTGTACGAGAACGTCGAGCTCCCGCTCACCTATCGCGGCATGTCGGCCGCCGAGCGCAAGCAGCGCGTCACCGATGCGCTCGAGCGCGTTGGCATGAGCCACCGCATGAAGCACTACCCGGCGCAGCTCTCCGGCGGTCAGCAGCAGCGCGTCGCCGTCGCCCGCGCCGTGGCCGGCGATCCCCTCATCCTCCTCGCCGACGAGCCAACGGGTAACCTCGACTCGACCAACGGCGAAGCGGTGATGGAGCTGCTCCGCGAGCTGCACCGCGGCGGCGCGACGATCTGCATGGTCACGCACGATCCGCGGTACGCCGCGCACGCCGATCGCTCGATCCACCTCTTCGACGGCCGCGTCGTCGAGGAGCGCCGCGGGCCGGTGACGGCCTAGCGAGTTGGACGTTGGACGTGGGACGTTGGACGCGGCTGCAAGCTGGCAGTTCCGTCCAACGTCCAACATCCAACGCCCCACTGTAGATTCACATCATGTCCTTCTTCTCGTCCGCCCCGACCAAACCGTCGCTCCGCGACGCCGTCCCGCAGCCGATCGTGGGACCGCTCATCGCGATGCGGAACCTCGAGAAAGTCTTCGAGACGCCCGCCGGCCGCAGCTTCGTCCTCCGCCGCGTCGGCGTCGAGATCCAGCCCGGCGAGTTCGTCTCGATCATGGGCCCGTCGGGC
>DATNAT010000123.1:0-3465 GCA_035572355.1 Gemmatimonadaceae bacterium
CTCACGCACTGAACCAGCGTCGTCGGTTGCCAGGTCGTTGCCATCTGCGCTCCGCTAGGGCTGTTCGCGCATGAGTGCGCGTGCACGCCGGTATTGCAGGAGGCGCGCCAACTGCGGCGAGACGGGGAGCGACTGCGCGTGCGTTCTTACGCTTGCTTACGCTTGCGACGACTCGGTATTCACGATGCGGCCGCGAGCGGCGCGACGCTGTGAAGTGAGGGCGTCGCGCTCGTCCGCTCGAGCTCCCTGGGGAATCGACGAAACCAGGACGACAGAAGCAACAACTCGTCGATCTCATGGGTCGGGATGCGTCCCGTCTCGGCCTCGGCGGGGGCAAACACTTCGTCGATCAGGCCGTAAAGCCCTGCTGCCTCACTCGGCGTTCTCGGTATCGTCGATTCGGCTCGAACCCGGCCGCGGCGAATGAGATAGACCCGGTCGTCGCCGTCGTGCCCGGGAACGGTGTAGGTGAACGACAGCGTTTCGACCGCGAACCGCAATCGCGCGAACTGGCCGCGGAGCGCCTCCAGGCGCTTCAGCTTGTCGCGCAGCATGCCGGCTCGTTCGTACTCGAGCCGGTCGCTCGCCGCTTCCATCTCGCGCCGCAATTGCTCGATCGGCCCGTCGTCGACGCCGTCGAGAAAGGCGCGGGCCAGCGCGACGCGTTCGTCGTATTGCGCAACCGAGCAGCCGCCAACGCACGGACCGAGGCACTTCTTGACCTCGAACCGGATGCATCCCGGCGTGCGCGGAAAGATCTCGAACAGCTCGGGCTGGTCGGCGAAATTCATGCGTTGCTCGGACGAGCAGTCGCGCAGACCGAGCACGTCGTTCAGCTCGCGGACCGACTCGCTTACGCCCATCGCGCCCATGAACGGGCCGTAGTAAATCGCCGTGTCGTCCTGGCCGGGGCCGCGAACGACGACGAGCTTCGGCGCCGGACCGCGGGTGATCTTGATGAAGCAGTAGTTCCGCGCATCGCGCTTCATGGCGACGTTGAACCGCGGGCGATAGCGTTTGATCAGCCGCAATTCGCCGAGCAGCGCGGCGAACTCGCTCGGTTCGTACTCCCATTCGATTCGCTCGGCGTCGCGCAGGATGCGGGCGCCCTTCTCCTCGGGGAAGCTGCATCGGAAGTAGCTGAGCAGCCGCGAGCGCAGGCGCTTCGATTTGCCGACGTAGACGATCTCGCCGTCGCCGGCGATCATGCGATAGACGCCTGGCCGGTCCGTGGCGTTGTCGCGCACGTGGGCGCGCATCGCCGCGATCTGCTCGTCCGAAGTCGGCGGACGGAGGAGCGCTACTTTTGACAGCGCGCGCATAGCACGGTCATGCGTCCGTCGATGGCGTGCGTGCCGACGAGGGCTGCGCCGCAGCGCAGGCAGGGCTCACCCGCGCGGCCATAGACCGCGAGATGCTCCGCGAAACCGCCGCGCTCGCCTCGCGCGTCGCGGTAGTCGCGAAAGCTGGTGCCGCGGTGCGCGATCGACTCGGTGAGCACGCCAACCAGCGCATCGCGCAGCTGGGCCGACTCGCGCCGGTCGAGCGTCGTCGCCACTCGCGACGGATCGATTCCGGCGCGCCAGAGCGCTTCATTCGCGTAGATGTTGCCGACTCCGGCCAGGCTCCGTTGGTCCATCAGCACCGATTTGATCGAACGCCGCGCGCGTCGAACGAGTGCCGATAGATGCTCGGCGGTAAACGCGGAATCAAGAGGCTCGACGCCAAGGCGGGCCGTGTACTGCGTGAATTCATCCGGCGGCATGAGCGAGACGGTGCCGAGTCGCCGGATGTCTCGGTAGTGGAGCGTTCGGCCGTCGTCGAGCGAGAGCTGGATCGTCGAGTAGCGCCGTTCCTGCGGCGGCAGCTGGCCGGCGTCGATGAGCAGCGCGCCGGTGAAGCGAGGTTGAATCACGAGCCGATCGCTGGTGGACAAATCAAGAACGATGAGCTTGGCCCGACGCCAGACGTGCTCGATCGCCGCGTCCCGGAGCCGAGAGGCGAGCGCGCGCGCCGAGATTCCGCGCAACACGTCCGGTTTGGTGGCCTTCGCTGTGACGATGGTGCGCCCCGAGACCTCGCGGTCGAGGTCCCGCGCGATCGTCTCGGTCTCAGGCAGCTCCGGCACGGCGAGCCAGCTCGCGCCAGCCGATGTCGGTGCGGAATTGCTTGCCGTCGAACGCGACGCCCGCGGCGAACTCCTGGCTCGCGCGCTGCGCGTCGTCGAGTGAGTCGCCTACGCCCGTCACGGCGAGGACGCGCCCGCCAGACGTGACGAGTGTTCCATCCGGCGTGCGCTTGGTGCCGGCGTGAAAGAGAATCACGTCGCCCGGCACCCGCGGGAGCGCGATTGGATCGCCGGCCCGCGGTCGATCCGGATAGCCGGCCGCGGCGAGAATCGTCGTCACCGCCGCACCGCGCGATTGCGGCTTCCAGGATTCGTCGAGCTGCCCGCCGTGAGCGATGCTCGCCAGCGCCGCGGAGAAGGCGCCGTCGTCGCCCAGCACAGGCATGACCGCCTGGTTTTCCGGATCGCCGAAGCGGCAGTTGAACTCGACGACCTTCGGTCCGGTCGACGTGAGCATGAGTCCGATGTAGAGCAGTCCCGCGAACGGCTCACCGCGCGCACGCATCGCGGCGAGCGTCGGCCGCGCGACCCGGTCGAGCACGTCGCCCACAAGCTCGGGCGAGCGCTCGACGATCGACACGGGGCAATAGGCGCCCATGCCGCCGGTGTTCGGTCCATGGTCGCCATCGAGCAGCCGCTTGTGATCCTGCGCCGCGGGGAGCGGCACCACGCGTTCGCCGTCGGTGAGCACGAACAGCGACAGCTCCTCCCCCTCCATGAACTCCTCGACGAGGATCGTTTCGCCGGCATCGCCGAAGGCACGGCCCTCGAGCATCGAGCGGGCCGCGTCGCGTGCGGCGTCGGTCGTGTCGCAGACGATCACGCCTTTGCCCGCGGCGAGTCCCGATGCCTTGATCACGACTGGGGCTCCCAGCTCGTCGATCGCGCGCTCCGCTTCGGCGAGCGACGAGGCCCGTAGCGCGCGAGCGGTTGGCACGGCTGCCGACTCCATCACGGACTTGGCGAATGCCTTGGACGACTCGAGCCGCGCCGCGGCGCGCGATGGCCCGAAGATCGGCATGTGAGCCCCGCGAAAGGCGTCGGCGATACCGGCGTCGAGCGCCGCCTCGGGGCCAACCAGCGTCCAGTCGACTGCGGTCTCGCGCGCCAGCGCCACGAGCGCGCCAACGTCGGTGGCCGCTACCGGAATGCAACGTCCCAGCTCGGCGATTCCCGGATTGCCCGGCGCCGCGAGGATCTCGACCGCGGGATCATCCTGCCGCAGGCGCCAGGCGAGCGCGTGTTCGCGCCCGCCGGAGCCCACGACGAGAACCTTCATCGATTGCGCCAGGCCGAGCTGACGGCATCCGCCGCGCGCGACAGACCGTCCTTGAACT
>DATNAT010000124.1:0-2311 GCA_035572355.1 Gemmatimonadaceae bacterium
ACCGGGTTCACCGGTATGCCGGTTTTCGAGACCGGTGCCTTCAACCACTCGGCCACCTGTCCGGGAGAGCCCAAAAACTTAGGGCGTAGACGCTGATGAGTCAACGACTTGGCGTCGATTCGCGAAGAACGATGACAAGAGGTGGCCGCTCTCCTCGCTCCGCACGCCGCCCAACACCTCCGGCCGATGATTGAGCCTGGGATGCCGCAGTAGATCACCGACCGAGCCCGCCATCCCGGCCTTGTCGTCCCACGCGCCGAACACCACACGATCGAGCCGCGCCAGCACGATCGCACCGGCGCACATCGCGCACGGCTCGAGCGTCACGTAGAGGGTGCAGCCCTCCAATCGCCACGATTCGAGCTTCGCCGCCGCGTCGCGAATCGCCAGCGACTCGGCGTGCGCGGTCGGGTCCTGATCGCGGATCGTACGGTTCGACGCGCGAGCGAGCAGCTCGCCGGCGCGCACGATGACGGCTCCCACGGGCACCTCGCCGGCCTCGCCGCCGCCGCGCGCCTCGCCGAGCGCGGCGTCCATCCACTGTAAGTCCGCCGCGCCGGCGATCACGTATGCCTCAATCGCAGCTCACGCGCCGACCGTCTCGCGGGCCGGCTCGTTCGAGAACTCCAATCCGCCCTTTCCGTCCGGCCGCGCGACGATCGCGTCGCCGTCGCCAAACTTGCCCGCGAGCACGGCCATCGCCAGCGGGTTCTGGATCAACCGCTGGATCGACCGCTTGAGCGGCCGCGCGCCGAGTGCCGGGTCGTAGCCCTCTTCGGCGAGCAGATGCTTCGCGTCCGGCGTGACCTCGAGCGTGATCTTGCGATCGGCAAGGAGCTTGTCGAGGCGCGCCAGCTGGAGGTCGACGATCTTCTCGATCTGCTCGGTGCCGAGCGGGCGAAAGATGATGATGTCGTCGACGCGGTTGAGAAACTCCGGCTTGAACTGCGCGCGGAGCGCCTGCGTGACCTGCGTTTCCACGATCGCCCAGTCGCCGCGCGCGTGCTCGAGAATGAACGTCGACCCCACGTTCGACGTCATGATGATGACACTGTTCCGGAAGTCGACCGTGCGGCCCTGTGAGTCGGTGAGCCGGCCGTCGTCGAGAATCTGTAAGAGAATGTTGAAGACGTCGGGGTGTGCCTTCTCTATTTCATCGAATAGAATCACCGAGTACGGTCGGCGCCGCACGGCTTCCGTGAGCTGGCCGCCCTCCTCGTAGCCGACGTAGCCGGGCGGCGCCCCGATCAGCCGCGCTACGGCGTGCTTCTCCATGTACTCCGACATGTCGATGCGGACCATCGCCCGCTCGTCGTCGAACAGGAACTCGGCCAGCGCGCGCGCCGTCTCTGTTTTGCCGACACCGGTCGGGCCGAGAAAGATGAACGAGCCAATCGGCCGATTCGGATCTTGCAGCCCCGCCCGCGACCGGCGCACGGCGTCGGCGACGGCGTGTACCGCCTCCTCCTGGCCGATCACCCGGTTCGCCAGTTCCTGATCGAGCTTGGTCAGTCGTTCGCGTTCGCTCTCGAGCATTCTCGAAACCGGGATGCCCGTCCACCGCGCCACGACTTCGGCGATGTCGTCCGCCGTCACTTCCTCCTTCAAGAAGCGTGGACGGCCGTCCTCGCTCGTCAGCTTGGTTTCTGTTTCGCGCATCCGCCGCTCGAGCGTCGGAATCTTGCCGTAGGTGATCTCGGCCGCCGTAGCAAGATCGCCGCGCCGCGTCGCCTGATCGGCTTCGATGCGCGCCTGCTCGATCTCCTGCTTGATCTTGCCGACGCCGCCAAGCATCTCCTTTTCTTGCTGCCACTGCGCCTTCATGGCCGAGGACTTTTCGCGCAGCTCGGCGAGCTCTTTCTCGAGCTCGTGCCGGCGTTCGATCGCCGCGCGGTCCTTTTCCTTCTGCAGCGCGGTGCGCTCGATTTCGAGCTGCATCACCCGCCGTTCGACCTCGTCGATCTCGAGCGGCATCGAGTCGATCTCGATGCGGAGCTTGCTCGCCGCCTCGTCGACCAGGTCGATCGCCTTATCGGGGAGAAACCGGTCGCCGATGTAGCGATGCGACAGCGTCGCGGCGGCGATGATCGCGTCGTCGGTGATGCGCACGCCGTGATGCGCCTCGTACCGCTCCTTGAGGCCGCGCAGAATGGCGATCGTGTTCTCGACGCTCGGTTCGCCCACGTACACCGGTTGGAAGCGGCGTTCGAGCGCGGCGTCCTTCTCGACGTGCTGGCGGTATTCGTCGAGCGTCGTCGCGCCCACGACGCGCAGCTCGCCGCGGGCGAGGAGCGGCTTGAGCATGTTGCCC
>DATNAT010000125.1:0-9074 GCA_035572355.1 Gemmatimonadaceae bacterium
AGCACGCTGCGCAGCTGCGCGCGCGCCTGCGACAGGCGGCTCTTGCAGGTTCCTTCGGCGACGCCGAGCACTTCGGCGATCTCCGTGTGCGTATAGCCTTCGATGTCGTGCATGATGACGGTGGTGCGATAGATCTCGGGCAGGTCGGCAATCGCGCGGTGCAGGCGCTCGCGAAGCACAGGGTCGATCGCGTACGCTCCTGTGCCGTCGGAGCCGATCGGGTGGACGTCCTCGAGGTCCGTCTCCCGTTCCCGGAACCGCTTCACCTTGCGCATCGCGTTCGCCACGACCGTGACCGTGATCCGATGGAGCCAGGTCGACAGCGCCGAATCACCACGGAATCGCGACAGCTGACTGAACGCGCGTACGAAAGTGTCCTGCGTGAACTCACGAGCCAGATCGGCGTCCCCGGTCAACCGAAAGGCGAGACGATAGACCCGAGCCGCTTGCGCGTCGTACAGCTCGCGCGCCGCAAGTCGGTCTCCGGACAGGACCCGAGCGATCAAATCGGGTTCGCTCACCCGGTAGGCTGATGGTAGGGCAACGACTGATCTGGTCACGTGTTGCTGAATTAGATGCAGGGTCGCGGGAAAGGGTTCGGTGGCCCCGCCAAGCTCTGTCGAGCCGTCCCGAGCAGCCTTGCCGGGTCCGGAGCTGACGCAAACCTTTCCACCGGACCGAGCATCTAACTCCCCGGAATCTTTCCGGGGAGAACCCGCCGTGGCCGAGCTCGACCTTCTACAAGGCACCCTCGACACCCTCGTCCTCAAGACCCTGAGCTGGGGGCCGCGGCATGGCTATGCCGTCGCCCGCTGGATCAAGGAGACGAGCGACGGGTCGATCCAGGTCGAGGACCGGGCGCTGTACGTGTCGCTCCACCGCCTCGAGGCGCGCGGCTGGATCGGCGCCCACTGGGGGCTTTCCGAGAACAATCGCAAGGCCAAGTACTACGAGCTGACTGCCGCCGGCCGGCGGCAGCTCCGCCAGAAGGCGGCCGACTTCACGACTTACGCCAACGCCGTGTTCAAGATCCTCCGCGCGGTTTGACGCCGCGTCTCGCCGCATATCCCAGCACGTCGTATTCGCATCGTTTGATGAGGCTGCTGCCATGACCGACGACCGCGCTCCGCTTCACAGAAAGCTCTTTCGGCTGGCCGCCACGCGGGCCACCATCCAGCACGAGATCGACGACGAGATGCGCTTTCATCTCGACGCCCGAACCGAGGCCCTCGTCCGCCTCGGCCATGCCCCCGACGAGGCCCGCCGGCTGGCCCTCGCCGAATTCGGCGATCTCACGGCAGCGCGGACGCAGCTCGCGGCGATCGACCGCCGTCGCGTCGACCGTACGGCGCTCCGCGAATGGGTCGAGTCGCTCGTTCAAGATCTCAAATTCAGTCTCCGCGGCCTCCGCGCCCGGCCGGCGTTCGCCGCGACGGTCGTCCTCACCCTCATGCTCGGCATCGGCGCCAACGCCGCCATCTTCAGCGTCGTCGACGCCGTGCTCCTCCGGCCGCTTCCGTTCGCGCAGCCGGATCGGCTCGTCCATCTGTGGGAGGTCTACCACTCCAACGTCGACTCACGCTCGGAAGCGTCGTACCCCGACTACCTCGACTGGCGCGCGCGCAACCACGCCTTCGCCGACATGGGCGGGTATCACGGGTCCGGAGTGTTGTTCGGCGCCGAGCATCCGTCGCCCGTCCCGGCGGCGCGCTCGACGTCGAATTTCTTCGACGTGCTCGGCGTGCACGCCGTGCTCGGGCGCACCTTCGCGCCCGGCGAGGACGCTCCGGACGCGCCCCAGGTCGTCGTCATCACGCACGGCTTCTGGGAGCGGCGCTTCGCCCTCGACTCCTCCGTCGTCGGCCGCACGATCTCCCTCGATGGGCGTCCGGCGACGGTCGTTGGCGTGCTGCCGGAATCCTTTCAGTTCGCGCGCGAAGGCCAGGCCGAGCTCTGGCTGCCGATCAACCGCAGCGCGCGCGCGCGCGAACAGCGCGGCAACCATTGGCTGAACGTCGTCGCGCGACTGCGCAACGGCACGACCATCGACGCCGCGGCGCGTGAGATGTCCGGCATCATGCGCGAGCTCGCGCGGCAGTATCCCGAGACGGACGCCGGCCGCGGCGGACAGGTCGTCGCGCTCCGCGACGAGCTCATTGGCTCGGCGCGTCCGCTCATTCTCCTTCTCTACGCAGCGGTCGCCGTCATGCTCCTCGTGGCCTGCGCCAATGTGGCCAATCTGCTCCTCATGCGCGCCACCGACCGCGAGCGCGAGATCGCGCTGCGCGTCGTGCTCGGCGCTGGGCGCGGGCGACTCGTCCGCCAGCTGCTCACCGAAAGTCTCGTGCTCGCGGCTTTGGGCGGTGCGCTCGGCGTGCTCCTCGCGCGATTCGGCGCGCGTGCGCTCGTGGCTGCCGTGCCGCTCCGCGTCCGCGCCACGATGCCGGCGCTCGCTGACGCGACCGTCGGCGGTCGCGTGTTGGCGTACAGCTGCGGGCTGTCGATCGCCGCCGGCCTGTTGTTCGGGATCGTGCCGGCGCTCCGCGGCTCGCGAGCGCGTGTGCACGACGCCCTCAAGGAGGGAGCTCGAGGCAGCCGCCGCGCCAGGCCGCTCCGCGACTTGCTCGTCATCGTCGAGGTCGCGCTGACCATTGTGCTGATGGCCGGCGCCGCGCTGTTCGGCCGCAGTCTGCTCAAGCTGCTCTCGGTGCAGCTCGGGTTCAGCACCGAGCACGTCATCACGGCCGGCGTGCTCCTTCCGGGCGCGTCGTACGCCAAGGGTCCCGACCGCGTGACGTTCTTCAACCGATTGGTTCCGGCGATTGACGCGATTCCCGGTGTCGAGAGCGTCGGAATGGTGTCGAAGCTGCCGCTCGACTGGGGCAACTCGGTCGGCTTCGACATCGTCGGACGCGCGCCCTCGGCGCCGGGACAGGAGCCGACGGCCAGCTATCGCGACGCCGACCCCGGCTACTTCGCGACGCTGCGCATTCCGGTGCTCGAGGGTCGAGTGTTCCGCGCTGGCGACGAAGCGAGCGCGCCATCCGTCGGGGTCGTGAACCGCGGGTTTGCGAACGCGTATTTCGCCGGCGCGAGCCCGGTTGGCCAGGCGCTCATCTGGAACGGCGGCGACACGCTGCGGATCGTCGGCGTGGTCGGCGACGTGCCGATTGGAAATCTCGAAGACAAGATTCCTCCTACGCTGTATGTCCCGTTCGCCCAAGACGCCGAGATCTTCATGCAGGTCGCCGTGCGCACCTCCGGCGACCCGGCGGCCATCGGCGGAGCCATCCCGCGCGTCGTCGCCGACGTCGATTCGCGGGTCGCCGTGACGCCGGCGGTGACGATGGATCGCCTGCTCACCCAGTCGACGTCGATCTTCATGCGGCGGTTCCCGTTGCTGCTCGTCGGCGTGTTTGCCCTCGCCACGCTGCTGCTCGCTCTGGTCGGGATCTACGGCGTCGTGAGCTACTCGGTGGCCAACCGTACGCGCGAGATGGGCATTCGACTCGCGCTCGGCGCGCCGCCGGCGAGCGTGGGCGGGTTGGTCGTGAAGTACGGCGTCCGCATGGCCGTGGCCGGAGTGGCGATCGGAGTCGCGGCAGCGCTCCTGCTCGGGCGCTTCGTGGCCGGGATGCTCTACGGCGTGAGCGCCCACGATCCGATCAGCCTCGAGGTCGTCGCACTGTTGCTCGGTGGCGCGGCCGTCGCGGCGACGCTGCTGCCGGCGAGACGCGCCAGCCGCGTCGATCCGGCGACCGCACTGCGAGCGGAATAGCGCGGAGCCGGGGGAAGGCTCGCCGGCGGGCTACTTCGTGGATCCGTGCGGAGAGGCCTTGTGGCCCGAGGAGTGAATGACGACGGGCGCTCCGCTCTGATCCAGCATGCGAATGGTGCGGCGCTTCGGCACGACGCGGAACTGAACGTCGCGCGTCTCGCCGGGCGCCACGACGATCGTGAAGCGATCCATCTCGAGCGTGTGGAAGTCGGGAATCTCGGCCGACAGCACGTGCACCGTCCATGCGCCCGGCGCCACATGGCCGAAGTCGACGCGGCCATTTGCGTCCGTCGTCTGATAGATCGTGTCGCGCGCGCCCTCGAGCGCCACCATCGCGTTCTCGAGCCCGCCCTTGTCGACCAGTGAATCGTTGCCCGCGTCGAGGCTGCCGTTGGCCGCTTCCAACTGTCGAATGCTCGCGCGCACGTGCGCCGATTGGGCGAGCGCCACCGAGAAAGTCGCCGGCCGATCGTCGTCGGCGCGCACGTCGACCGTCACGTCGCCCACGAGCACTCCGCGCGTCGCATGGTCGGCGCTCTCGAGACTCACGCCGTAATGGCCGGGTTTGAGCCCGGACACCGAGACGCGACCCTGGCCGTCCGTGATCACCGATTCGTCGCCGATGCGAACGAGCAGATTCGAGAGGCCGCGGCCGCTCGCTTCATCGAAGACGCGGCCGGTCACGCGCCCGGACGAGCGCGAAGGTGCCGTGGGGATGTGCAGCGGCGTGCGCAGCTCCAGGTAGAGCGCGTTCATCCCCGGCACCGACAACCCGCGATCGTATCGCGCGAAGTGCTCCCGGAAGAGCATCGTCGTGCCGTTGCGGAGCTCGTGGCTCAGGCTGACGTCGCCCTGCACGTTGCGGCCAGCGCCGGCGTAGCGCGGCACGCTCACCGAGCCGTACCAGTTGAGCGCGAAGCCAAGTGGCAGCGCAAGCTGCGACGACGCACCGGCCAACGCGCCGCCGCCGCCGAGACCGTCGAACTCCGAGCCGGTCGATTCCTCGCCGAATAGCGAAACCGCACGGCCCATACCGAGATCGGCCAGCGCTTCGACCCGGTACATCTCGTACGGCTGAGTTGTTCCGTTGCCGAACACGAGCTGCTGATACGCCGCGGTGCCGCGCAGGTCGATGAACCCGAACCGCGCATGCGCGCCCAACCGCGGTCCGCGCTGGTCGGTCGCGAGAAGATCGTTGTTGGCGCCGAGATGGTTCGTCAATATCTCGTAGCCGACCGAGAACAGATCACGCCAGTTCGCCTGGAGAAAGTTCGTCGTGATCGACTGGTTGAAGTCGAACAGCGCGCCAGGCTGCGACACCGTGTGCTGGCTCGTCGAATTGAGCTGGAACCAGACCGGCCCCGCCGGCCGCGCCGCGACGGACGCGTGCAGGTCGGTGTTGCCGCGGCCCGGCCCGGCGAAGCTCGGCGTCGCGCGCAGAACGCCGAGGTCGTAGTTGATCGGACGGTAGTTGCCACTCAGCTCCATGCGGCCGGCGGCGCCGTTCGCGTTCGAGCTGTCGCTGCCGGCGGTTTCGACCTCGAGCACTGACGAGAACAGATGCGCCCGCGCCGTGAGTCCGCCGACGCGTGCTCCGGTGTTCCGTCCCACCACCGCGGCGAGCGCCGAGACGAGCGCTCCGGTATCGGTGCCGACGAACGCTCCGGATTCGAATTCGCCGACCGGCGACCAGCGATCGCGCTCCGCGTACACGCCGGCGTTTACCGGCAGGTTGTCCGTGCTCATGGTCGCGCCGAGCCCCGGGAACCCCGAGGCCGTGAGCGGCGAGAAGCTGCGCGACTCGTCGCCGAGCCCGAGGCGGTAGGTGCCGTTGAAGATGTCGGCGCGGTATTCGTCGCGTTCGCCGAAGATCGACTGCTGGCCGACGGGAGCGCGAAACGAGAAGTCGACGTTCGTCGCGCTGCCCGGCACGATCGGGCCCGAGCCGCGAAGCGCGATCGGCGCGACGCCGGCGTTCGGTCCAGCCGCGCGAAGCGACAGCTCGGCCGGCAGCGACGGTGCGATGGCGGAGCCACTCGAGTGGCGCGGTACGATGAGGACGCGAGCCGACGAGGACGCCGACACATTCTCGCCGCTGCTCGATGCCACGAGCTCGATCACGTCATCGGTCGACCGGGCGACGTCGGGCGCGGTGACGCTCGCGACGACCGCCGCCCTTCCGCCGGCGGCGAGATCGATCGTCTTCGCTTGAATCGAGCAGGAGCTGCCTGCGCCCGAGCTGATGGAGAGCGTGAGGCGCGCCGGTACGTTGCCGCGATTGCGAACGTAAAACGTTGCCTGATACTGCGCGCCCGCGGCGATGAAGCCCGGCGCGTCGGAGGTGAGGACTTCGACGGCCCGGCGTGCATCCACTCGAACGATCATCGAATCGGCGATGACACGCGCCGAATCGTGGATCATCGCGCGGACCACGTACGAGCCGGCGGCTGCGGTTGCCGGCGCGGTGACGCCGGCGAGCCAGGTGTCGGAGCCATGGGGCGCGAGCGCGACCGAGGCGGAGCCGAAGAGCGGCGTCCAACCGTCCGGCAGGACGAGCTCCGGGCGAGCCACGGCGCTGTCGGCCGTGAGATTCTTCACATCGAAGACCATCGTCGCCGTGCCGCTGCTGCCGATCGCCACCGTATCGCGCTGCGCCGGAGCGATCGCGAACCGCGCTTGCGCGGCGGCAGGCGCCACGGCGGCGCACGCCACGACCAGGGCGGCGGTCAGTGTGCTGAAGATCGATCGGCGGGACACGGCGCGCTCGCTAGAAGACGACCGTGTACTGCGACGCGTAGACTGTCTCTTCGCCGGTGTCGGCAAAGATCACAGCCTTGTACGTCCCAGGCGGAATCACGCCGAGGTCGAAGCGTTGGCGGAGCGAGCAGCCGGGGTAGAGCAGGCCGCGGGTCTGCTTGGCCTGCGCGCGCAGCGCACCTTTCGCGTCGTACAGCTCGATCCAGAGGGCCGGACGATAGGCGCGCTCTCCCGCGTTGATCACGTCGAGCTCCAGCGTCGACTTGGCCGTCGACGCGCTGTCCTGCCCCTGCTTCGCAGCGATTGCATCGAAGCGAACCGTGCGCGCCCCGGCGCTGCCGACGTGCGTCGCCACCTGGACCGCGTACCGAATCACCGTCCCCAGCCCGACGCGCGGCTTTTCATCGTCTTTCGCCGTCGTTGGCGTCGGGTGCTCGACCGGCTCGACCATGATCGCGCTCCAATAGGTGCCGCGAAGCGAGTCGATCGTCGGGATGGCGACCGTATAAGGAACGCTGATCGTGCCAGTCGGCGGCACCGTGACTTGTTCCGATTGCAGTGAGATCCAGGCGGAGTTGGAGCGCGCCGATGATCCTGCCCGATCGAAGTTCGAGGTGCCGTCGGCCTTGAACGAATAGTCGGTTTGATAGAGGCGGACGACCTGCGCGGTGCGGCTCGAGTTCGCGATCTCGATTCGTCCGGCGTACTTCTCGCCCGGTCCGCCGGTGTGTTCCTCGACCGTGCTGCTGAGGACGGACACCTGTGCTTCGGCAGCCAGCCTCGGGGCGGCGAGCGCCCCGAGGCTGAGCATGACCGTCAAGCGGCGCGAAGCGGTGAGTGAGGCGAGGCGGAACATCGACGAGCCCTATGGAAAAGCGAGGAGTGTGAAAGTGACTGTTCGGAACGACGACGGAACCACTCCGGCGCCACTCGAAGCATTGAACGTGTAGGTGATTCCAGCGGTACGACTCGACGTGTTCACGACGTCGACTACCAGATCCTGCGGAGTCGTCGCCAGGTCCACCGGACCAACACTGGTCGACTTGGTGACCGGACTGAGGTCGATCGTCAACGTCGTCCCTGTCGGCATTGCCGCGTCCAGTTGTGCAGTGATCTTCTGCGGCTGATTCTTGTTCCTCACCGTCACCGTGTACGTGGTTGCCGAATTCACGGCGGCGTTGGGTGGGCTGCCCGCGGAGGCGGTGGTGATCTTCAGTGCGGCCGGAGAGCCCGACACCGAAAGACTTTGAGCGCCTGTTGCGGAGACCGCGGACAGCACCAGCCCCATCACCCACGCACACGCCACGAGACGGCGCCGAGATGCCGCCGGCTGGTGGATGCGCATTGGATCACACGCCGCCGGTGATGGTGTAGGTCACGGTGCGCGTGCTCGACGCAACCACACCGGCAGCCGACGTCGCGTCGAGCTGATAGGTGAGGCCGAGGCCAGAAGCGTTCAGCTTCGTGATGCTCGTGACGAGATCGACGGCTACTGCGCTGAGAGCCGTGAGGCCCGCGCTGCTCGCGCCAGCCGGCGCAGCAAGGTTCGCGGACAGGGTCAGGCCGGCCGGCATCGCCGCGCTCAGGCTGCCCGTGATCTTCGCGGTGCTCTGGTTCGTCGTGACCGCCCAGGTGCTGACGTTATCCGTCACGCTCGTCGGGGCGCTACCAGCAACCGCGGTGTTGATGGTCAGCGACGGAGCGCCGGCCACACTGATCTGATTGATCGCGTTCACCTGAAAGGTGACGATCTGGGTCGCGGTCTGGGCAAAAGCAGCAGCACTCGCGACGAACGACAGCGCGCCAGCAGCGGCGACCAGCTTCGTGAACTTCATTGTCTTGGTCCTCGATTGGGAAAGGTGATTGGGCTTACAGAAGTGATTATCGACAACGCTGAGAGGCGAGATTAAAACCGTTTAATCTTCCGTCCGCGAAAAGGACGAACGCCGCTGCCGGGCGCATCAAATCACCCGTCAAGCATGCACCCATGTATCTCCAAAGAGCATCCAACCAGCCGAGTGGCAACAAGTTAGAAATATATGTATGGAAAATGTAAAGCTTGGACCGATCAGCCATCTCCGAGCATTCTCGATAACTCGCAATGCATGTTTTGTAACGGTCGCCCTCCCGCGATGTGCCTTGCACCAACCCCCGGTCTAGCGTAGCCTAGCCATTTATGATGGTCGAGCCTCCGGATTCACCCGCCGCTGCCCGGGCCACGGCCGTCTCCGCCGAGCCGACCTTCGCCAAACGCCTCGGCGCGTTCGACGCCACGATGATCGTCATGGGCGGCATCATTGGCGCGGGCATCTTCGTCAATCCCAGCGTCGTCGCCCGCCAGGTTCACACTCCCGCCCTCGTCCTCGGCGCCTGGGTCATCGGCGGTGTGATCGCCCTCATCGGCGCCTTCGTCTATGCGGAGCTCGCCGTGCTGCGCCCGCGGGTCGGAGGGCAGTACGCCTACCTCCGCGACGCCTACCACCCCATCGTCGCCTTCCTATATGGTTGGACGCTGCTGCTCGTCATCCAAACGGGCGGC
>DATNAT010000126.1:0-8314 GCA_035572355.1 Gemmatimonadaceae bacterium
GGCGATCGCGCCGATCGACGCCACCGACTGCGAATCGAACACGGGCTTCCAGACGCGGCCGCCGTCGACCGTCTTCCAGACGCCACCGTTCACGTGACCGAAATAGAACTCGTTGGGCCGGCCGGGTACGCCGGTCACCGCGTCAGTGCGCCCGCCGCGGAACGGCCCGAGCATGCGCCAGCGAAATCCTTCGTGCAGCGCGGCGAGCTGCTGCTGCGCGACGGCGGTGCCGTCGGCCGACGCGCCGAGCGACGCGACGTCGGCGAGCCAGGCGCGGTTGAAGCCGGGCGCGGCGATCGAGAGCGCGGCGCCCGCCTGGCCTGCGCGCACGAGGAAATCACGGCGCGAGAAAGACGAATCGCCGGCTTCCGGCGATGGAGGAATGCGGGTATCGGTCACGGCCAACTCCGAGTGTTCTGAATCGACGCCGCTGAGGTAACTGCTACCCGAAAGCCATGTCAAGTCGGGACCTCGAAGCTCTCGACAAAGCCCAACCGGTCTCGCCTTCCAGCATGTGACTTGGTTGTGACCGACTAGCTTGAGAATAGGCGGAACATCGCCACGACATTACCGAGGATGCGTGTCCAGAACAGATCGACAGCAAGTGCGTACGGGCCGCCGATGAGCGCACCGTGCCCCGTGTTCGGCTTCGAGGTGCGCGCCGAGATCCGCGCGGTCGACGACGACGATCGGCGAGCTCTCTGGCGGGCGCTCGAGACCGATTTTCTCACCGCGCGCGGGCTTGTCGCTCGGTGCCTCGCATTCGGAGGCGTGCTCTCGTTTGCGGTGACCAGCGAGGCATCCCAGGCTACCGACGCCGATCGCAACGCGCTCCAAGCCTGGGCGGCGACGCACTCCGAGATCATATCCATGCGCGTCGGCCCTCTCGTCGACCTCGCTGCCGTAGCGTAAGCGGCATGGCCATTCGCATCGTTCGACTCGGCTCCGCCCGCGCCGCCGGCGAGGGCTTCCGACTCGGCACTGTTCGCCGGCCGCCCCGCGGCGTCAAGAAAGCCGACTTCTCACGGCTCGACTACTACGACTTATGGCTTCCGGATCTCGCGCCAAGCGCGGCGGTCGTGTCGGAGGCCATGTCGAAGGAGTGGACCGCGGCGCGATGGGCGAAGTTCGCCCGCCGCTATCGGTCGGAGATGCGTGCGCCGGAACGGCAGCGGCTGATCGCCCTGCTCGCGGCGATGTCCTGGCAATCCAATTTTTCCGTCGGCTGCTACTGCGAGGACGAGTCGCGCTGCCACCGATCCCTTCTGCGCGAGCTCCTCGTTGCGGCCGGCGGGGATGTCCGTTAGCGCGCGTCGAACGACATAGATTTTCCAGGATGACGACTCTTCGAATCGCGGGCCGCAGCGCGACGGTCTCCTGGTTTCTGTTCGCCTCCGCCGCCGCCGGACTCGGCGCCCAGGCACATCATCCGGCGCCCGCCGAACGCGCCGCGATCGCCGCTGTCGACGCGCACAACGCCGAGGCGCTCGCGTTGCTCGAGCGCATCGTCGACATCAACAGCGGCACGATGAACTTTGCCGGCGTGCGCCAGGTCGCCGACGTGCTGCGGCCGCAGCTCGACGCGCTCGGCTTCAAGACGACCTGGGTGGATGGCGCGGCGTTCCATCGAGCCGGCCATCTCGTCGCCGAGCATTCGGGGCCGGGGCCGAAGATCGTGCTGATCGGACATCTCGACACGGTGTTCGAGCCGTCGAGTCCCTTCCAGCGCCTGGTCACGCTCGACGATTCGACGGCGCGCGGACCCGGCGTGATCGACATGAAGGGCGGCGACGTGATCGCGCTCTACGCACTGCGCGCGCTGGCCGACGCGGGCGCGCTCGAGCAGATGAACGTCACGGTCGTGTTCGACGGCGACGAGGAGGCGGCAGGCGCTCCGCTCGCCGAGGCTCGCCGCGCGCTCACCGACGCGGCGAAAGGCGCCGCCGCGGCGATCGGGTTCGAGGATGGCGCGGCCGACCCGCGCACCGCGGTGATCTCGCGCCGCAGCGCCGGGGCTTGGACGCTGCGGACGTCGGGGATCACGGCACACTCATCACAGATCTTCAAACCAGAGTACGGCGCCGGCGCGGTATACGAGGCGTCGCGCATCCTGAATGCATTCTACACGCGGCTCTCCAAGGAGCCGTACCTCACGTTCAGCCCCGGGCTCGCCCTCGGCGGCACGAGCGTGAACATCGACAGCACGAGCGCGCGCGGAACGGCGGCGGGCAAGGACAACGTCGTCGCCGACAGCATGACGGTGATCGGCGATCTGCGGGCGCTCTCGCCCGAGCAGCTGGCGGCCGCCAAGCGCACGATGACGGAGATCGTGTCGCACCATCTGCCGAGAACGACGGCCGAGATCACGTTTCAGGACAGCTATCCGCCGCTTGCACCAACCGACGGCAACCGCCGATTGCTCGCGATGTACGATCGGGCGAGCCGCGATCTGGGGTTCGGCCCGGTCACCGCCGTCGATCCGTCGCGCGCCGGCGCGGCCGACGTGTCGTTCGTCGCCGGCGAGGTCCCGATGATTCTCGACGGAATCGGACTCTCCGGCCACGACGACCATTCCGAGCAGGAGACGGCGAACCTCAACATGCTCGCCCCGCTCACCAAGCGCGCCGCGCTGCTGCTCTATCGCTTGACGCAGACGAGCCCAAAGAGCTGACGGGCCCGCGACGCCCTGGCGGGCGCAGCGTCCGGAACGCAGTATCAAGAATCCCCCAACGCGCGCCTCGAGCGCCGCGTTGGGATGGTACAGGTGCCTACCGATACAGCTCCCGCCCTGAGGCTTCGTATGCCAGCACTCCGAACTCTCCTGCCGCGGCCGTCGCGACAGAATCTTGCCAAACTCGCGATTTTCCTCGGTTTCGCGATGCTCGAGGCGTTCATCACCTCGAAGCTGCCGGCGCAACTGCGCCCCGCGAACGGGCCGAAGATGCCCAGTCCGGCGACGAAATACGCGACCACCTATTCGATCGCCGATTTTCTCTCGCCTGCGTCTCCGCTCGAGCTCACCGCGGCGACCAAGGCGGACCGAATCGCCTACGTCGTCTACGACCGCGGCGTCCGCAACATCTACACGGCCGCCGCGCCGGATTTCAAAGGCGTTCGGATCACCAACTTCACGAAGGATGACGGCATCGACGTGAGCTCGGTTCGGCTGTCCGATGACGGATCGATGGCGATCTTCGTTCGCGGATCGGCGCAGAATCGCGAGGGCTGGGTCGCCAACCCGTCGCACGATCCGAATGGTCCCGATCGCGCCGTGTGGGCCGCGCGGACCGATGGCTCGGGCGCCTGGCGATTGGCGTCGATCGAGAACACCGAAGTCGCGCCGGGGGGGCGCGGCGGTCGCGGCGGCTCGCCGACACTGTCGCCCGACGGCAAAACCGTCGTCTTCGTGCGCGACGGTCAGCTCTACCGCGCCAAAACGACTCGGCCGGTCACCTCGGCAATGGACACCGCCGGCGTACCGTTCATCAAAGAGTGGGGCCGCCAGAGTGATCCCGTCTGGTCGCCCGACGGCTCGAAGCTCGCGTACGTGACAACCCGCGACACGCACGCGTTCATCGCGATCTACGACATGAAGACGCGCGCGGTCGAGTACATCGCGCCGAGCACCGACTTCGACGGTTCGCCGGTGTGGTCGCCAGACGGAAAGCGGATCGCGTTCATTCGCCGGCCGGGCACGCCGTTCGGTCAGCAGGCGGCGGGCGGGCCATTCGGCCAGACAGCGCCCGTGCCGGCTGGCGGTCGCCGCGGTGGACGCGGTGCATCGGGCGATGGGGCAGGACCGAGCGGCTGCCCGGCGCCGGCGGCGGGTGGGCGAGGCGGATTCGGCCGCGGTCGCGGCGGCGAGGCGGACACGGTGCGCGCCGACGGGCTGTGTCGCGCGGCGTTCCCGGGCGGCTATACGATCGAGCTCAGGGTTGGCGACGTGGCCACGGGCAAGTCGACGATCTTCTGGCACAACCAACCGAACGACCGGACGTTCAACTCGATCAACTCGATCATGTGGGCCGACGACCGCGCCGTGTTCACCGCGCAGCGGCCCGACGACGAGTGGGACCGGTATTTCTCGATCAGCATCGACAGCCCCGAGGCGGAGCCGGTGCTGCTCACGACGACGGACGGCCTGATCAACGACAGCGTGGCCGACCGCACCTTCGTGACGACGGCGTTCTCGCGCGACGGCAAGACCTTCTACTACTGCACCAACGCGACCGACATCGAGAAGCGGCACATCTGGGCCGTGCCGACGAGCGGCGGCACGCCAAAGCAGATCTCGACCGATGACGGCGTCGAAGTCTCGCCGACCGTGTTGTCGTCGGGGACGAAGCTGGCGGTGCTCTACTTCAACGCGAAGCAGCCGGCGTCGATCGGCATCGTGCCGGCGGCAGGCGGCGCGACGAAGATCGTATTCCCGACGCTGCCCAAGTCTTTCCCGCAGGACGCGCATGTGGTGCCGCAGATCGTGCTCACCCACGCCGCCGACGGATTGGAGATCCACAATCAGCTGTTCCTGCCCAAAGATCTGAAGCCGGGCGAGCGGCGGCCGGCGATCATCTTCGTGCACGGCGGACCGTCGCGCGAGATGCTGCCCGCCTACCACTACATGCAGTTCTACCACTGGGCGTACGCCTACAACCAGTGGCTGCAGTCGCAGGGCTACGTCGTGATGTCGATCAACTATCGGAGCGGTATCGGCTACGGTCGGTCGTTCCAGCGCGCGGCGAACACCGAAGGCCGCGGCAACGCCGAGTATCAGGACGTGGTGGCCGGCGCGAAGTACTTGCAGACGCGCCCGGATGTCGATCCGACGCGCATCGGCATCTGGGGGCTGTCGTACGGCGGGCTGCTCACGGCCGAAGCGCTGGCGCGCAACTCCGACATCTTCGTGGCCGGCGTCGACCTGGCGGGCGTGCACATCTACGGCAACGCGCAGGACACGACGAGCCTCGCCTTCCGATCGTCCGCCGTCGGCGCCATCGACGGATGGAAGTCCCCGGTGTTTCTCGAACAGGGCGACGACGACCGCAACGTCGACTTCTCGCAGATGGTCGGCCTGGTCGACCTGCTGCGCGCGCGCGGGGTGTACTACGATCTCACCGTCATTCCGGACGACGTGCACGAGTCGCTCGAGCACAAGCGGTGGATCGACATCTTCAGCCGGTCGAGCGACTTCCTGCACCGGTTCGTGTGGGACAAGCAGACCCCGCCGTCGATGACGACGAACAGCGGAAAATGAGCGGCCGCCGGGGCTTCGGCGTTTGGCTGCTCGCCTCGGGCACGACCGCGGTCACACTGGTTCTTGTATTACAGAAGACGAAACAAGCGATGCTCCCGGCCGCGCAGACGCGGGTGCTGTGGGTCGCCGAGCTGGCGACGCTCGCCGCGGCCGCGGTGCTGCTGTCGGGCTGGGGGCGCGACGGCGGCTCGTCGGAGGCCCAGCGCCGTTTGGGGACGATCGTCAACGACTACTATGCGCCGCGACGTGCCGCGTTCGTGAACAGCGGCGCCGTTGCCGGCGGTGTGATCGCCAGCCTGTGGTGGGCAACGGCGACCTGGGCGGTCGTGCTGGGCGGGATGCGGCGCGGCTCGATGGCGCGCGGCCTGCTCGACTTCGAGACCGCGGCGATCCTCGGCGCGATTGCGGGCGGCACGGTGGGCGCGGCGGCCGGACTCGTCGTGGGACGGATGTGGGAAGCGCGCCATCGACGCCGGCGCGAGCAACGACTGGCTGAACGGAGCAGCGGTGCCTGATCTCACGATTCGCATCAAGAAGAAGACCGACGGCACCGCGGCGCTCACCTGCACACGCACCGATGGAACGGTGACCTGGCAGCGTCAGGAAAAACAGCTCGGCGCCTTCTTCCCGCTGCACGACTTGACGCACTGCGCCGTCGAGTCGGTGCTCGGCATCGATCGCGCGTTTTTCGGGTTGATCGCCGAGGGATGGGAGATCTCCGAATTCTCGAGCACGGGGGTCAAAGACCGCTTGCCGATCGACGCGCTCCTCTCCGAACTGATCGTCGGCTTCCTCGACCTGGAGCACCGAACCACTCACCCGATGACGGCGGACGAGTGCAACGCGAAGATCAACGAATTCGTTGCCGCAGAGCAGCACGGCCTGCCAGGCTTCCCGCTCGACGAGGTGAAGCTCGCGGCAATTCGCGGGCGGCGCGATGAGCTGTTCGCACAGTGGCGCGCCCTGCAGCCCGGCGAAGCGCTCGAGGTGCCGTTCACGCGGCGCAGTGTGAGCAGCGCCGCGTGAACGGGCGCGACCGACGAGCGTTCAGCGCCCGCCGAGAACCAGTCCGAGCCCGAACTGCGTGTGCCCGCCCGAGATCGGGATGTATTGCAGCCCGGCGTTGACGGCGACGGAGTTGGTGCGGTTGTAGATCGAGATGCCGGCGCCAAGCATGAAGCGGCTGCCGCTCGTCGAAGGAGACCCGTCGTCGTTGCTGAGATTTGCGAAGCCAAACGCCGGCGTCACGAATGGAACGAACCGCAGTTGATCGCGGCGGCGGCTCGCCGAGACGAGCGACACGGGGAGTCCGACGGAGCCGCTCCAGACTTTCCCTCCGGTCGGCCTCGCGAATCCCAGCTCGCCGCTCACGCCGACGACGATGCGAGCGGCGTCGCGCGCCGAGCTCAGCGCCATCGCGCCGAGCCGCGTGTCCGCTCCGGCGGAGAGCATGAGCGAGTTGTCGCTCTGGGACACGAAGCCGTCATCGAACGAAGAGTGCGCGACGCCGCCGGTGAGCGAGAAGGTGGACGTCGTTCCCCAGGGCAGCACGGCCGTCGCGCCGAAGTTGTTGAGCGTCGACGTGAATGCGTCACCGCCGACATGCCCGTAGCGGAGCGCGAATGCCGCGCCGTTGTGCGGTTCGTCGAGGATGGTATTCGTGGCGATCGGCGGCAAACCGCCAAGCGGCGTCGTGATCAATCCGAAATAGGCGGCGACGTCGGCCTCAGTGTTCTGCGCCGCGGCGGGCGCGGCAACGAGCGGAATGGCGGCGAGACAAGCGGCGGCGAACCGTGCGGCAATGCGCATAAGACCTCGTGGCGAGAGTACGTTCAGCGACCGACGCCCCCGCTGCAATAAGCGGGCGCGCCACCGGTGACGATCGTCACGTCACCCCTTCCCTGCGCTGCCAATAGCTGTCGTCGGAGATCAGCACGTCCAGCTCGATCGCCGTCGCTCCCTCTTCGACGGTGTAGTCGGCAATGTGAATGGCCGAGGTGCGAATCGGCCGGCCGTTCGCATCCTCGAGCGCAAGCGACAGCGCGTCGCGCGACTTGTGATAGCGGTCGAGGAGCTCGACGTCCTTCGATGCGCCGTCTTTCGGAACGGCGTGCGCGAACAGCCGAAACACCGGCAGCACCAGCTCGTACCCGAGCCCCGGCCGAAACGCGCCCCATGCACGGCCGAGCTCCGGCTGCGCATGCTCGAGCTCCGAGTGGCCGACGATGACGCCGTGCAGTCGAACGGTGTGGCGCATGCGTCAAGTTAGCGCGTCGCGCCGTACGCGCCGCGCTACGGTTTCTTCGCGCGCGGCGCCGCGGCGGTGTAAGTCGACGTATCGGCGATTCGGAAGCTGAACTGCTGCTCGACCAGCTGGCGCACTTTCGTGCTGCCGATCTTCGCCGGCATGAATCGCATGTACGGCAGCGCGTCTCGCACTGCGGAAATGAATTCCGGGTTCGTCGCCTTGAGCACGGTGAACGACGTCGTGTCGGCGAAACCGGTGGTGTCGACGGTGTATCGAGCCTGAACGAATCCGGTGATGTGCGCCTTGAGCAGGTCGAGCGGATAGGCCGGTGCCGCGCTGTTGGCCATGCGCGCGACGGCGGTGTCGACCTCGAGGATCGAGTAGACCGAGTCGTGGGTCGGCTGCGGAGTGGCGGGGGGCGCCGTCGTCGTGTCCTTGGTGACGCCGCCGAGCGATTCATCGGGCACGATCTGCGGGCGAGCATCGCCCATCATGCGCGCGCCTTC
This sequence comes from Gemmatimonadaceae bacterium, assembly GCA_035572355.1. Lineage (GTDB taxonomy): Bacteria > Gemmatimonadota > Gemmatimonadetes > Gemmatimonadales > Gemmatimonadaceae > JAQBQB01. Next base: position 8,009 of record DATNAT010000126.1, read on the forward strand.
GCCCAACCCGAGTCCGGGTTTGGCGAGCTCGATGTAGTGCACGGCGCCGGCCTGCCCGTGCTGGGAGGGTGCGCGGTCGGGCGGCGGCAGAAAATACGGACGATTCGCGATCTCGTCGGCCGGAACGCCGGGCGCGGGAAGCGTGGCGAAGACCCAGCCTGTGATGATCCCGGTGTGCACGATCACGCTCACGGCGCTGAATGCCGCGACGGCAGCCGCGGATCTTCGAGCGTACGTGTTGAGCCATAAGCGCATCATCTGCCCATACCCCCTTGGCGGCCGGCGACGCGAGCATCATGCGCCGCC
>DATNAT010000127.1:0-7234 GCA_035572355.1 Gemmatimonadaceae bacterium
CCCGACGCCTGGTTGTACGCCGCCTCACTGCCCGAATCGACCTTGAAGGTCTTCGAGACCGAGTCCATGAACTTCTGGAGCTTCTGCGCGTTCAGGATCGGCGCGATCGCCTGATCGATGACCTTCTTGTCGTTCAGCGAATCGCCATGCGCCGCCGCGAACGCGACCTGCTGGTAGCCCGTCCAGATGTCGGCGAGGATCGCCGCGTTTTCACGAGTCACGGGCACCGGGATCTTCGCATTGCCGAGCAGGTCGCCCAGACGCGTGACGGACAGCTCTTGCGAGCCCGCGCGGGCAACGACGTCGACGTGCGCCGTGAGGGCGTCCTTCAAGCCGCCACATGCGGCCAACGCCGAGCACGCCGCAACGCCGATGAGGAAACGAGAGCGCATAGACCAGGGGAAGAGGGCTGAGAATGAACTAGGCGACCAGGCTGCGAAGCGCGCGGACGAGGCCGTCGAGCATCGGAGCACCGCCAAGGCGGGTGAGCTTGAGTGACAGAGGCACCGCTCGGCGGACCTCCGCTTGGAACTGCACGTCGTGAAACGCCGCTTGCAGGCCTTTCACCCTGGGCGCGGCAGAATCTCTAAAGGTAATACGAGCCTCGTCGCCACGCACCAGGATTCCTTCTATCCCCATTGCGCCGCCGATGATCCGCAGTTGCGCCAGCGCGAGCATCGCATCCGCCGGCGGCGGCAGCGGGCCGAACCGATCACGAAGCTCCGTCCGCAACGCCTCGATCTCTCTCGGATCCGCGAAGCGCGCGAGCCGCTTGTAGACGTCGATCTTCGCGTCCTGTGAGACGACGTAGTCGTCGGGCAGGTAATTCGGCGTGTCGATGGTCACGTCGGCGGGCACGAGCTTGGGCGCCGCATCGCCCGACATGAGCCGGCGCACCGTCTCCTCGAGCATGCGGAGATACATGTCGAACCCGACCGCATGCACGAACCCCGACTGCTCGGCGCCGAGCAGATTCCCTGCTCCGCGCAGCTCGAGATCCTTGAGCGCGATCCGATAGCCCGCGCCCAGCTCGGTGTGGTGCTCGAGCACCTGGAGCCGGCGCTCGGCATCCGGATCGACCGCGTCGGGAACGATCAGGTAGCAGTAGGCGCGGCGGTGCGAGCGGCCGACGCGGCCGCGCAGCTGATAGAGCTGCGCCAGGCCGAAGTGGTCGGCACGGTTGATGAACATCGTGTTCGCGTTCGGCACGTCGAGCCCGGATTCGACGATCATCGTGGACACCAGGACATCGATCTCGCCGTTCACGAACGCGTGCATGCAGTCCTCGAGCTCCTTCTCGCGCATCTGTCCGTGCGCCACGGCGATCCGGGCGCGCGGCACGATGCGCTTCGCATGGTCGGCCACCGCCTGGATCGTCTCGATCCGGTTGTGGACGAAGAACACCTGGCCGCCGCGATCCAACTCGCGGGAGATCCCTTCGTCGATCAGGCCATCGTCCCACGGCTCGACGTAGGTCAATACCGGCGAACGGTCGCGCGGCGGCGTCTGCATCAGCGTCATGTCGCGGAGGCCGGCCAGCGACAGGTGCAGCGTGCGCGGGATGGGCGTCGCCGTGAGCGTCAGGACGTCGGTCTGGAGCTTGAGTTGCTTGAGCCGCTCCTTGTGCTTGACGCCGAACCGGTGCTCCTCGTCGACGACGATCAGGCCGAGCTCGGCGAACTCGACGTCGGGGCTCAAGAGGCGATGAGTCCCGATCACGATGTCGATCTTCCGCTCCTTGAGCTCGGCGAGTATGACAGTTTGCTCTTTCGCGGACTGGAATCGACTGAGCGCCGCGACGCGGATCGGGAAGTCGGCCAGGCGCTCGGTGAAGGTCCGCAGGTGCTGATCGGCGAGAATGGTCGTCGGCACGAGGACGGCGACCTGCCGGCCGGACTGGACGGCCTTGAACGCCGCACGCACGGCGATCTCCGTCTTGCCGTAGCCCACGTCGCCGACGAGCAACCGGTCCATCGGGCGCGTGCTCTCCATGTCCGCCTTCACCTGCGTCGTCGCGGTGCGCTGGTCGGGCGTGTCCTCGAACAGAAAGGCCGATTCGAGCTGTCGCTGCCAGGGCGTGTCGGGCACGTGGGCGGGGCGCGTCGCAATTTTTCGACGCGCGTACAGATCGAGCAGCTCGACCGTCATCTCCTCGATCGCCGCCCGCGTACGGTCGCGCTGCTGTGCCCAGCGGCGGCCGCCGAGCTTGTGCAAACGCGGCGGCGGCGCGTCGGGAGACACGTCGTCGGCCGACCGATAGCGCTCGAGCTGGTCTATCCGATACAGTGGAACGTTGAGACGATCGCCGCCCTCGTACTCGACGACCGCGACCTCGATCGTGCTCTGCCCGACGAAGATCGTCTCGATGCCGCGATAGATGCCGACGCCCTGCTCGAGGTGCACGACGTAGTCGCCCGCTTTGAGCGACACGGTGTCGAGCGCCGTGCTCGTGATGTACCGGCGCGCCCGGCGAATGCGCCGCTCGCGCCGGAAGATCTCGTGGTCGGTCAGCACGCGGAGGCCGCGCCAGTCGGGCGCCGCGCCGGCCGGAATCACGAAGCCGCCATCGAGCACACCGATCGACAGCGCAGCGGGTGAGCCGCGTCCGATGCCGCCGCCGGTCCAATCGTCGTCGCTCAGCAGCTCGTCGAGACGATCGCACTGCCCTTCGTTGTCGCAGAGAATCACCGTCGGCGTGCCGTCGCGCACGAGGCGCTTGAGCTGCTTGATGTCGCGGTCGATCGGTTCGGGCGCGCGCAGCGGCAACACGACATCCGCCTCGGCCGCCGCGTTCGGTCGATTCCCCTGATCGAGCGCCGCAATCGTGCCGAGCTTTCCGAGCGCGGACAGCGTCGACTCGGGCGACTGGAACAGCTCGTCGCGTGCCGGCGCATCTTCGCCGCGGCGTCGCGCCAGATCGATGTGATGCTGCGCCTCCGCCCAGGTGCGCCGCAGCTCCGACTCGACATGTCCACCGCGCGGCAGCACGACGAGCGAGTCCGGCGGAAAGAGCGACGTGATCGACGCACGGTCCGATACGCCGACGTCTTCTCTCACTTGGCCGTCGACCGGAAGTACGACCGCATAGTCGACGGCACGGCTGGAGCGCTGCGTGCCAAGATCGAAATGGCGCAGGTCGACGATTTCGTCGCCCCACAGCTCGGCGCGCACCGGCTCGGCCATGCCGAACGAGTACACGTCGAAGATCCCGCCGCGGATGCTGAACTGCGCCACGTCCTCGACCATCGGGACCCGCTCGAAGCCGATCGCCTCGAGATGGTCCGCCACGTCGGCGAGACGATGCACGTCGCCCTTGCGCAGCTCGAGCCGCAGATCGCGAAGGGCGCGCGGCATGCGCGTCTTCTCGAGCAGCGCGCGCGCCGTGGTGACGAGCAGGCGAAGCTCGCCGCGCGTCAGCCGCTCCAGCGTGTCGACGCGCTCACCCGCCACTTCCATGTGCGGCTCCGCTTCGCCGAACCCTTCGCGCGGCGGATAGAGCGCGATCGGCGCCGCGTCGAGGAGCGTGTCGAGGTCGGCGAGCCAGCGCTCCGCTTCGGCCAACCCTTCGGCCGCAACGACGAAGAAGCGCGTCGGCAGCCGGCGCGAGAGCGCGGCGACGAGCGCCGCGTCGGCCGATCCGGGGAGGCCCGCGACGGCGAGCCGCTCGCCCGGAGACGGCAGCGTATTGAGAATTCTCGTAAACGCCGGCAGTCGCTCGATGCCGTCGAGCAGCGTGTCGAGCGCCATCAGGCGGCGCGGCGGGCGCGCGTGCCGATCACGAGCGCCTCGGTCACGAGCAACAGCAGCGCCAGCGCGAGCGCCGGCACGACGAGCGAGCGGCGCGCGGCGGCCCGAAAGGCCAGCGACATCCAGGCCGACGGATTCGCCGCCACCACGGTCCGCGCCGCGTGGAGGCGGGCCCGCAGCTCGCTCGGCGTGTCGCGATCGAGAATCGATTCCTCGGGCGACGCGTTGACGACGAGCGCTCCCACCCGGTGTTCGCCGCGGGCGAGAAAGTACACGCCGGCCCGCGTCGGCACGTCGATCGATTCACCGAGCGGCGAGCGTTCACCGTCCGGACCTTCGATAGCGTCCGCCCAGCGCGGACGCGCCAATCGCGACCCGGGCGATGCCGTGAGGATCTGCCCCGGTTCGCCGACCAGCCGTTCGGAGAGCACATCGCCCACCCACGGAACGAACATCGCGCGCACGGGCAGCGTCGTCGCGTCCGCGATGAGCGGCGACGCGACGATCACGTAGCGCGGCCCCGCCACGATCCAGGCGTCGCGCCCGACCACCGCGAGCGTTTCGGCAACGGCGCCCGCTTGCGCCACGAGATCGTAGCGGGTCATCGCGTCCACGCCGTCGAACCCCGCTCCTCGCACCGGCGACGTTCCGGTTCGCTTCGCGCCGAACCGCCAGGGAATCCCCGCGCGCTCGAGCGCGCGATTGGCGACGCCCAGGCGCACCGGATCCGTCGGCGCGACGATGAGTGCCGGCAGCTTGGTGAGCTCGTCGGCCGCGAGCACGCCGATGTCGGCGCCGTCGGTCACACGCTCGCCGGCGCGAAGCACGTCCACCGCGCTCTTGAGAAACGGGCCGGCGCCCGCCGACACGTTCACCGCCGGCGCCGGCCCGATCCACACCGCGAAGTGTCGCACGTTGTCGCCCGGCAGCTCGTCGGGCTCGAGCTCCACGGTGCCGGAGAGCCAGCCGCGCTCCGGCGGCGCCGCGCGCACGACCACTTCCTCGTTCGGTGCCGCGGTGCCGCGGGCCAGCGTGCGATCGTTGAGCGTGATGCGATACGTCGTGGAATCGCGCGAGAGGAACTTGGCGGCGATTGCTCCGCGCGGCGTCCAGCGACTCGGCCGCGCTTCGGCGACCGTCACGGCACGATTCACCGGCGGGGCGCCCGTCGGCGCGTAGATGAGGACCTGCGCGTCGGCGACCGACGGCGTGCCTTGCCACTCGCTCCGCTGTCCGTCGGTGACGAGCGCGATCTGTCTCGCCTCGAGACCGGCGCTGCGCACGACGCTCGCCGCGCGCGACAGTGCGGCGGCCGCGTCGCCGGCGCCGCCGATCGGCTGCACACGGTTGATCGCGTCGCGCAGCACCGACGCGTTGCCCCCGCGCACCTCGCCGTCGATCGTGACCAGCCAGAGGCGATCGGCCGCCGTGGCGCCGGAGACGACGCCCTGCGCCATCTGCTTGAACCGGTCGAGCAGCGGTCGCCCGTCGACCACCGCCGACGAGCTGAGCGAATTGTCGACGACGATCGCGATCGCCGTCGGCGCGTGTCCGCTCCCCACCCACCGGGCCACCGGCCGCGCCGCCGCCAACGCCACGGCGAGCACCGCCAGCACGCGCAGCAACATCAATAAGAGATTTCGAATGCGGAGGGTGCGACTGTGCTCGCGCTCGGCGCGCGCCAGGTAGCGCGCCGCCGGAAACTCGATGCGCGCGCCGATCCGCCGCCGCAGCAGGTGAATGAGCAGCGGCACGGCGACGCCGGCGCCGAGCAGCAGGTAGAGCGGCGCGAGGAAGCTCACGGCAGCTGCTGGCGGGCCGCGAACGCCCGGCGGAGCGGCACGCCGAACGGGGCGTCGGTGTCGACCACGGCGTAGCCAATGCCGAGCGAGCCGAACATCGTGCGCCATTCATCGATCACTTCGTCGACCGTGTTCTTGTAGGCGGCGCGCACGTCGGCGATGCTCGCCGGCACTTCGAGCTGCGTCTCCGGGTCGACGAACACTGCTTCGCCCGACGATGGGAGCTCGCGCTCGGCGGGATCCATCAGGTGCAGCACGGTCACGTCGTGGCCGACGGCGCGCAGTCCGCGCATCGCCGCTGCGACGTCGGGAAGATCCATCAGCAGATCGGAGACGAAGACGATCAGGCCGCGGCGGTTGAGCAGGCGCGCTGCCTGGTGGAGCGCGGCCGGCGCGCTCGAGGCGCGGCCCGTGCCCGGCTCCTCGAGCGCGGCGACGACGCGGCGCCACTGTCCGTTCCGTGCGCGCGGCGGGACCGCCGAGCGAATCCGATCGTCGAACCGCACGAGGCCCACCGCGTCGCGCTGGCGGAGCAGCAGCAGCGTGAGGGCGGCGGTGAGGCGCTCGGCGTAGGCGAGCTTGGTGAGGCGATCCGTCGCGCCCGACCAAGCCATCGAGCGGCTGACGTCGAGCACGACGCTGGCGCGGAGGTTTGTCTCTTCCTCATATTGCCGGACGACCCAGCGATCGGAGCGCGCGGCAATCTTCCAATCGATGTATCGGAGGTCGTCGCCGGGTTGATAGGGACGATAATCCGCGAACTCCACCGAGAAGCCCTTTCGGGCAGAGCGGTGGAGCCCGGACATGAAACCATCGACGATCCAGCGTGCAACGATCTCGATGCGACCGAGGGCCGCGAGGCTCGCGGGGTCGAAGAGATCGGCGCGGAGGGCGCGCGTGCTCTCCATTGAGGGGGGTAAACTAATCGGCGGGGCGCCGGCGCAACGTTGGCGGCCCTAGCGCGTAGCCCAAGAGAGGGGTGAAGTTGCGGAGGGCCGGCCGGGTGGTCGATCTGGAGGTGGGTGGAGGGGAAGCTCCAGCTGGCTCTTGCGCGTGGAACGGTGTATGCTTAATTGTATACACGACACTCCGTGGGGGGAGAGGCGTATGCGGCGCAGTCTGATCGGCTCGACGCTCGGCGTCATGGTGTTCGCTGGCGCGTGCGCCTCGGGGAACACCCCCGAGACCGGCGCTACCCCGCAGTTCGATCAGCCGCAGGCGCTCAGCGCCGCGGCACGCGATTCCGCGGTCGCACAGTCGATCGCCGATCGCGAAGGACCGCGGGTGTCGATTCACGCAAATATCTACAACAGCTCCGGCTTGCGTCGCGTCCGCGCCGACTTCTACGCCCAAGACGACGCGTACATCGTCGTCGGCCAGATCGATGCGAGCGGCACCCTCCGCATCGTCTTCCCCGACCAACCAGGTGACGACGGCTTCGTCCGCGGACGGCACAGCTACCAGACGCCGGAATTCCTCGCCGGCTTCACCGATCAATTTCGCTACCGCTACCAGACGACGTACCACAACGTGGGACAAGCGCGCGACTCGTACGACGGCGGTCTCGGGTACGTGTTCATCATCGCGTCGTGGCGTCCGCTGGCGCTCGACCGCATCTCGAGCGGTGGAGAGTTCGACAGCTACGAGCTGGCCGACGCCTCATACATGAGCGACCCGCGCTCGGC
>DATNAT010000128.1:0-29147 GCA_035572355.1 Gemmatimonadaceae bacterium
TCGCCGCTCGACCTCGCGATCGCACTCCGTGCGGGCGCCACTCGCATTCTCGACGAGGATCGCGCGATGTGCCGGCGCATCGGCGAGCTCGGAGCGACGCTGCTGCCTGACGGCGCCCGCGTCCTCACGCATTGCAACGCCGGCGCGCTCGCCACAGGCGGCATGGGCACGGCGCTCGCCGCGATCTACGTCGCGGCGGAGCAGGGGAGGCGCGTCGAAGTGTTTGCCGACGAGACGCGCCCGCTGCTGCAAGGCAGCCGCCTCACCGCCTGGGAGCTTCACCGCGCCGGTATTCCGGTCACCGTGCTCGTCGACGGCGCGGCGGCGACATTGATGCGCGCCGGCGCAGTCGATCTGTGCATCGTCGGCGCCGACCGCATTGCCGCCAACGGCGACGTGGCGAACAAGATCGGCACCTACGCGCTCGCCGTCGCCGCGCGCTACCATGGCGTGCCGTTCTACGTGGCGGCGCCGGAAAGCACGTTCGACGGCGCCACGGCGACGGGGGCGGACATCGTGATCGAGGAGCGGTCGGCCGACGAGATCCGCTGCGGGTTCGGCACGGCCACCGCGCCGGCCGACGTCTCGGTCCGCAATCCGGCGTTCGACGTCACGCCGGCCGCGCTCATCTCGGCGATCGTCAGCGACCGCGCCATACATCGGCCGCCGTTCGTCGATCTTCCGTTCGCCAGTCGTTCGTAAGCTCGAATTCACGATCACTCGACAGCGCGTGCGATACGTTCTCGCGATCGACGAAGGCACGACCGGCGTCACCTGCTTGATGATCGGCGAGGACGGTCGCGTTGCCGGCCGCGGCTACCGGGAGATTCCGCAGTACTTTCCCCAGGCCGGTTGGGTCGAGCACGACGCGACGGAGATTTTCGACTGCGTGCGCGCGTCGTCGGCCGAAGCGGTCGCCGCCGCGGGCCGCGATCCGGTTGCCGTGGGCATCACCAACCAGCGCGAGACGGTGGTCGTCTGGGAACGCGCCACGCGAAAGCCTGTGCATCGCGCAATCGTCTGGCAGGATCGGCGGACCACGGCGCGTTGCGGCGAGCTCGCCCCACTGGCGCCGATGATCGCCGAGCGCACCGGGCTCGTGCCGGACCCGTATTTCTCGGCGACCAAGCTCGAGTGGCTTCTCCAGCACGAGCGTCTGCTCGAGCGCTACGACCCGGCAGAGCTGGCCGCCGGCACGATCGACGCGTGGCTCGTCTGGCAGCTCACCGGCGGCGCGGTGCACGCCACCGACCCGACCAATGCGTCGCGCACGATGTTGTTCGACATCGACCGCGGCGAGTGGAGCGACGAGTTGTGCTCGCTGTTCGGCGTGCCGCACCTCCTGCTTCCCGAAGTTCGCCCGTCGAGCGCCAGCTTTGGCCTGGCCCGCGGCGACCTGCTCGGCACATCGACCGACGTTCCGATTCTCGGGGTCGCGGGCGATCAGCAGGCGGCACTGTTCGGTCAGGGCTGCTGGGAACGCGGTAGCGGCAAGAGCACGTACGGCACCGGTGCGTTTCTCTTGCTCAACGCCGGCGCGTCGCGTCCGCGCGGTGGAAGCGGGCTGCTCACGACGATTGCCTGTGATGAGTCTGGCGCGCCGGTGTACGCGCTCGAGGCCGCGATCTTCATCGCAGGAGCAGCGGTGCAGTGGCTGCGCGATGGAATCGGCATCATCGCGACGGCGGCGGAAAGCGAGGCGCTCGCGCGGAGCATCGACGGCACGGAGGGCGTGTACTTCGTGCCGGCGCTCACCGGACTCGGCGCGCCTTCGTGGGAGCCGGACGCGCGCGGCACGATCGTGGGTCTCACGCGCGGCACGGGACGCGCACATCTCGTACGTGCGGCGCTCGAGGCGATGGCCTATGGAACGGCCGAGGTGTTGGAGAGCATGCGTTCGGCGAGCGGCGCGCCTTTTCACAAGCTCCGCGTCGACGGCGGGGCGACGGTGAACGATTGGCTGATGCAGTTTCAGGCGGACGTGCTGGGTGTTCCGGTGGAGCGCCCCGACATGGTGGAGACGACGGCGCTCGGTGCGGCGGGGCTGGCCGGTCTGGCGGCCGGCGTCTGGAAATCGGGCGGCGAGTTTCTGTCGACGCGACAGTTCAGCGTGTTCGAGCCGCGGCTGGCGCGGGCTCGCACCGAGGCCCTGCTCGCGGGCTGGCGGCGTGCGGTTCGCGCCGCCGTCGCCTGGGCGCGGGACGCCGCACCCGATGCACGGCGATGAGTAAACTCGAACAGACCGGGCCGCGCGCACTGCGCCGCGCCCTCGCCGCGCATTGTGATGCACTCGCCGGCTGCCGCGCCTGCGCCTACGGCCCGAACGTGCTGCCGATCGTCTCGCGCGCGCCGTCGCCGCAGGTGATGCTCGTCGGCCAGGCGCCCGGGGCGACCGAAGCCGCCGGCGGCAAACCGTTCGCCGGCCGCGCGGGGAAGACGCTGTTCCGCTGGCTGGAGCGTGCCGGCGTCGACGAAGAGACGGCGCGCCGCGACATCTATATTGCCGCCGTGACGCGCTGCTATCCCGGGCCGAGTCCGAGCGGGCGCGGCGATCGCGTGCCGTCGCCCGCGGAGCAGGCGGCGTGCGCGCGTTGGCTCGAAGCCGAGCTCGCGATCATCCGGCCCGTGCTGATCGTTCCGGTCGGCCGACTCGCGATCACGCGCTTTCTGCCGAACGTGCCGCTGGATGAGCTCATCGGCCGTGCGCACGACGTGACCGTTGGCACACGCAAGACGCTGGTCGTTCCGCTCCCGCATCCCTCCGGCGCGAGCAGCTGGATTCATCAGGCCGGACACCAACGCCTCCTCGATCGAGCGCTCGAGCTCATCCGCCGCGAGCTGAGCGCGCTCGGCATCGAGGGCGCCGGTGGGCGGAGCGTGGCCTGATGCACGGCCTCTTGCTCGTCTTCTCCCTTCACCTTGGCGGCGGGGGATCGCCGGCCGCCGCGCGCGATTCATCGGCCTACGCGGATCGCTGGTTCGCGCGCGACAAGGCGCAGCATTTTTTCATGGCGGCGTTCATCCAGACGTCGGCGTTCGGCGCGCTGCGCGCGGCGGGATTGACGCGAAATGCGTCACTCGCCGGCGCGACCGTCGCGACGTCGGCGGTGAGCGTGGGCAAAGAGTTGTGGGATCGGACGCACCACGGCGATCCGAGCGTGAAAGACTTGACCTGGGACGCCGCCGGCATGGCCGCGGCGACCGCGCTCGTCGCGCGCGCGAGGCGCTGAGCGCGGAACGCGCCCGCTCAGCGCGGGGCGCCGCGCGCGTTATGCCGCGCGCGTTATATTGAAATCGCCGCGACGCCGCTCGTCGGCGGCGAGCAGGGCCCGGAGGCACCCGCAATGAAGCCACGCACGAAATTCCTCATCGGCGGCGGAGTAGTCGTTGCCGTCGCCGCGTACTTGATGGTCAGCTCGATCCGCGAGACGGGCGAGTACTACCTCACGCCAACGGAGCTGGCCGCGAAAGTAAAGGCCGACCCGACGTTCACGAACGCGGGCGTCAAGGTCGGCGCGCGCGTCGTGCCGGGCTCGATCGACCGCAAGCCGGGCGGCACGGACTACGCGTTCCGCGTCACCGACGGCACGGCGACCATTCCCGTCATCTATCACGGCATCGCGCCGGACACGTTCACGGACAGCGTCGACGTGGTGGTGAGCGGCCGGCTCGGAACCGACGGCACCTTCCGCGCGACGGAGCTGCTCGCCAAGTGTGCGTCGCGCTACGAGAACGCGCCGCAGAAGTACCGGCAGACCGCCGGCTACAAGGCCGGGGCCAGCCACGCATGAGCGTTCGATGATTCTCATTGGCGAGCTGTCGCTCTGGGTCGCGCTGTTGATGGCGGCCTGGTCGACCACGGTCAGCTTCGCGGGCGGCCGTCTGCGCCGACGCGACCTGATCGACAGCGGCGTGCGCGGGCTCTACGCCACCTTCGCGATGGTGCTGCTCGCGTCGATCGGGCTGTGGACGGCGCTGCTCACGCGCGATTATTCACTCGAGTACGTCGCCAGCCACATCAACACGGCGATGCCAAACGTCTACATCTTCACCGCCTTCTGGAGCGGCCAGGCGGGGTCGATGTTGTTCTGGGCGCTGATCCTGTCGATGTATTCGACGATCGCCATCGCCTCGAGCCGCCGGCGCGCGCCGGAGCTCACGCCGTGGGCCGCCGGCACGCTGTCGGCCATCCTGCTCTTCTTCATCGCCACGACCTGCTTCAAGGCGAATCCGTTCGCCCGGCTCGGCTTCATTCCGATCGACGGCCGCGGAATGAATCCGCAGCTCCAGAACCCGGGCATGGCGATCCATCCGCCGAATCTGTATCTGGGCTACGTCGCGACGGCGATCCCGTTCGCGTTTGCGATCGCCGCGCTGTTCACGCGCCGGCTGGACGCCGAGTGGCTCGGCGTAGTGCGGCGCTGGACGCTCCTCTCCTGGTTCTTCTTGACGATCGGCATCGTGCTCGGCATGTGGTGGGCGTACGTCGAGCTCGGGTGGGGCGGCTACTGGGCCTGGGATCCGGTGGAGAACTCGTCGTTCCTCCCCTGGGTCACGAATACCGCATTCCTGCATTCGATCATGATCCAGGAAAAGCGCGGGATGCTCAGAAAGTGGAACGTCGTGCTCGTCGTGATGAGCTTTTTGCTCGCGATCTTCGGCACGTTCATCACACGCAGCGGTGTGATCGAGAGCGTCCACTCGTTCGCCCAGTCGCCGGTCGGCACCTGGTTCGCGGTCTTCTTCTTCCTGTCGACGGGAATCACCATCTATCTCGTCGGCACGCGCCTGCGCGATCTCGAGGCGAACGCGGGGCTGGAGAGCATGGTGAGCCGCGAGGCGGCCTTCCTCTACAACAACCTCGTGCTCTGTGGGATCGGTTTCGCGGTGCTCTGGGGAACGGTGTTCCCGATTCTCTCCGAGTGGGTGCGGCGCACGAAGATCACGGTTGGCCCGCCGTTCTTCAACACGGTGAACGTGCCGCTTGGCCTGCTCCTGCTGCTCCTCACGGGTATCGGTCCGCTCATCGCTTGGCGTCGCGCGTCGGTGTCGAACCTCAAGCGGCAGTTCGCTGCGCCGGCGGCGGCGGGCATCGCGGTGGGATTGTTGTTGTTCGCGGTCGGGATGCGGGCCGGTTACGCGCTCGTCGCGTACGCGCTGTGCGGTTTCGTCACCGGAACGATCGTTCAGGAGTTCTACAAGGGCGTGCGGGCCCGGCAAACGATTCACAACGAGTCGGTGGTGCGGGCGTTCGTCCGCCTGGTCGGCCGCAACCGGCGCCGCTACGGCGGCTACATCGTGCACGCCGGCATCGTGATGCTGTTCGCCGCGTTCGCGGGGTTGGCGTTCAAGACGGAGCACGACATCACGCTCCGCACCGGCGACGCCTACAGCGTCAAAGACCCGTACGGGCACGAATGGCGGTTCGTGAGCCAGGGTGTGTCGACGTCCAGGCCGCCCGGACGCGAGGTCGTGTCGGTGGCGCTCCAGACTTTCCGCGACGGAAAGCCGGTAGGATTCATCACCGGCGAGAAGCGCACCTATCTCGACGTCACCGGCCAGCCGCTCTTTCAGCCGATCACGCAGGTCGGCATCCGGTCGACGGCCCGGCTGGACACCTACGTCGTGCTCGCTGGCGTGCGCGGCGCAGACACGGCGGAGATGCGCGTCACGTTCAATCCGCTCGTCGTGTGGGTATGGATGGGCGGGTTCGTGATGATGATCGGCGGTCTGATCGTGATGTGGCCGCAAGCGGAGCGGCGGCGCCCGCTCGCCGGCTACGCGGCGGTCATGGCGCCCGCCTCGCTGCCCAGCGCCGAGGTGACCGTTGCCGTATGATCGTTCTCGAATGATGTTCCGGGAATAACGGTCCTCGGATGACGGTTGAGCAGTGACGACCTCGAAGTGACGACCTCGAAGTGACCACATCGATATGACCCATCGCGACGACAGCCGCCTCGAGACACGGCGCGGATTCCTCGCGCGCGCCGCCGGTTTCGCGGTGCTCGCCGCCGGCGGCGCGCCGCGAGCGCGCGGTATGACCGGCCGGTCGACGATGTCGGGCATGACGGGGATGGGCGGCATGGACATGCAGCAGCGTGGGGCCATCCACGATTCGAGCGTCGTGCGGGACACGACCAACCTGTTCGTGATGGATCAGAACGCCGCCCAGTCGGTGGTGCGGCCGCCCAAGCGCGACGCCGTGCCGCTCCTCACCGACGGCCAGCGCGACGATCTCGAGCATCGCATCCGCTGCCAGTGCGGCTGCACCCTCGACGTCTACACCTGCCGCACGACCGACTTCTCCTGCCAGGTGTCGCCGGCGATGCACCGCGACGTCATGGCGCTCGTCCAGGGCGGCTACAGCGCGCAGGAGATTCTCGACGCCTTCACCCAGACCTACGGCGAACGCGTGCTGATGTCGCCGGGAAAATCCGGCTTCAATCTGCTGGCCTGGATCACGCCGGGATTCGCCGTCGTGGTCGGGGGCGTGGTCGTGGCCATTCTGCTCAAGCGGTGGGGCGGAAACCACGAGGTCCAGCCGGCTCGCGCGCCCGGTGCGCCCCTGGCCGACGATGTCGGCGCCACGCCGGACGAGCTGGCCCGGCTCGAGGCAGCCGTGAAGGGCGACGACGAGTGACCGTCGCGCTCGTCGTTGGTACGCTGCTCGCCGTGGGCGCACTCGCCTTCGTGCTCTACCCGATCTTTTTCAGCGATCCGCGCGCGGTAGTTCGGGCGTCCACGGTGCGCGACTCGGCCCGAGCGGCGCGCGACGCCCAGCGCTCGGCGCTCGACGATTCGACGTCGCAGGAGTCGGCGGTGGCCGCGCTGCGCGAGATCGAGTTCGATCGCGCCACGGGAAAGCTGTCGGAGACGGACTACGCGGAGCTCAAGGCGCAGTACACCCGCCAGGCCATCCTCGCCATGCGCCAGCACGATTCGGCAGGTTCGGCAGATTCGCCCAGCGGCGGGACAACTCACCTCGAAGACGAGATCGAGGCCGCGGTGCGCGCCTACCGCGCGCAGCACTTGACGTGCCCCACCTGTGGGCCGCGGCCCGAATCCGACGCCGCGTTCTGCTCGACCTGCGGCAGGTACTTACACGACAGGTGCGCCGACTGCGGCGCACCTGTCGTCGCGCTCGATGCGCGGTACTGCATGACCTGCGGAAACCGGCTGGCGGCGTAACCGGTCGTCTGGCCGCGCCGCACGCCGGGTCGGTCAGCCCTTCTTGCCGCTCGTCGTGTCCTTCTTGGTCTTGGGCGTCGAGCTGCTCTTCTTACCGCCCTTCTTGCCACCCTTGTGCGCGGCCGTCGACGGCGTCGACGAGGCCGGAGCTTCGGTCGTTGCCGGCGTGCCGGACTGCGCGGGCGAGGCGGCGGACTTCGACGCGGCGCTCTTCGAAGACGCGCTCTTCGACGAGGCGGTCTTCGACGAGCTGCTCTTCGACGAGACACTCTTCGACGATGACTTGTGCGTCGCCGTCTTCGCAGCCTTGTGCGTGGTGTCCTGCGCCGTGGTCTGCGCGTGGAGCGAGGCGCCGGCGAACAGCACCAGCGCCGCGGCGACGAGGGAAATACGCTTCATGAGACTTCCTCCGGAGGGTGTATGGCGGGCGTAGCTCAGCTGGCTGCAGCTGTGCCGAGCCAGCGTAGTGGCTATTCGGCCGAGCCCCGAGGCCTTCGGGGCTCCGGCATGAACGACCCCGGCATCCGAAAGCCCGTCACACAGCCCTCCGGAGGGTGCGCCGCTACCGTTCCACGCGCTCTAGCCGGGTGAGCGCCACGCGCACCGGCACGATCATCACCGCCGCACACAACACGCCGGCCGCCGTGAACCCGATCGTCATCGCCACCGGCTCGGCCGGCGTGCCGAACGCCGCGGCGCTCAGATACGAGTACACCGGCTTGGCCTCGAGCACGATGACGGCGCCGATCAGCGCCACCGACGTCATCATGAACAACAGACCGCCGAACGACGTCGGAATCTGCGCGGCGTTCTCCGTCTCGAACTGCGGAAACATCGTCCCGAACCCGAGCGCCAGAGAGGCGATCGCCATCGTCATCAGCGTGATCGAGAAGATCGACACCGCCGACATGAAGCTGCTCACCTGGAGCAGGAAGTCCGTCGTCCCGACGATCGCCAGTGCGAGGAAGAGCAGCGGCAGCGTCCCGACCCAGTACTTGGACCAGAGCAGCTCGCGCATCGACATCGGGCTCGATCGCAGCAGCCAGAAGGTTCGCCCTTCCAGACTCACGCCCGGAAAGATGAACCGCGCCGCGATCGACGCGAGCACGAACCCGGCCAGTGCCAGATTGAGGAACGGCACCACGTTGACGAGAAAGAACGTCACGCCTTCGCCGCGCAGCGGCAGATACTGGATGTTGAATACGTAGACCAGCACGAGCACGGCGAGGAGGATGAGCTGCGACCACTGCGTGGTGTCGCGGAAGAACAGCCGCACCTCCTTCATCACCAGCTCGCGCCGGACGATGCCGAGCGGCCGGAGCAGCATGCGGGCCACCTGGCCGAACCGGCTGGCGCGGGCCCAGCGCTGGCCGCTCTCCTGCGCCTTGCTGAATCCCGGCGCGTAGAGCCAGCGGTGCAGCGCCGCGCCGAGCACGAACGCCGCCGCCGCCGTCGACCAGAGGAGATAGTAGGGGAGGATCTGCGGGCGGCCGGCCACCCACGACATCACCGCGTGCTGCACCCATTCGCTGGGCAGCATCGGCGACGTCGGGCCGCGCAGGATCGTGATGAAGTCGACGAGCGACTTGAATCCTTCCGGCCGCGCCAGCCGCTCCGGCCGAACGATTCGGAACAGGATGACGATGCCGCCCGCGGCCAACACGGCGATGACGCTGAGGATGTCGCGCGTCCGCCGAGCCGGGAAGATGTTGACGAGGAGCAGCGTGACGGCGCTTCCCACCACCGCCGGCACGACGAGAAACGGGACGAAGGTCACGACCACGATCAGCGGATAGAGCCAGCCGCCACCATACACCGCGCCGTACGCCGCGAACATCGGGATGGCCATGAGCACGACCATCCAGCTCGAGTGGACGAGCGTCTCGACGAGCTTGGCCAGGTACAGCTCGAGCCAGTCGACGGGCGCCGACACCAGTAGGTCGAGGTCGCGCGCGAGAAAGAAGCTCGATAGTGCCGTGATGATGTTCGACAGCATCAGGATCGAGAAGAAGCCGATCAGCATCAGGCCGAGCAGCTTCCCGGCGAGCAACGGGCCGATCTCCGGCACGCCGCGAAAATACTTGAGCAGCCGGTAGAGCATCACGAAGATCAGCGCCCAGAAGGCGAACCCGAGGACGGCGATGAACGTGACACGCAGCCGATGTCCTCGCTCGCCTCCCGCGGCGCGGGCGCGCGCCGTGAGCAGCTTCGGCAGCAGCAGGTGCGCCGCCGACGGGTCGGGGAGCGCAGCCGGTCCGCCGTTCAGTGCTCCGCCCGGGACGCCGTCTCCCGGGAAGGCGGCGTCATGCATCGAGCACGTCCACCAGGGCGCGCGCGGCGTTCTCGCCGGTGAGGCGGAGGAAGATCTGCTCCAACCCCATCGTGCCGGCCTGCGCGCTGGCGCGGAGCTCGGCCATCGTCCCGCAGGCGCGGATCACGCCGCCCTGGATGATGCCGATCCGGTCGCACATCGTCTCCGCCACCTCGAGGGTGTGCGTCGACATCATGATCGTCTGGCCGCGCCGTGTGTATTCTCTAAAGAGGTCCTTTAGAATACGCGCCGCCTTCGGGTCGAGGCCGACCATCGGCTCGTCGACGACGATCACTTCCGGCCGATGCACGAACGCGCTCGAGATGATCAGCTTCTGCCGCATGCCGTGGCTGTAGCTCTCCACCAGCTCGTCGCGCCACTCTTCGAGGTCGAACAGGGCGAGCAACTCGCGCGCTCGATGCTCCACCTGCGGACCTTCCTGGTTGTACAGGCCCGCCACGAAGCGCAGGAATTCGGCGCCGGTCAACTTCTCGTAAATGAACGGCCGGTCGGGGATGAAGCCGAGCCGGCTCTTCGCCGCGATCGGATCAGCGGCGAGATCGATCCCGGCGATCTTCACCGAGCCCCCGGTCGGGCGCAGGATGCCGGCGATCATGCGCAGCGTGGTCGTCTTGCCGGCGCCGTTCGGCCCCAGAAAGCCGAACAGCTCGCCGCGCGGCACCTCGAGATTGATCGCGTTCACGGCGGTGAACCCGCCGTATCGCTTCGTCAGGTTGGTCAGCTCGATCATGCGCGGCCATCACGAGAGGTCGCGGTCCGACTGCCATGCGGACGCGCGCCGTCCGCTTGCGCTCTGCGCGCATGCGCGCCGCGCGGCGCCCCGCCTACGTCCAGGACGT
This sequence comes from Gemmatimonadaceae bacterium, assembly GCA_035572355.1. Lineage (GTDB taxonomy): Bacteria > Gemmatimonadota > Gemmatimonadetes > Gemmatimonadales > Gemmatimonadaceae > JAQBQB01. The sequence goes on from DATNAT010000128.1 coordinate 10,360, forward strand.
CGATCTTCAAGTTGCCCATCAAGCGCAAGAGCTCCGTCTGACGCGCCAGCCCCCCGACGATGAATCGCAGGTGGGCCGCGTCCGCTGGAAATTGGCCGAACGTCGGATCGACGGCGACCCAATCGGTGAGCAGGATTTCCGGCCAGGCGTGGTAGTAGAACTTGCCGTCAACGTATGCCAGGCCGGCGGCGACTCGTGCCGGAATGCCGACAGCACGCGATAAAGCGACGAACAGCTGGGTGTGCTCGTTACAGTCTCCGACCCGCGTCTTGAGCACCTGGAGCGCGTTCGGCACCCCGAACGTTATCCGGTCGGCGATCGAGTCGTGCACCCATTGATTCAGGCGCATGGCCACGGCCCGCGGATCTCGCTCCCGGCCTCTGATCCGGAGCGCCGTCGCGACGATTTGCGGGTTGGTGCTCTGTATCATCGGCTCGGGACCGAGATTCGGCCCCCTCTTGAAGCCGTAGAGCTTGAGACCGGGCGGCGCGACGAGCGCCGAATCGGGTTCCGGTCCAATCGTCAGCGTGTCTCCCGACAGCCGTTGACGCTCCCCATTCAAATCGAAGCCGCGTAAGTCGACGTTGCTCAACCGAACGCGCAGCGACGTCACGCGACCGATCATCTGCTTGTCGGCCGCGATCGCCGTCGTCTCCAGGATGTCCCGGTCGGCCGATATCGCCGCGTAGTTGGAATCGTTGCGCCAGGTGTCGAACGCCACTTCGTAGGGAAGCCGCTTGAGCACGAGCCCGAGCTGCTGCGTCTGCACGATTCGCCCTTGTGCGTCGATCCAGCCGGTGAATCCGGCGCTCGACGGCTGCGTCGTGAGCTGCCAGGCCTTGAGCGTGTCGGGTCGCGTGCCGTGCCACCGCTTGGTCGACGCGTCGAACACCGCGCTGTCGTCGACGACGAACGACGACTCGGCGCGCACGTCGATCGACACGTCCTTGGGCGCCATGCTCGACGGATCGAAGACTGGGAGAATCAGGTGCTTGCCGACTTTTGGCCGTTCGCCCAGTCCAACCGCGAGCGGCACTGCCGTGGGGAGGAGGATGGGACCGGACAGCGCGATGCGCTGCGTGTCCGGCTTCTCGGTACCCGTCTGGATCGACAACACGAGAATGCTGTCGCCGCTGACGACGCCGGTCGTGTGGATCGGCGGTCCCTCCGCCTCGAGCGAGAGGTCGAACTTCGACATGTGCAGCGCGCGTGTCAGCGTCACGTTCGTTCGCGCCGTGGCGCGGCGCGCCTTTCCCCCGATCGGCAGGCTCGCCACGAGGTAGTCGTCGAGCGTGATCGACTGCGCAGCAGTGTCGAGCGTGGAGGACGCGAAGCCGATCTGCCGATCGCCTTGCATCACACCATAGAACACGGCGCCCGGTGAGACGTGCGTGGCCGCCTCGGCGAGCTGTTCGAGCTGCGGACGGAAGTATTCGCGCCGAATGAGCAGCGCGAGTCCGACGAGCCAGGCGACGACTACCGCGCCGCCGAGCATCGCGCGCCGGCGCTTCATGCTAGGCTAGGGCCAGCGTCGTCTCGCCGTTGATCCACTCGAGGTATTTCTCGAGGCCGGCTTCGACGGGCAACGCGAGCAGCTCGGGGACCTTGTATGGATGGAGCTCGCCGAACGCGCTGCGCAGCGACTCGAGGCGCGCCGAGCGCGTCTTGAGCATGATCACCACCTCGCGCTCGTCGGCGACCTTGCCCTGCCAGCGATAGAGCGAACGCGCGCCGGGCATCAGCGTGCCGCAGGCGATCAGTCGGCGGTCGAGCAGCGCGCGCACGAAACGAACGGCCTCCTCGTCGGACGCAACGGTGGTGAGCACGACGATCGCATCGGTGTGCGGCATGGCGCGCAATATAGCGACTTGTTTCACGCCGGTCCCGCTCGCAGCTTTCCCTGGCTATGGCGGAAGATGCTCTGATCGTTCGCGGCGCACGCGAACACAATCTGCGGAACATCGACGTCACGATCCCGCGCGATCGGTTGACGGTGATCACCGGTCTATCCGGGTCCGGCAAGTCGTCGCTCGCCTTCGACACGATCTACGCCGAGGGCCAGCGCCGGTACGTCGAGTCGCTGTCCGCGTACGCGCGCCAGTTCCTCGGCTTGATGGACAAACCCGACGTCGACTCGATCGAGGGGTTGTCGCCGGCGATCTCGATCGAGCAGAAGACGGCGGGCCACAACCCGCGATCGACCGTCGGCACCGTCACCGAGATCTACGACTACCTTCGTCTTCTCTGGGCGCGCGCCGGTACGCCGCACTGCCCGAACTGCGGGCGCCCCGTGCAGCGACAGAGTCCGGCCCAGATCGCCGAGATCGTGCTCGCCTGGCCGCGCGACACGCGCATCGAAGTGCGCGCGCCGCTGGTGCAAGGTCGGAAGGGCGAGTTCCGCGAGCTGTTCGAGGGTGCGCGACGCCAAGGCTTCATTCGCGCCTGGGTCGACGGCGAGCTGATCGAGCTCGCGTCGCCGCCCAAGTTGAATCGGCGGCAGAACCACACGATCTCGGTCGTCGTCGACCGGCTCACAGTGCGGGCCGAAGATCGAAGCCGCCTCTCGGATTCGGTGGAGACGGCGCTCAAGCTGGCCGATGGCGTGGTGGAAGTGAGCGACGCCGAATCGGGCGCGGTCGAGATGTTCTCCGAGCGGTATGGATGCGCCGTCTGCGGCATCTCGCTGCCCGAGCTCGAGCCGCGACACTTCTCGTTCAACTCTCCGTTCGGCGCCTGCCCGACCTGCGGCGGGCTCGGCACGCGGCGCCGGGTGAGCGAGCAGTTGATTCTCGGCGGGCCGCGCATCTCGATTCTCGAGGGCGTCATTCTGCCCTGGGGCGAGCCGAGTGGATATCTGCGTAAGATCGTGCTGCCGGCGCTGGCGCGTCAGCTCAAGTTCGATCTCAACACGCCGTGGGGCGAGCTGCCGAAGTCGGTGCGCGACGCCATTCTCTACGGCGACAAGCGCGACGCGGCCGCGAAGAAGGCGGGCGGGATCGAGTGGGAAGGCGTGCTGCGCAACATCGAGCGGCGGTACGAGGAGTCCGATTCCGACGCGCTGCGCCTCGAGCTGCAGGATTACATGATCGAAGTGCCGTGCAGCGACTGCGGCGGCCGGCGCCTCAAGCGCGAAGCGCTGTCGGTGACGATCGACGGACGCAACATCGGCGAGATCGTCGAACTGCCGGTCACCGAGACGCTGGCGTTTTTTCAGAAGGTGCCCGTTCGCCAGAATGGCACTCCCGGCCTCGACCCCGAGATCGCGACGCCGATTCTCAAGGAAGTGCGGGAGCGCCTGCGCTTCCTCGTCGACGTCGGCCTCGACTATCTCACGCTCGGTCGCGCGGCGGAATCGCTGTCGGGCGGTGAAGCGCAGCGCATCCGGTTGGCGACGCAGATCGGCTCGCGCCTCGTTGGAGTTCTCTATATCCTCGACGAGCCGTCGATCGGCCTGCACCAGCGCGACAACGCACGGCTGCTCGCGACGCTCGAGCAGCTCCGCGACCTCGGCAACACCGTGATCGTCGTCGAGCACGACGAAGAGACCATGCGCGCCGCCGACCACGTGATCGATCTTGGGCCGGGCGCGGGCAAGCACGGCGGCGAAGTGATCGCCGCCGGCACGGTCGAGGAGATCTCGCGCAATCCGGCATCGATCACCGGCAAGTTCCTGAACGGCGAGCTCACGATCCCTACGCCGAAAACCCGTCGTGCCCCGGAGCGGCATCGCTGCCTCCGCATCGAGGGCGCGACGGAGCACAACCTGCAGAATCTCGACGTCGACATTCCGCTCGGCCTGTTCGTCGCCGTGACCGGCGTGTCGGGCTCCGGCAAGTCGACGTTGATCGAGGACATCCTGCACCGCGCGCTGGCCCGCCATTTCTATCGGGCGCGCGTGATCCCCGGCGCGCACACGCGCATCTCGGGCTTCGAGCACATCGACAAGGTCATCGACATCGACCAGAGCCCGATCGGTCGCACGCCGCGCTCGAACCCGGCTACGTACACGGGGCTGTTCACGCCGATCCGCGAGCTGTTCGCCGAACTGCCGGAGGCGAAGATTCGCGGCTATGGGCCGGGGCGCTTCTCGTTCAACGTGAAGGGCGGCCGTTGCGAGTCCTGCCAGGGCGACGGGCTGGTCAAGATCGAGATGCACTTTCTGCCCGACGTGTACGTCCCCTGCGAGGTCTGCAAGGGCAAGCGCTACAATCGCGAGACGCTCGAAGTGCGCTTTCGCGGTCTGTCGATCTCCGACGTGCTCGAGCTGACCGTCGACGACGCGCTGGAGTTCTTTCAGAACCAGCCGCGCATCTTCCAGAAGTTGCAAACGCTCGCCGACGTCGGGCTGGGCTACATCCACTTGGGCCAGAGCGCGACGACGCTCTCCGGCGGCGAGGCGCAGCGCGTCAAGCTGGCGAGCGAGCTCTCCAAGCGCGACACCGGGCGGACGTTCTACATCCTCGACGAGCCGACGACCGGGCTCCACTTCGAGGACGTGCGCGTGCTGCTCGACGTGCTGCACCGGCTCGTCGATCGCGGCAACACCGTGCTCGTGATCGAGCACAACCTCGACGTGATCAAGACGGCCGACTGGATCATCGACCTGGGACCGGACGGCGGCAATCGCGGCGGACAGCTGGTTGCCGCCGGGCCGCCCGAGGCAGTGGCGCGGACGAAGGGCTCGCACACGGGCGAGTTCCTGCAGAGAATTTTGCGCGGGTAGCGCGTGAGTCGGTGTTTTCGCGTCGCGCCTGCGGCGCTCGCTGTCGTGACGTGTAACGGCGTGCATGCGGCATGGTTCGTCACGCCGTTACAGTTCACTACAGCGAGGCCGGCGTAGCCGGCCGATGCGATAACACCTGCACACCGCCTCACATGGTTTCTCTCCTCGACATCATTGGCCCCGTCATGGTCGGGCCGTCGTCTTCGCACACGGCCGGCGCTTGCCGGCTCGGGCTGCTCGCCCGCGGGCTCGTCGGCGGCACACCGGAGCGCGCCACGATCGAGCTCCACGGCTCCTTCGCCCGCACCGGCGAGGGCCACGGGACCGACAAAGCGATCGTCGCCGGGCTGATGGGCTTCCGCCCCGACGATGACCGCATTCGCACGGCGCTGGAGATCGCTGAACGAGAAGGTTTGAATTACAAATTCGAGAAGACCACGCTCGACGAGGAGGCGCACCCGAACAGCGTCCGCATCACCCTCGAGCGCGGCGATCGGTCGGCGGTCATGACCGGCGCGTCGCTCGGCGCGGGACGCGTCCGCATCAACGAGATCGACGGCTACCCGGTCGAGGTGTCGGGCCACTACCACACCATCGTGCTCGTCGCCGAGGACACACGCGGCTCGATCGCCACGATCGCGACGCTGCTCGCCGACGACGGGCTGAACATCGCCACGCTCAGACTCACCCGGCAGCGAAGGGGCGGCGACGCGTTCATGGTCATCGAGCTCGACGACTACCCCGACGAAACGGTGCGCGACCACATCCGCGCGCTCCCCTGGGTGCGCTGGGCGTTCCGGCTCGAGAAGGTCTCGGCCTAGCGGCCCGCCGATACATTTCTCGCATGTACAAATCGCTCGCCGCCGCCGTCCGTGACGCGGAAGCACGGGGCATCTCGCTCTCCCAGCTCGCGCTCGAGACCGAGTCCGAAGATCAGGGCCGTCCCGTTTCGGAGATCCGCGATGTGCTCCATCGCGCGCTCACTGTCATGCAGGGCGCCGTGCAGCAGGGACTCACCGGCGATCTGCGATCAGCGTCGGGGCTGGTCGGCGGCGATGCGGCCAAGCTGGTCAACGGTCCACCCGGCCCGCTCGCCGGAACGCCTTTTCGCGACGTGCTCGCGCGAGCCCTCGCCGTGCAGGAAGTAAACGCCGCGATGGGCGTGATCGTCGCCGCGCCGACAGCGGGAGGAGCCGGCGTGCTCCCCGCCGTGCTCACCGGTCTCGCCGCGGCGCGGAACCTCCACGATGACCGCGTTGTCGATGCACTTGCCACTGCGGGTTTGATCGGCGCGGTGGTCGCCGAGCGTGCGTCGCTTTCCGGAGCGGAGGGCGGGTGTCAGGCGGAGACGGGGGCCGCCGCCGGCATGGCGGCCGGCGCCGGCACGGAGATGCTCGGCGGCTCGCCGTCGCAGGTCTCGAACGCCGTCGCGCTGGCGCAGCAAGGGACGCTCGGCCTCGTCTGCGATCCGCTGGGCGGACTCGTCGAGCTGCCCTGTGTGTTCCGGAACGCGACCGGCGCCGCGATCGCGCTCGCCGCAATCGAGATGGCGCTCGCCGGTATCGGGTTCGCCATTCCTGCCGACGAGGTGATCGACACCATGGGCGAAATCGGCCGCGAGATGGACGTCCGCTACCGCGAGACCGCGGGCGGAGGACTCGCTGCCACGCCGACCGGGCGCCGGTTGGCGCGCGAGCGCCTCGTGCAGATCAAGCGCGGGTGATCCGGCGGTGCGCGCGCCTCGGCGGCGGCGAACTCGCATCTCGACCAAGCCGCCACCGTACCATAGCTTAGCCATTCGGCAGATCATGCCGTGAAACGCCGCCCGTGTCCCGTTCGTAGGCCCTTCAGCACCCCAGGCAAGGATTCGCGATGGTAACCAAGGAAGACATCGAGGGCTGGCTCAATCGGATATCGGCCGAAGGCGCGACGCATTCCGAGATCGAGCCCGGACTCTGGATCGTGCGGCCGAGCGGCGAGCTCGATTTCAGCGTCGTCATCCATTACGAGCCGCCGGTCGTGCTCCTGCGCGTCAAAGTCATGGCGATCCCCAGCGAGGCCAATGCCGTCGCCACGCTCAGCCGCCGGCTGCTCGAGCTCAACGCGACCGAGCTCGTTCACGGCTCGTACGGCATCGAGCAGGACTCCATCGTCATGACGGAGGCGCTCGAGCTGTCACATCTCGACTATGAGGAGTTTCTCGCGGCGTACGAGAGCATCACCTTCGCCCTCGCATCGCACCTGCGCGAGCTCGGCTCGTACCGCGAGGCACGCTGACCCATGGGCATCTTCGACAGACTCTCGACCGTGCTTCGGTCGAACATCAACGATCTGATCTCTCGGTCGGAAGATCCCGAGAAGATGTTGAATCAGATTCTCATCGACATGCGGTCGCAGCTCGCCAAAGCGAAGCAGCAGGTCGCGACCGCGATCGCCGACGAGAAGCGCCTCCGCGACCAGGCGGACGGCGAATACAAGCAGGCGGCGGATTGGGAGAACAAGGCAGTCCTCGCCATCAAGGAGAGCCGCGACGATCTCGCCAAGCAGGCGCTCGTTCGCCAGGGCGAACACGTCTCCCATGGCCAGCAGCTCGAGCAGACCTGGGAGCAGCACCGTCTCGAGACGGAAAAGCTCAAGAACTCCCTGCGCGACCTCAACGACAAGATCGAGGAGGCCAAGCGCAAGAAGAATCTCCTCGTCGCCCGGCAGCGCCGCGCCCAAGCGCAGAAGCGCATCGCCGAAACAATGTCGTCGATGTCGGAGAAGTCGGCGTTCGAGGCCTTCGCGCGGATGGAAGAGCGCATCGAGACCAACGAGCGCCAGCTCAAAGCATCCATCGAGATCGAGGAGGAGTTCACCGGCGACCGTCTCGCCCAGGATTTCAAGCAGCTCGAGAAGGGCGCTGCCGCGGGCAGCGTCGACGTCCAACTGCTCGCCCTCAAACAGAAGATGGGCATGCTCCCTGCTGGGACACCGGAAAAGCGCCAGATCGGCGCCGGCCGCCCGGACGAAGAGACGGTGCATGCCGAGATCGAAGATGCACCCAACGAGAAGAAGAGCTCCTGACGCTTGAAAGCCGACGCGCCAGCCCACGGCGGTAGCTCACATCCCGCGGCGCTGATCGGGCGCTTCAAGTTCGCGCCAATCCTGACGGCGACGGTTCTGACAGTCCTGCTCCTCTGGCTGTTCAAGACCGTCGCTCAGGTTTTTGTGCTCCTCATGCTCGGCGTGCTGATCTCGCTCTTCTGGGGCGCGGTCGCCGGGTGGATCGAGCGCAAGACGCGCGCGCCGGAGCGTCTCGCCCTCACGGCAGCGATCCTCGGGTCGGTCGGCGCGCTCGCGCTCCTCGCCTGGATCCTCGCGCCGCCGGTCGTCGACCAGACGCGGAAGCTCTTTCAGCAGCTCCCCAGCTTCATCACGTCGTGGGAGACCGGGATCGATCATCTCGCCGATCGATTCCCCGCGCTGCGCGACATGATCGGCGCGCCCGGCGAGCATCGCACACTCCAAGCGCTGTACAATCAGCTGAGCGGCATGTTCGGCACGATTCCGACCAAGCTGTTCGAGATCGTGCACGCGGCGATCAACATCTTCGCCGTGGGCGTGATGGGCATCTATCTGTCGCTCCATCCCGCGCTCTACCGCGAGTGGCTGATCGCGCTCTTTCCGCCGATCCACCGCGACCTCGTTCGCGACGTGCTCGCCGATCTCGGCGACTCGCTGCGCGCCTACATCGTCGGGCAATTGCTCACGATGACCTTTCTCGGCTCGATCACGGCGATCGGGCTCGCGTTGCTCAACGTCCCGTTCTGGCTGCCGTTCGGGATCTTCACCGGACTCGTCGCGATCATTCCCTTTTTCGGCACGTTGCTCTCGACCACGCTTCCCGCGCTGTTCGTGCTCACGGGCCCGAATTACCACGCATTCAGCCCGTTCGGCCACGCGCTGCTCGTCGTCGGCCTGGGCGTCGTGGTGCATCTCATCGAGGGGAACATCGTCTCGCCGCTCGTGATGTCGAAGAAGGTCGACTTGCCGCCCGTGCTCACGATCATGGCGGTGCTGGTCATCGGCCAACTGCTCGGCGGGCTTGGGCTCATCGTTGCGCTGCCGGTGCTGGTGACGGTCATGGTGATCGTCCGCCGGATCCTCATCACTCGCATCTACGAAGGGCAGGGCTTCCGCCGCACGACTCGCGAACGCCCGCTCACGCTTCGCGTACCGGTGCCCGGCGGCGGCGTGATGGCGCCGCCCGGTCCGCCGGTCGACGTCGTCGGCGCGGCGGAACAGGCCGGTCTTCGTCGAAGCGCGTAACTCGCGAACGAACGGGCGGCGCGCGATTTCGATGTCGACCGCACCCGAACGATGATGGGACGTCGTTCGGAGCACGGTATCGAGCCCGATGCGATGCGCCGTCGAGTTGCGAGGGGTCGTCAAGTCATTTCACGCCGGCGCCGGCTCCTGCCGAGCTTCGTCGACGGTGCTGCGCGGCATCGACCTCACGCTCGAGGAGGGTGAGCTCGTTTCCGTGAGCGGTGCGCGCGGCGCCGGTACTTCGACCCTCCTGCTCTGTGCCGCCGGCTTGCTCGTGCCCGACGCGGGACACATTGCTTGGTTTGGCGATCGCACGCGGGCCGCCGCCGTCGAGCGTGCGCGGTACATCGCGGCCGGTAGCGTGCCCAATCCGTTCAGGCAAGCCAATGCGCCGATCACTCCAAACTCGCGAAGCACCGCCGTCCGCTGCGCCCTGCCAATTCTCCTCGTCGACGCGCCGCTCGGTCTCGATGCTCCGGCGCGCGCGTGGCTTGCCCGGCGGCGATCGCGCGGCCATGCCATCCTCCTGGCTACGCACGACGCATCGGTCGCCGCGCGCGACGTCGATCGATCGTTCCAGCTGCGGGACGGACTGCTTCACCCGGGGCAGGCGGCGAGCGCGCGCGTCGCCGAGCAGGAGTGGCGCGAGGCGGCGCGCATTCGTTGACCGGTCATCCCGGCGAGTCTAGCATTCACCATCCCATCGATGGTCGCTTGCGAGGTGATGACGGCTTCTTCGTCCGCTCCGGAATTCCGACTCTACAACACGATGTCGCGCTCGGTCGAGCCGTTCGCCCCCGCGGACGGCAAACTGGTGCGCATCTACAGCTGCGGTCCGACGGTCTACAACCCGGCGCACCTCGGGAATTTCCGCACGTTCTTGTTCGTCGATCTGCTGCGGCGCGCCGTCCGCGCGCGCGGCTGGAAGGTGCGTCAGGTCATGAATCTGACCGACGTCGACGACAAGATCATTCGCCGCGCGCACGAACAGAAAAAGACCATCCGCGAAGTCACGGAACCGATCACCGAGATCTTTCATGCCGACCGCGAGTATCTGCGGATCGAGCGCGCGGAGGTCTATCCCAAGGCGACGGACTACATCGCGCAGATGATCGCGCTGGTCGAGCGGCTCGTCGCGTCGGGCGTGGCGTATCAGGCCGAAGATGGTTCCGTCTACTTTGCGATCGGCCGTTTTCCGTCGTACGGGCGCCTGTCGCGCCTCGACACGCGCGACGTGAAGGCAGGCGCACGCGTGGCGCAGGACGACTATTCCAAGGAAAACGCGCAGGACTTCGCCCTCTGGAAGGCAGCCAAGCCGGAGGATGAAGCAGCGGGTGCGGCGTGGGATTCGCCCTGGGGCCGCGGCCGCCCGGGCTGGCACCTGGAGTGCTCGGCGATGGCGATCGACCTGCTCGGCGAGACGCTCGACATTCATGCCGGCGGAATCGATCTGATCTTCCCTCATCACGAGGACGAGATCGCGCAGTCCGAGGCGGCGACCGGCGCGACCTTTTCGCGCTTCTGGTGCCACGGTGCCTTCCTTCTCACCGACGGCACCAAGATGGCCAAGCGACTCGGCAACGTGACGACGGTGAAGGGGATGCGGGAGGCGCGAATCCCGGCGGCGGCCATCCGGCATTTCGTCTTCAACACGCACTATCGGAAGGAGCTCAACCTATCCGAGGAGGCGCTGGAAGCGTCGATCAACGCCGTGACGCGGGTTGGCGACTTTGCCGACCGCCTGGCATCGGCGGGCGGCGGGACTCCGGCGCTCGCGGAAGCCGCGGCGACGGCGGTGGCCGAGGTGGAAGCGGCGCTGTTCGACGACCTCAACGCTCCGAACGCGCTGGCGGCGCTGTTCACGTTCATCACGCGGGCCAACGCCGAGCTCGACCGGCGCGGAACTGACGGCGGCTCGCTCGAGGCGGCCCGGGTGGCCTTCGCGCGGATCAACGACGTCCTCGACATCGTGCCCGATCGCGAGGTCGACGACCCGGTCCTGGCGGCGTGGGTGGAGGAGCGGCTCGCCGCGCGCCGCGCGGCGCGGGAGGGGCGGAACTTCGGCGAGTCGGACCGAATTCGCGCCGAGCTGGTGGCGCGGGGGATCGCGATCGAGGACGGGCCGGGCGGGACGAAGTGGAAGAAGATCCGCTAGGCGCGGCGTAGCGCGACGGCTCAGCGGATGGGGTCGCCGGCTGGCAGGGGCGTGCTAACCTCAGAAGCCAGCGTGGCTTGACACTCTTTCCGGGGTCCCTTATCCTACAAGTCTCGCGCAAAATTGGCCGTCTGCTGACGTAGCTCAATTGGCAGAGCACCTGATTTGTAATCAGGCGGTTGCGAGTTCGATTCTCGCCGTCAGCTCTGCGAGCGAGTCGGCGATGCGGGACCGGTCGTCCGCCGCGGTGGCAAAATCAGAGATTTCAAAAGAGTCGTACAACGCGTCGCGCGCGGAAATCCGGTGGGGTGGCCGAGTGGCTAATGGCAGCAGACTGTAAATCTGCCGGGTTAACGCCCTACGAAGGTTCGAATCCTTCCCCCACCATGGTGTGGAGCATTCGAGTTGGGGTGGGACAGGCGATCGACGAAGCGATGGACCAGGGTCGGACCGGCGCTAACGAGGAATGGAGGATTCGCGGGAGTAGCTCAGTTGGTAGAGCGCAAGCCTTCCAAGCTTGATGTCGCGGGTTCGAGCCCCGTCTCCCGCTCTGACCGCCGGCTATTCACGAATTGATCGATGCAGGTCGCAGCTGTCGAGGTCAGGTCGAAGTTGTCGAGGTTGTCGAGGTTGGTTCGAGCTGGTGAAGTGAAACGTCGTCTTGCTGACGTAGCTCAGTTGGTAGAGCACACCCTTGGTAAGGGTGAGGTCATCGGTTCAATCCCGATCGTCAGCTCTCTCGCGTAGGGTCTCGTGCGACGGGCGTGGAGCGCGCTGCTCCGTCCGTCGTTTCGACTGTCCTACGTTCCGCGCGCAACGCCCTAGGAACATCACGCATGCCTCGCGACAAGATCATTCTCGCCTGCAACGAGTGTAAGAACCGCAACTACTTCACCACGAAGAACAAGCGCTTGCATCCGGAGCGCGTCGAGTGGAAGAAGTACTGCCCGCGCTGCAACAAGCATCAGGTCCACAAGGAAACCAAGTGATGCCGGACGCCGTCGCGGGGTCAGGCGGCACGCCGCCGGTCGTCAGGCCGAATTGGTGGTCGCGGCTCGTCGCGTTCTACCACGGCGTGATGGCCGAGATGCGCAAGGTCACCTGGCCCGATCTGCCGCAGGTTCGCTCGGCGACGATCTCGATCATCATCTTCGTGATGCTGATCGGACTCGTCATCACGCTGCTCGATTTCATTCTGCAAGGCGTCTTGATCAAGATGATCCCGTCGCTCTTCGCGGGGCGCTGAGTCGACATGGCGGAGCAACGCTGGTACGCAATCCAGACCACGGCCGGTCACGAGAACAAGGTTCGATCGCTCGTTCAACGAAAGATCGACGCCGACGCTCGTCCGGCCGCCGAGCGCGCCATTCGGCAGGCGCTCGTTCCGACCCAGGAGGTCGTGGAGATCAAGAACGGCAAGAAGGTCAACGTCGAACGGAAGCTCTATCCCGGCTACGTGCTGGTCGAGATGGAGATGAATCAGGAAACGGCGCACGTCATCAACGGCATTCAGGGCGTGATCAAGTTCGTCGGCCACGATCAGCGATTCCCGCAGCCGCTGCGCCCCGACGAGGTGAACCGCCTGCTCGGCATCGCCGACGAGCGTGAGGACGAGGAGCCGAAGGAAGAGATTCCGTTCCTGATCGGTCAGGCGGTGGCGATCACCGAAGGCCCGTTCACGGATTTCAACGGAACGGTCGAAGAGGTGATGGCGGACAAGGGAAAGGTGCGAGTGTCGGTGTCGTTGTTCGGGCGGCCGACCTCGGTCGAGCTGGATTACTTGCAGCTGCGAGCGTATTGAGTCGTACGTCGGCCACCACTCCGACGCTAAATGCGGCCAGTGGGAGATCTACCGCCTGACGAGGGCGGACAGTTCAGAGGAGTCTCATGGCAAAGAAAGTCGCGGGATTTGTGAAGCTGCAGATCCCCGCGGGCAAGGCCAACCCCGCCCCTCCGGTGGGCACGGCGCTCGGCCCGCAGGGAATCAACATCATGGCCTTCTGCAAGGAGTTCAACTCCCGCACGCAGGGCCAGGATACGATCCTGCCGGTGGAGATCACGATCTACACCGACAAGTCGTTCACCTTCATCACGAAGACGCCGCCGGCGGCGGTGCTCTTGAAGAAGGAAGCGGGCATCGACAAGGGATCGGGCCAGCCGAACCGCAACAAGGTCGGCAAGGTCACGAAAGCGCAGGTGCGCAAGATCGCCGAGCTCAAGATGCCCGATCTCAACTGTGACACGATCGAGTCGGCCATGCAGATGGTCGCCGGCGCGGCGCGGTCGATGGGGCTGGAGGTCGTCGACTGATGGCTGAACACGGCAAGAAGTACAACAGCGCGGCCAAGAACCGCGACATCGAGTCGACCTACCAGCCGCGTCAAGCGCTGGAGATCGTCAAGAAATCGGCATTCGCAAAGTTTGACGAGACCGTCGAGGTCGCCGTCCGACTGGGCGTCGATCCGCGCCACGCCGATCAGGTCGTGCGCGGCACCGTCGTCCTTCCGGCCGGCACCGGCAAGTCCGTTCGCGTGCTCGTCATCGCGGCCGGCGACAAGGCGCGCGAGGCGCAGGACGCGGGCGCCGACTTCGTCGGCGTCGAGCACATCCAGAAGATCAAGGATGGCTGGCTCGATTTCGACGTGCTGATCGCCACGCCGGACCAGATGGGCCAGTTGGGAGCGTTGGGCCGGGTGTTGGGTCCGCGCGGCCTCATGCCCAATCCCAAGGCGGGCACCGTAACGTTCAACGTCACCAACGCCGTGAAGGAGACCAAGGCGGGCAAGATCGAGTTCCGCGTCGACAAGGCGGGCAACGTTCACGCGCCGATCGGCAAGGTGTCGTTCGGCGTCGAGGCGCTCGAAACCAACTTCACGGCCTTCATGGATCAGATCGTCCGCGCCAAGCCGTCCGCGGCCAAAGGCGTGTACGTGAAGAACGTCTGCGTCTCGAGCACCATGGGACCGGGCGTCACCGTCGACTCCACCCTCTACCGGTAACGAGCGATGAACCGCACCGAGAAGGAGCAGCTCGTCGCCGAGCTCAAAGAAAAGCTCGATGGCGCCACGGCGCTCTACTACACCGACTTCACGGGCCTCAACGTGAAGCGGATGACCGATCTCCGCCGCCGCCTGCGCAAGGCGAACGTCGAGTACGTGGTCATCAAGAACACTCTTGCCCTTCGCGCCGTAAATGAGAGCGGCCTCGTCGGAACGCGCCTGCGCGGCCCGACCGGCCTCGTCGTCGCCAAAGATCCGATCGGCGCCGCCAAGGTCATCACCGACTTCGCCAAGGAAAACGACGCGAAGCCCACGGTGAAGGGCGGGCTGTTCGAGGGCAAAGCGATCGACCAGGCGCAGGTGAAGAAGCTGGCCTCGATGCCGTCGCGCGAGCAGATGCTCGCCCAGCTCGGCGCCGGTCTGCAGTCCCCGCTCGCCGGCTTCGTCGGCGCGTTGAGCGGCGTGATGTACATGTTCGCCGGAGCGCTCGAAGGCCTTCGCCAGCAGCGCGAAGCCCAGGGTGGCGCGACCGCCGGCAGCACTGCCTGAAAGTCGGTCAGTCGACCGACGTGATGTTGCTGTATCTGACTGACCGATAGACCGATTGACCGACTTTTATACCATCAGGAGAATCAGGAAATGGCTACGACCATGAGCAAGGACGAGATCCTCGACGCGATCGGCAACATGTCCGTCTTCGAGCTCGCCGAGCTGATCGACGCGTTCAAGAGCAAGTTCAACGTCACGATCGCCGCGGCGCCGGTTGGCGGTGCGCCGGCGGGTGGCGGCGCTGGTGCCGCTCCCGCGGCTGTCGAGGAGAAGACCGAGTTCGACGTGCTCCTCAAGGATGCGGGCGGCAAGAAGATCCAGGTCATCAAGGTGGTCCGCGAGATCACCGGCCTGGGCCTCAAGGAAGCCAAGGACCTGGTCGACGGCGCGCCGCAGACGGTGAAGGCCGGCGTCACCAAGGACGAGGCTGCGAGCATCAAGGCCAAGCTGGAAGAGCAGGGCGCTTCGGTCGAAGTGAAGTGAACCTTGGGGTCGGATTCCGGGTCTCAGCTCTTCGGAGCTGAGCCCGCGGTTTCGGACCACCAGGCTCGCCTCCTTCAGCCAAGCCCCTTTAGTGACATCGATTTCTCTCGCTCCAACAATTCCGAGCAGTCCAAGGCCCGCTCCGCGCGGGCGCGCTCTCGCGCGCCCCACGGGGCTCGGCCGTTTTTTCGCCTGCGCCACGGCGCGCTCGGGTGAACACGGTGCAAACCGGGTGACAAATGCCTGAAACGATCAAGCAGATCTCCTTCGCGAAGCTGGATCAGGGGATGGACATGCCCCATCTCCTCGACATCCAGACGCGCGCCTTCGAGGCGCTCCTCCAGCTCGACGCGGCCCAACACGACCGCGAAGACATCGGGCTCGAGCGCGTCTTCAAAGACCTGTTTCCGATCACCGACGTCCACGAGAACTTCTCGCTCGAGTTCGTCCGCTACTCCCTCGGCGAACCCAAGTACTCCGTCGAGGAGTGCATCGAGCGCGACATGACCTACTCGGCGCCGCTCAAGGCGACGCTGCAGCTGGTCATCAACGAGGTCGTCAATGAGCAGAAGCGGCCGCGCAACATCATCGAGAAAGAGGTCTATCTCGGTGAGCTGCCCCTGCTCACGCCCCTCGGCACCTTCGTCATCAACGGCGCCGAGCGTGTGATCGTCAGCCAGCTCCACCGGTCGCCCGGTGTGGTGTTCGAGGAATCGACGCATCCCAACGGACAGCGTCTCATCTCCGCGCGCATCATCCCGTTCCGCGGCTCGTGGGTCGAGTTCACGGTCGACATCCACGATGTCGTCTACGTCCACATCGACAAGAAGAAGAAGTTCCCGGCCACCGCGCTCCTTCGCGCTTTCGGCTACGGGAGCAACTCGGACATCCTCCGACTCTTCTTCGCCGTGCGCGATCTCGATCTCACCAAGAAGCGTGAGAGCCGCACCGACGTGCGCGAGCTGTTCGGCGCGATCATCGCCGAAGACATCGCCCTGCCGGGCGAGGCCACGGCGGAAGACGCGCCCAAGGCCCGCACCAAGAAGGCGAAGGCCGAGCGCGAGCGCGCCGAGAACGTGCTGCTGGTCAAGGAAGGCGACGAGCTGACGGAAGAGGTCTACAACCGCCTCCGCCGCCAGAACATCGATACGATCAAGGTCTTTGCGTCGCACATGAAGATCGATCTGCGCGACGAGCAGGATGCGATCGAGCGCGGCGAGCGCGAGACGCGCCGCAAGCTGGCGCTCGACGTCGTCGACGCCGACGGCGAAGTGATCGCCGAGGCGGGCCAGGCCCTCACCGACACGGTGATCCGCAAGATTCGCAAGGCCGACATCACGAAGGTGAACGTGTTCGTGCCGTCGGGCCGTGCCGAGTCGACGCTGATCAAGAACACGCTGGCCAAGGACCCGACGCACAGCGAGAAGGAGTCGCTCGGCCAGATCTACGCGCTGCTCCGTCCCGGCGACGCGCCGGACGCGCAGACAGCCAAGCAGGCGCTCGAGCGGTTGTTCTTCAGCCCCAAGCGCTACGACCTCGGACGCGTCGGCCGCTACAAGATCAATCAGCGGCTGGCGATGAACATGCCCGCCGACTACACCGTGCTCTCGAAGGAAGACTTCGTGGAGATCATCCGCTACCTCGTGGAATTGCACGAAGGCCGCGGCCACGTCGACGACATCGACCATCTTGGCAACCGCCGCATTCGTTCGGTCGGCGAGTTGATCGCCAATCAGTTCTCGGTCGGTTTGAGCCGTATGGCGCGCCTGGTCAAGGAGCGCATGTCGATCAACACCGATCCGGAAAAGATCTCGCTCGACGACCTCGTCAACGCGCGGACGGTGAGTGCGGTGATTCAGGCGTTCTTCGGATCGTCGCAGCTGTCACAGTTCATGGATCAGACCAACCCGCTCGCCGAGCTGACGCACAAGCGTCGTCTCTCGGCGCTCGGCCCCGGCGGTCTGACGCGCGAGCGCGCCGGCTTCGAAGTGCGCGACGTGCACTACTCGCAGTACGGGCGCATGTGCCCGATCGAGACGCCTGAAGGTCCGAACATCGGACTGATCACGTCGCTCGCCTGCTACGCGCAGGTGAACGACCTCGGCTTCGTCGAGACGCCGTACCGGATCGTGAAGAACGGCAAGGTGACCGACGACATCGCCTGGCTCGACGCGAACAAGGAAGAGGACGCGATCATCGCCCAGGCCAACTCGCTGCTCGGTCCGAACGGCGAGTTCCTCGAGGACCTCGTGCTCGCCCGGCAGCAGGGCGACGTGCCGCTCGTCCAGAAGGATCGCATCGACTACATGGACGTCGCGCCGGAGCAGTTGGTGTCGATCGCCGCGGCGTTGATTCCATTCCTCGAGCACGACGACGCGAACCGCGCGTTGATGGGCTCGAACATGCAGCGCCAAGCGGTGCCGCTCCTCAACCCGCGCACGCCGCTCGTCGGCACGGGGCTCGAGGAGAAGGTGGCCAAGGACTCGGGCGCCGTCGTCATCGCGAAGCGCGCCGGATTCGTCTCGCGCGTCACGGCCGACGAGATCATCGTCGACGCCGGTCCGACGACGCGCGGCAAAACGGCCGAGGAGGGCGATCGTCCGCTTGCCCGGCTCACCCAGCACGACCGGTACCGGCTCAAGAAGTACTGGAGAACCAACCAGGACACTGCGATCAACCAGCGTCCGCTCGTCACACAGGGGCAGAAGGTCAAGCCCGGCGACGTGCTGGCCGACGGCGCGGCGACCGAGCAGGGACAGCTCGCGCTCGGCGCGAACGTCACCGTGGCGTTTATGCCCTGGTACGGACACAACTTCGAGGACGCCATCGTCCTCTCCGAGCGCTTGGTGAAGGACGACGTCTATTCGTCGATCCACATTCAAGAGCTCGAATTGCACGTCCGCGATACCAAGCGCGGTCAGGAAGAGATCACGCGGGAAATTCCGAACGTGTCGGAAGAGGCGCTGCTCGATCTCGATGAGCGCGGCATCGTCCGCATCGGCGCGCACGTCAAGCCGGGCGACATCCTCGTCGGCAAGATCACGCCGAAGGGCGAGACGGAGCTGAGCCCGGAAGAGAAGCTGCTCACGGCGATCTTCGGCGAGAAGGCGAAGGACGTGAAGGACTCGTCGCTCAAAGTGCCGCCGGGCATGGAAGGCGTGGTGATTGACGTCAAGATCTTCTCGCGCATCGAGGACCAGGTGGTCGAGAAGGACCGCGGCGAGCGGATCGGCGAGGTGCGGCGGCTCGAGGGCGACGAGAAGATTCGCGTCAACGAGGTCCGTGACGCCGAGTTGGTCGAGCTGCTCGACGGCCAGACGATCGCGCTCGCCCTCAAGTCGGGCACGGTCGAAGGGGCGATCGCGGCGGGCACCAAGGTGACCGCGGCGTCGCTGCGCGACATGAAGCTCTCGTCGATCGATCTCAAGACGCTGCGCGTCGAGAACAAGCGGATCAACGAGCGGATGCGTCAGATCATCGACGCGTCGTCGGAAGAGAAGGCGAGGCTCGAGGAGAGGGCGGAAGAGCGCATCGACCGCATCCTCCAGCCCGACGAGCTGCCGCCGGG
>DATNAT010000129.1:0-6910 GCA_035572355.1 Gemmatimonadaceae bacterium
ACTATTCGTCGGCCCCCGGGCCCGGCGATCCGCTGGTCAGCGCCGAAGATCTCGCATTGCAGACGGCCGGCGTGTCACTGGTGCGCGCCGCCGATTATCAGGTGCTCCGCGCCACGGGGACGATCAACGCCGGCGTGACGCAGTATCGCACGCTGCTCGGCATTCAGAACCTGAACACCGCGGGCGAGCAGCCGGCGGGCCGGCGCGAGATCAACTGGGACGGCGCCTCGGCGGCGCTCACCAACGTCGACACGTTCCCGAAGGATTTCTTCAACGTGAAGAGCCCGCGGGGCGTGTTGTTCTCGACGAACGGCACCGGCTTTCGCGTGAGCGACAATGGCTACGCGGATCTCAACACCGACTACACGGGCGAGTTCAAAGCCTTTTCGCCGTCGCGGCTGTTCATCGCCGCGGGAAGCAACACGATGGACGTGACCTTTGTCGTTGCCGGCTCGAACACGCCGGCGCTCGTGACCGGGTTCGGCGCGGTGTTCGCGGACGTCGGCCACTCGGCGCACAGCACGATCACCTATTACGACGCGAACGGCGTCGCGCTGTACACGGCGACGGCACCGGTGCGGTCAGATGCGACGGGCCTGTCGTTCGTCGGCGTGGTGTTCGACTCGCCGAAGGTGGCGCACGTTCGCATCGTGTCGGGCGATGCGCCGTTGAGCGCGACGACCGTCGACCTGTCGCATGGCAGCGGGAAGCTCGATCTCGTCGCGCTCGACGACTTCATCTATGGCGAGCCGCACGCGCGGGCGCAGGCGGCCGGTGCGCAGTAGTGATGGCGAGTCAGCGGTCGAAGCGGAGGGGATGTTGATGCCGTACGTGAGCGAGGCCCATGGCAATGCTGCCATGGGCCTCCTCGGCATCCATCACCCCGCGGCGCGCGCCGGCGGGCAGTAGATGTTTGCAATGACGTCGGCAAACGGTACGCACAACAGGCGCACGTCGGCGGCCGGAAGGTGGTTCCGCGCCAACAGCGGTTGGCGAACCGGACAGCATGCCACGAACGTAGGCTGCGCACCGTAAACGCCGCACAAACATACCGGCGGCCAACCATAAAGAAACGATAAAAGATTCACGCGACAAGCACGGGACGTGCATCTCGCCTGATGCCACTCAGTCCCGAACGGGGAGCTCAACCATGCGTGCTTCAGCTGTAATCGGACGTTGCGCCACGGTCGGCGCGACGCTGCTCGCTCTCGCCGCTTGCCATGGCCGTGCGTCGAACACCGCCGATACGGTATCGGCGAGCGGCGCCCTCGCTCCGCCGGCGCCGTCGCCCGATTCGGCGAGCGCGGCCAGTGCGGCGCCGACGACGGTCCGGGGCGCCGTGACCGCCGTGTCGGCAACCTCCCTGCAAGTCGCCACGGCCAACGGGCCGGACACCGTCGCCCTCACGCCGCCGGTCCAGGTCTACGCCCGCGAGTCGAGCAGCCTAGCAAATGTGAAACAGAACACCTTCATCGGTGTCACGACCGTCAAGCAGCCGGACGGCAGTGAGCGGGCGACCGAGATTCACATCTTCCCCGAAGCGCTTCGCGGGCTCGGCGAGGGGAGCCGGATGATGACGCAGTCTTCGGGCGCCGCGAGCGGCAGCCGGATGACCAACGGCGCGGTCAACTCCACGCCGTCGCGGATGTCGAACGGCAGCGTGTCGAGCACGAACGGCTCGACGATGGTCGTGCAGTACGCCGGCGGGTCGACCACGGTCACCGTGCCGCCCAACACGCCGGTGATGGAGATCAAGCTGGTCTCTCGGCCGCTCGCCGTCGGCGACAGCGTCGTCGTGCTGACGAGCAAGTCGAGCGACGGAACGGTGACGTCGAACCGCGTGATGTTGATGGGTAAGCGCTAACTCTTCGCGCCCGCCTGCAGCCGCGCCAGCCGCCGCTTCGCATCGGCGACGGCGGGCTGCAGGTCCGGATCGGCGCTCTTCCACTGCTCGACGAACTTGGACAGGTGCGAGATCGCGCGCTCGCGATCGCCCTTCGCATCGTACAGCTCGCCGAGGCGCTTGTGAGCGCCGGCGAGCGCGAGCATGTCGTCGTCGAGGCGGCCCTGCATACGCGTGGACACGTACGTCTCCAACTCCGCGATCGCCGAGTCGGGCTGATTGGCGAGGTCAAACGCGCGCCCCAGGTTGAACGGCAGGCGAAGGTTGAGACGAGCGTCGGGCTGCCCGTCATACGCGACGTCAGCGTGACGGAATTCGTCGATCGCTTTGAGATACTGCTTCTCGGCGATCGCGATCTCGCCGAGCGCTTCGTGGATCCGCGACTGTTGATCGCGATACCAGGCCGTGTCGCGCGTCCTCGCGAATTCGTCGAGGAGCGCGCGGGCGCGAGCGGTATTGCCGGCGACCGCGTACAGCCGCGCCAGATCCGCGTAGTGCCGGTCGACGTCTGGAAGCGATGTCAGCGGATGCGCGGCGAGCGCGGCATCGAGCCTGGCGGCAGCGTGATTCGGCTGAGGTCGAAGCCAGGCCTCGAGCGCAACGAGCTGCGCCGAGTCCGCGATCGGCGGCGGCGCGCCTCCCTCCTGCCCGGCTTCGACCTGAAATTGTCGGTAGCGACGCTCGGCCTCGGCGAGACGACCGTGCAGCGCGGCGAGCTCGAAGGCGGTGTACGAAACCGACGCGCGTGTATCGAGCGTGCTGGACGCTGCCGCGTGGAGACTGTCGACCAGATGCTGCGCGCCGTCGTAGTCTCCCGCGTCGTACCGTATCTCGACAAGGTGCCCCGCGTAGGTCGAGCTGTTCGGTATGCGCTTCGCCTCCAACGCCAGCATCGAGTCGAGCGCCGCGGACTTGTTCTCGTCGATCAACATGTTCACCAGGTTCGCGACCGGGATCATGTTGTCGGGAGTTACTCGCATCGAGATGCGGAACAGAGAATCCGCTTTCGCGTTCGCGCGCATCGTCGAGTACGCGACGCCCATGTTGTTCGCCGCGTAGGCCGTGTCGCCCCGATCGAGCAGCGCCTGGTACGCGACGAGAGCGCGCTGCCGGTCGTGGCCCGGACCCGAGTTGTAGTAGTAGCCCTCGGTGAGGTAGCGTTCGTTGTCGGTCAGGCGCGCCCGCAGCTGAAACGCTTTGGTGATCGCCGAGTCGGCGGCCGACCGCGGGTAGAACGCGTTGTTCATCGCCGTCCCGAGCTTGCGCCACGCCGTGGCGAAGCCGGTATCGATCGACACCGCGCGGCGGAGCAGCGGGATCGCTTTCTGAAAATCGTGCTCGACGTCGAACGCGCGCGCGCCCTCGGTGTACGCCTCGAGCGCTTCGTACGACGACGTCGTGACCTGCGCCAGCGGCGGGCTCGCCTGCACGCTCTTCAGCGATTCGCCGATCTTGCCGCGCAGCTTGCGCGTCACCTCGTCGACGCCGTCGACGAGCGTGCTCGGTCCATCCACCGTCGTCTGGAACGACGCGAGCACCGTCCCCGAATCGGCGGCGACCAGACGCACGGCGATGACGAAGCCATTGCCGAGTCCCGTGACGTCGCCGGTGACGATGGCCTTGGCGCCTTCGCGTAGCGCGAGCTGGCGCGCCAGGGCGAGGTCGAGGCGCACGCCCGGAGCCAGCTGCATGCGCTTGAGCGCCGCGGCGACGTTGGCCGGATTGAACAGCTTGATCGACTGCGACTCGGCCAGATTCGCTCTTACGCCCTCGGCGACGACTCGGGCCACGCTCGAATCGGCGCGGCTGACGCCGAAGTCCGAGACGAGCACCACGTCGCGTTGGTTGAGCTTGCCCGCGGCGAAGAGCGAGCCGACCGGTCCGATGCCGAACGCGCGCATCAGCATGAAGGCGACGATCAGCGCCGCGAAGGCGCCAAGGGCGTAAACTCCGCCGCGCGTCGTCCGCTTCCAGGACATGTGCGGGCTCGCTTTGAGGGCGAGCGTCGCCATGGTGCCGTGCGGCTTCTGGCCGCCTCCCGGCGTGAGCGCCGGCGTGGAAACGAGCGACCGGCGCGCCACGGACTGTACGTATCCTGTAAATAGAATTACTGGAAGGCCGAGCGCCATCACGGCGAGCGCGCCGGGAAGGACCCAGCTCGGCAGGCCGATCGTGATCGTCGCCGCCTTGGCGACGACGGCGACGCCGACGACCGACGCCGCATAGATGACGAGCGCACGCCGAAACGCGGCCGGACCGTGCATCAGCACCGGCGGCAAGGCCGGCATCCCGCCGCCGCTCGTCACGCCGTTGAGCACGGCCACGATCTCGGCGGCGGTCTGGGTCCGCGCGTCGGGATCCTTCTCCAGGCAGCGCATCACGAGGTCGCTCAACCCCGCGGGTGCATCGAGCCTCAGCTCGGCGATGTTCGCCGGCGGTTCGCCCATGTGCGCGGCGAGGATGCGCGCCGGCGTGCGTCCGTGAAAGGGAGGCCGTCCGGCGAGGAGCTCGAACGCCATGCAGCCGAAAGCGTAGACGTCGGCGCGGTGGTCGACGTTTGGATCGCCCGCCGCCTGCTCCGGCGCCATGTACGCCGGAGTGCCGATCGACGTGCCGAGCTGCGTCAGCGTGGCGCCGCTGCCGCCGCTGCCGCCGGTGCGCGATGCGCTCAGCGCTTTCGCGATGCCGAAGTCGGTGACGACCGCCGTGCCGCCCGACAAGAGCACGTTGTCGGGCTTGATGTCGCGATGGACGATCCCGCGCTCGTGCGCGTACTGAAGGGCGCGCGCCACGTCGCCGAGGATGCGGAGCGTATCGGAGATCGAGAGCGGCGGTTGCTTCGCGAGACGATGCCGGAGCGATTCCCCCTCGACGAACGGCATCGTGAAATAGGGCAGGCCGTTCGTGTCGCCCGCCGTGAGAACCGGGACGATGTTCGCCTGCTGGAGCGACGCCGCCATGCGGATCTCGCGCTCGAAGCGCTCGGCGCTGATCCCTGCGGCGAGCTCGGGAGACAGCACTTTGACGACGACCTTTCGGCCGAGGCGGATCTCGTCGGCGACGAAGACGCGGGACATCCCGCCGCCGCCGAGCTCGCGCTCGAGCGTGTAGGCTCCACTCAACGTCGCTTGGAGCTGTGCCTGGAGGTCCGTCACGCGGGGGAATGTACCGTGCGGCGCACGATACGGCGAGGCGCGAACACGACGTTCAGGCGGTGCGGCTCCGCGCTCGCTTGCGCTCGACGAGCCCCCAGAACTGGCGCTCGCCGATGATCGTGACCGTGTGCCCCCGGGCGGCGAGGCGGCGCACCTCGATCAGCTTCGATCCGCCGTCCTTGCCCGCGATCTGCTGCTTGTTCGGCCGGCCGCGCACCAGCACGTCGGTGGAGGAGCCGGGCGCCGACTGCACGATGGCGCCGGCGCGTTTGGCGGCGCGTTTCGCCTCGTCGCGGGGCCGCACGAGAAACCCGGTGAACGAGACTCTGAGTCCCTTCAGACTTTCTATACGGCCGAGCTTCGGCTCCCGCGGCGCGTGCTTGAGTGCGGCGATCAGCTCACTCGCCGCTTCGTACCGTTTGCCGCGCGAGCCCAGGCAGCGATGGATCACTTCCTTGAGATGATCGCTGCAGGGGAGGGTGCGGACGTCCTTGCTCCGCATCGCGCTCGTGATGTCGCCCTTGAGCAGCATCGCGGCGATGAGGCCGATCTGGTAGACGTCGTCGCGCTTCTGCCAGCGGCGTACCTTGCCCCAGGCGATCTCGTTCGGCACGTGAAAGAGATTGAACGCGTCGGCGGTGACGCCGCGGCGGCTCAGCTGATGCTTCGCGATCCCGAAGTCGCCGAGCTTGAGACGTTCGCCGTCGCAGACGAAAACATTGAACGGCGTGAGATCGCGGTGCAGCGCCTGCCCCTGATGGAGCGCATCGAGGGCGCGGAGCACGCCGGCGAGCTCGCGCCGCACGAACCGCTCCGACTGCGCGCCCTTGGCGCCGAGCCATGCACCGAGGTCGCCGTGCTCGGCGTACTCCAGCGCGAGGCAGTAGCGCGTGTCGCCGGTGAGCGGGTCGATCGTCGCGAAGCGATCGAACACGCGAAGCGCGCGGTCTTCGCGCGAGAGCAACTCGGCGAAGTAGGCCTCGCGCAGCCAACTCGAGAGGCGGTCGCTGATCTTGACGCAGACGCGCGGCGGAATGCCGTAACCACCGGAATGCGTGGCGAGGTAGACCTCGCCGAACCCGCCTTTGCCGATCAGCCGATCGAGCTGGTAGGTGCGACCCGACTCGGAGCTATGGGCCGTGGGAGCGAACGAAGTCGCGGTCGTCATTGCTTGGTGTCCCATCGCGCTGCGCGCTTGCATTTCACGGAAGGGCTATCAATGTATGGCGCAACCGGAGGAACACCATGAGACGATTCGCCGCCGTCGCGCAGTACACGCTGGTCGCGCTGTTGGGCATCGGAAGCGTCGCGTTCGCGCAGAGCAAGCCGCAGCCGTACCGGGTGGTGTTCGATCTCACGAGCCGCGACACGCTCGACCAGCGCGCCGTGCTGCGCTGGCTCAAAGAGGTGAGCACGTCGAGCCCGGAAGCGAAGATGGAGGTCGTGATGTACGCCAAGGGCTTCGAGCTCGTGATGCCGGAGAAGACCCAGTTCGCCGCGGAAGTGAAGGAGGCGATGAAGAACCCGAACGTGGCATTCCGCGCCTGCGCCATCGCGCTCAGAAACGCCGGAGTCGAGAAGAGCCAGTTGATTCCGGGCGTGGAGACGGTGCCCGACGGGATTCACGAAATCGTCATGAAGCAGCAGGACAACTGGGGATACATCAAGGTCGTGCATTGAGGTTCGGCGTCGTGTGCGGCACGTGCCCTTTCGTGATGATGAGGTACGCGCCGTTCGCGGCGGCGGGATCGGACGACAGCGCCTTGGCTCGGTCCGGCGTGAGGATCTGCAGGCCCCAGATGGACGCCATGCTGATGTGGTCGCGCGCATACGCGTACGTGCGCGGCACGGT
>DATNAT010000130.1:0-12890 GCA_035572355.1 Gemmatimonadaceae bacterium
CCGTCGCCGCGCAGGAGCACGACGTCGTCGTCACCGGCGGGTGGTTGTTCGCGTCGACCGGGAACGCGCGCGTCCGAAATCCCGGCATTCTCATTCGCGCCGGAAAGTTTCTGCGCGTCGGCGGCGATCTCTCCGTTGCCGCGGCGGACGCCGAGCGCGTGCAGCTCGCCGACACCGAGACGGTGATCCCCGGGCTGTTCGATCTCCATGCCCACTATGCAATGGAGCTGTTCGGCGCCGGCCGAAAGGACGAGACGCACGCCTATCCGTCGCTCTTTCTCGCCAATGGCGTGACGGCGACGTTCCCAGCGGGCGAGATGAACCCCGACTCGATGCGGCTGCTGCGCATTCGCATCGACGACGGCGACGAGCCCGGCCCGCGACTGCTCAACTCCGGTCCGTACTTCGGTACGGCCCGGCCGGGTTGGAATCGCAACATCACGACCGAGCAGATCGACTCCGAGGTGGACTACTGGGCCACGATGGGCGTGAAAGGCTTCAAGGCGAAGGGGATCACGCCCGATCAGCTCCGTGCGCTCATCCAGCGCGCGCACCTGCACGGCCTCACCGTGACCGGCCACCTCGATTCCGGATTTCGCAACAGCGTGAATCCGCGCGACGCGATCCTCATGGGGATCGACCGCATCGAGCACTTCATGGGCGGCGACGCGTTCACGCCCGACAAGTCGGCCTACGCGTCGTACGAGCACATGACGTTCGACACGCCGGCGTTCAAGAAGATCGCCGCGCTGTACCTGTCGCAGCACGTCTACTTCGATGCCACGCTGAGCGCGTACGGGTACTACGGCAAAAAAGATCCGGAAGTGTTCACCTACTACACCGACGAGCGGCGCTTCCTCACGCCATACATGCGCGCCAAGGTCGACGCCGCGCCGCCGCGCCCCGTCAATCAGCAATTCGAGAACATTTATTGGACGAAGCGGAAAGAGGTGAAGGCCTTCTACGACGCCGGCGGCGCCGATCTCATCACGCTCGGCACCGACCACCCGAGCTGGGGCGAGTTCCTCACGCCCTTCTCGGTCAATCGCGAGCTGCTGTCGCTCTCGCTCTCGGGAATTCCGAACGCCGCCGTCCTGCGCATGGCAACGATCAACGCCGCCCGGGCCATGGGCTTCGGCGACCGGCTCGGGTCGATCGAGCCGGGAAAGTGGGCCGATCTGGTCGTCGTGCGCGGCAATCCGCTGGCCGACATTCGCCGCGTGCGCCTGCCGCGCGTGGTCATCAAGGCCGGCCGTGTCTACGATCCAGAAACGCTCATGAAGTCGGTGGAAGGGAAGATCGGACCGGCCAGCGCCGCGGATTCGGCCATGTGGGCGCCGATCCCGCCGCGTCGGCGCAACCCCTGAACACGAAGACGATGTCGAAATTCCTCGATGCCATTCGCGCCGCCGTACACGGCTCGGTCCGGCCGCATGACTGCGCGCACGCCGCGGAAACGGGGCCCAGCGAAGTCGAGGTGGCCGCGTGCACGCTGCTGTTGGACATCGCGTACGCCGACGGCGAGTTCAGCGCCCCCGAGCGCGCGCACCTCGAGTCGGTGCTGGCCCGCCAGTTCGGCCTCGACGCCGAAGCCGGCCGTCGCCTGATCGCGGTCGCCGAGCAGGAACGGGCCCGCGCCGTCGACTACTTCCATTTCACGTCGGTGTTGCAGCGCGAGTACGACCTCGGCCAGAAGATGGTATTGGCCGAGGTCATGTGGGGCCTCGTGCTGGCCGACGGCACGATCGCCGACCGCGAGCAGTACCTCACGCGCAAGATCGCCAACCTGCTCGATCTCGAGCCGGGCTATCTGGCGCAGGCCAAGTCGACGGCGGCCAGCCGGCGCGAGTAGGGCGCCGGTCAGTCTTCGCGCAGCGCCATCATCGGGTCGGCGTTGGCGGCGCGCCGCGCGGGGAGCACGCTTGCCACCAGCGCGGCGAGCGCGAGGAGCAACGGCATCGCGACGAACGTCGCGCCGTCGAGCGGATCGATGCCGAACAGCAACGGCCGCAGGATCTGCGTGGCGATCGCCCCCGCGGCGAGCCCGATGACGATGCCGATCACGACGACGCTCATGCCGCCGCGCACCACGAGCCGTACGACGTCCGCCGCCGTGGCGCCGAGCGCCATGCGCACGCCGATCTCACGCGTGCGCTGCGCCGTGGTGAACGAGACCACGCCATAGAGACCGATCGAGGCGAGGAGCAGGCCGAGCGCGCCCAGCGTGGCGGTGACGATGACCGCGAAGCGCTGCGGCAGCAGCGACACAGCCGTGGCATCCTCGAACGAGACCACGGCCGGCGGCGGCAGCGTTGCGTCGAGCGAGTGAACGGCGTCGCGGATCGGCGCCGCAAGCGCGTTCGGATCGCCCGACGTGCGCACGAGGAGCGTGACGCCGGAAGTCCATTCTTGCGCGAGCGGCAGGTACATGCTCGGTGCCGGCGTCTCGGTGAGATCCGCGAACTTGACGTTGCGTGCAACGCCGACGACGGTGATGGGGTTGGTGTCGCCGAGGGTGAAGGTGCGGCCGAGTGGATTCTGGCCCGGCCAGAACTTCCCTGCGAAGAGCTCGCTCACCACGGCCACACGAGGCGCGCCGGCGCGGTCCGACGGGAGCAGCTTGCGTCCGGCGATGATCGGCAGGCGCAGCGCATCGAAGAATTCCGCGCTCACCACGTTCGTGTGAGCGCTCAGGCCGCGGGCCTTTTCGCGGGGCGTCGGCGTGTAGCCCGGCACGTTGATGCCGAATCCGGTCGTCGTCCCCGTGAGCGGAAGGACGCGCGCATAGGCCACGGCGGTGACCTTGTCGAGCACACGCAGCCGATCGTGCAGCGCGGCGTAGAGAGCGCGGGCCCGCGTGCTGTCGTAGCCCGAGAGACTGACGTCGAGCGCGGCCGTGGCGACATGATGCACGTCGTATCCGGGATCGATGCGATGTCCTTTCGCGAGCGCCCGCACGAACAACCCCGACGTGATGAGTAAGAGCAGCGACGCCGCGGCCTGGCCGGCCACGAGCACACTGCGCAATCGCGATCGGGCCCGGCCCGACCCGGCGCTGTCGCCGCGCATCACCAGGGCGACGTCGGCGCGCGAGCCGTCGAGCGCAGGGGCCAATCCGAATACGAGTCCTGTGATGAGCGCGACCGCGATCGTCACGGCGAGCACTCGCGCATCGGGCGACACGTCGACGTTGAGCTGGACGTCGACCGGAAGCTGCATGCGCGACAACAGCCGCGTCGCGTACACGGCGAGCAGCGCGCCCCCGGCGCCGCCAGCGGCGAAGAGTATCACGCTCTCGGTGAGCAGCTGCCGCACGAGCCGGGCGCGCGCCGCGCCCAGCGCGATGCGGATCGCGATCTCGCGGCGCCGCATCGTGGCGCGCGCGAGGAGCATCGAGGCGACGTTCACGCTGGCGATGGCGAGGACGAGCCCGGCCAGCACCATCAGTATCGCGAAGAAGGTGAGCGCCGACCGTGTCGCGTTGCCCGGCAGAGCGGACGGCGTCGTGAGACGGATGCCGGCGAACCCGGCGAACCCGGCGGCGCCGCCGTGCACCGACTGCTCGGTCGTCGCGGCGAATCGTTCGGTGAGGCCGGCAAGCTCGGTCTGCGCCGCGTCGTGCGACACGCCCGGTGCGAGCCTGCCGAACAGCTCGAGCCACCCCGATCCCACGGACGTGAGCAGGTCGCCGCCGCGGCGCACCGTGGGCTGCATCGCCATCGGCACCCAGGCATCGACGCGCAGGATCGGGTAGAGTCCGGAAAAGCCCGTGGGCGCAACGCCAATGACCGTGAACGGCAGCTTGTTCACGAGCACCGTGTGCCCGACGATCGCACTGTCGCCGCCGAAGCGTCGTTCCCAGAGCCCGTGGCTGATCACGACCACCGGCTTCGGGTTCGCCGCGTCGTCTTCGTCGGCCGTGAAAAAGCGGCCGAGCGCCGGCCGCGTGCCGAGGACGCCGAAGTAGTTGCCGGTGACGAGGTTTGCTTGCGTGAGCAGCCCTTCGCCGCCGGTGCTGATGGTGAGCGTCAACACGTCCCACGCCGCGATGCCGCGCATGCGCCGCGACTCGTGCGCGAGATGCTGATAATAGGGGTATGATACCGACGTGGTGCCGGTGTTTTCGCTGTTCATGCGCTCGATGACGACCAGCTCGTCGGGGCGCGCGAGTCCGGGAACCGGCCGCAGCACGACCGAGTTGGCGACGCTGACGATTGTGCTCACCGCGCCGACGCCCAGCGCGACGACGAGGATCGCGACGACGGTAAACACGGGGTGCTTGCGCAGGATGCGTCCAGCGTAGCGTGCGTCCTGGGAGATGGCGGTCAGCATGTCTCTCTCTCGCTCGTGGAAGGCGGTGTAGACGAGATCGGGGATGGTGCGAAGCCAGAGTCGGAGCACGCCGCCAATTCCGGCGCGGCGGCGCTCAGTGCGCAGGTGGTCGGTGAACAGCTCGCGCATGTCGCCACCGAAGTCGCGGCGAATCTCATCCGGTAAGAGTCGAAGCAGCGCCGTGTAGGCGCGCTCGCTCCAGCTGCGACGGCGATGCGTCATGTCGCGGGCGCAAAGCGTTTCACGAGCGATCGCACCGCGGGAGACGCGACGAGAGCGGCGATCCGACGCGCCTCGAGTGCGACCACCCGCTCGCCGAGTCGAGTGAGTCGATAGTAGTGGCGGCGCTCGTTCTCCAGATCGGCCGCCGGCCGATGTCCCGCGCTCTCGATCAACCCGTCGGCGACGAGACGCTTGAGCACTTTATAGAGATTGCCCGGCTCGAGTCGAACAGCGCCCTCCGATCGCTCGTCGATCGCCTGGGTGAGTCCATACCCATGCAGGTCGCCCTCGGCGAGCGACACGAGCACGAGAAATTCGACGGGCCGGAGCGGAACGAATCGCTGAGGGTCGCGCGGCATCACGGGAGGGCCTGGTATGATCCGAAGTATCATACGGGCCCCGCCCGGCGCTGGTTTCAGCCCACGCCCGGCCGCCGTTTCAGCACCGCGCCGGCTATGGCCGCGCAGACGATCGATGCCGCCAGCCCGGCCATGGCCGGGGTCAGCCAGCCGATCGGCGCACCGCCGCGCGGCAGTTGTATCGCCAGAAACACCACCATGCCGCCGACGATGGCCGCCAGCGCGTCGCGGCGGCCAAGCCGGCGCAGATACAGCCCGCCGACCACCGGTACGAACAGGCAGACGCCGAGCACGCTATAGAAGAACGTGAGCGCGCCGATGATCGTCCCCGCGACGAGGGCCAGCAGCACCGCGAGCACGCCGCCGCCGATCGCCGCCAGCCGCGCCACCCGGAGCACCCGCTCGTCAGGCGCCGCCGGGTTCACGACTCTTCGGTAGAGATCCTGTGACAGCGACGTCGCCAACATGAACAGGATCGCATCGGCCGCGCTCAGCTCGGCGGAGAAGAGCGCCGCGAGCCCCAACGCGCCAACGGCGAACGGCAGGTCGCGCACGAGCAGCGTCGGCAGCGCGAGCTGTGGATCGGCGAGCGCCGGGTGGAGCGACCGCGCGACGATGCCGAGCACGGGCGGCACGAACGCGAACGCGAGCAGCCCAAGCGCATTGAGGCCGGTGCCGAGTCGAACCGTGTGGTCGTCGCGCGCACCGAAGACTTTCTGCAACAGCCCTGGCGAGACGACGAATGCCGGCGCCAGGAGAACGAGGTACATCCATCCCGACGTGCCGCTCTTCCACAAGCTCCAATACTCATTCGGCACGTCGAGCCGCGCGACGACCGCGCTCCATCCGCCGGCGTGCGCGAGCGCGAGCGGCAGCGCGAGTGCGAAGCCGACGAGCTTGACGCAGAGCTGCAGTACGTTCACCCACGCGCTCGACGTCAGGCCGCCGGCGGTGAAGTAGACCGTGATCACCACGCCGCCGAGGACGCAGCCGAGCCACGTCGGCGTCCCGATCACTGCGGTGAGCAGTGTCGACAGCCCGATGAGCTGCCCGGCCAGAATGGCCAGCGTGCCGAGCCAGAGCAACGCCGCGACGACAGTGCGCACACTCGGCGAGTACCGATGCTCGAGATAGTCGCCAACGGTGTTGAGCCCGAGCGCCGCGGCCTCGCGCCGAATGCGCGGGCCGATCCAGAACGCCAGTACGACCGACCCCATCCCCGCCGACCCGACCCACCACCACGCCGCCAGTCCGTTGGTGTAGCCGATGCCCGCCGCGGCGATCGTCGACCCGGCGCCGATGTTCGCGGCGAGCAGCGTCGCGAAGAGAAGCCCCGGTCCGAGCGCGCGCTTGGCGACGAAAAATCCTTCCGTCGTCTCGACGCGGCGGCCGACGACCGCGCCGATCAATATCATCAGCGCCGCGTAGGCGATGAGGATCGCGAGCAGCGCGCTCAAGGGGTGTCCGGTCGGCTATGGCTTGCCGAGGTCGCGCACGGCCGGATAGCCGGGCAGTCCCTTGGACGCACGCACGGCGCGCAGGATCGCCTCCGACATCATGTCCGCCGCGAGCGCGCCGACGATCGAAACGTCGACGTCGCCGGCATGCGCACCCGTCGCCAACGCGAAGATCGCGTCGCCGTCGCTCATCGTGTGCGATGGATAAATCGCCCGCGCGATGCCGTCGTGTGCCATCTGCGCGACCTTGGTCGCCTGCACCTTGGTCAAGGTCGCATTGGTGGCGACGACGCCGATCGTCGTGTTCTCGCCGGCGCGTCCGACGCCTTGCGCGCGCGACCCGAGGTCGCGCACGAGCTTGCGCGCGTCGGCGAGCGATTTGCCGTCCGGCGTCCGCACGCCGGCCACGACCTTGCCGGTCGACGGATCGATCACGTCGCCCACCGCGTTCACGGCGACGATCGCGGCGACGGTCAGCCCGTTCGGCAGCGTGATCGACGCGGTGCCCAAGCCGCCCTTCATGGCGCGCGCGGCGCCCGCCAACTTGCCAACCGTTGCGCCTGCACCCGCGCCGACGTCTCCCTCGGCGATCGGCCCTGAGGTCGCCGCCGCAGCAGCCTTGTAGCCGCACGACGCGTCGGGATGAATCTTGGCATCACCGATGTTGAGATCGAACAGGATCGCCGCTGGAACGATCGGCACCTTCGCAACGCGCACGTCGTAGCCGATGCCGCGCTCCTCGAGATACTTCATGACGCCCGATGCCGCATCGAGGCCGAATGCGCTGCCGCCCGACAGCACGATCGCATTGACCTGCTGCACGAGGTTGATCGGGTTGAGCAGATCGGTCTCGCGCGTGCCGGGCGCCGCGCCGCGCACGTCGACGCCGGCGACCGCGCCGCGCTCGGCGAGGATCACGGTGCAGCCGGTGGGCCGCGACGTGAGCGTGAACTGGCCGACTTTGAGACCGTCGACGGCGGTGAGTCCGGTCCGGCTTCGCGAGGTTTGGGCAGAGAGTGGCTGCACGAGATTCATGACGAGCACGACCGCCATGGCGACGCGCTGGGCCAAACCGGAGGGGTGCGTGTCGCTCATGGGGCGAAACTTATCGATACGCGGCTCCCTTCGCGACAGAAAGGGCGACCCAGGACGGCGAGCTATCCAATACGTTCGTCGCTGACGGCGAGACTCATGATCGCGGTGCATTTCGCTCGGTGAGACGAGCCCCACGTCCACTACTATCCTCATCTCCGTTCATAAGAACGAGACGAGACTCACTGGTCTGGCGCACAGTTCGCCGACGCGCTCGCGCGGCGTGCATCGACTGCGGTCAGGTCCGCAGCGCCTGCATGACGTCGGACGCGCCGGCGCGACGGGCGGGCAAGAATGCGGCGAGAAGCGCCGCGCCGAGCAGCGTCGCGAAGACGATGCCGTACGTGATGGGATCGACTCGTGGAACACCCCAGATGAGCCGATCCAGCGCTCGACTTCCCGCGATCGCGATGCCGAGACCCACCAAACCCCCCGCGACGCCGACGCGTCCGGCTTCGGCGAGAACCATCGCCGTGATCCGGACTCCCGGCGCGCCGAGTGCCGCGCGGAGCCCCATCTCGCGTCGCCGGCGCGCCACCGAACGACTCGTGACGCCATAGACGCCGATCAACGCGAAGATGGCGGCAACGCTCGAGAAAATGCTCATGAGCCGCATGCGAAAGCGATCGTCGGCGAGCGTTTTCGCTATCCTATCCCGCAACGGCAGTGCTGAGCCAATGACGATGCCGGGGTCGACTTTCGACAGTCGCTCTCGCAGCATTGGGCCGAGCACCGTCGCCGACGCGTTCGTGCGCAAGAGAAAGTTGTCCGGGAAATTTCCATCCGGACGCGCGGGCGCATAGAACTTGAACTTGTCGTCGTCGCCGCGAAGGTTCTGCTCGCGCGTGTCGCCGATTACGCCGACGACGCGATAGTTCGCACCCCAGAGACCTACCGTTCGGCCTATCCATCGGCCGTCTGGCCAGAAGTGCCGCGCGAACGCATCTGTCACGATCATCACGCGCTCGGCATCTATACGCTCGTCTGCCGGCACGAGCAGACGACCTTGCAGCGGAC
Source organism: Gemmatimonadaceae bacterium (assembly GCA_035572355.1). Taxonomy (GTDB): domain Bacteria; phylum Gemmatimonadota; class Gemmatimonadetes; order Gemmatimonadales; family Gemmatimonadaceae; genus JAQBQB01. The sequence goes on from DATNAT010000130.1 coordinate 8,480, forward strand.
GAATGTGCAAGATGGGGAAGTAGCTCGCCGACACGAAGCGGCGCGCCACGTCAACCACTTCACCAGGCGCTGGATGATAGCCCTCCGGTTCAACGCTGTTCGTGGCACGACCGCCGGAGAAAGGCATCATCGTCGTCGTGGCGACTTCGCTGACGCCGGGAATGGTGCGCAAGGCATCGACCACTCGGGCAAGATATCCGCCGGCGAGCACGGCACTCGAGTCGGCGGGCATCCCTGGCCGATAAAAGCGGTCGAAGGGCAAATCCAACTGCAGCGCGAATGCATCGCGCGGATCGAACCCCGGGTTGACGCGCTGCAGCTCGTCCATCGTTCTCGTCAGCAAGCCCGCGGCCACGAGGAGCACGGTCGCCAGAGCGAGCTCCGCAACGACGATGCTGCGCTGCAACCGACCGGTGCGCGTCGTCGTTGCACCAGCGCGCAGGGACTCGCCGGCGTCGACGCGGGAAAGCGAGAAAGCGGGCACACAGCCGACGAGCACGCCCGTCGCAAGCGCGAGTAACGCCGTTATCGCAAACGTACGGAGGTCGATGGCCGCGTGCTGAATCCGCGGAACGCCCGCGGGCGTCGTCGCGACGAGCAGCCGGATAGAGCCGGCCGCAACCGCCAGCCCGCCCGCCGCGCCGACGACGCTCAGCGTGATGCTCTCCGCAAGCAACTGACCGATGATGCGCCGCTTGTTCGCGCCGAGCGCTTGCCGCACGGCAAGCTCACGCGCGCGGTCAGCCCCGCTGCCCAGCAGCAGCAGTGCGACGCTCGCGCACGCGGCGAGCAGCAACACACCGGCTGCCGTCATCAGAATCACGAGCGGGCTGCGAACGGCGCTGGTAGCCTCGCTCACCGGTGATACGATGTACGCTGTGTGCACAGCGTGCTTCGCATCGACCGCGTCGACGCCCCGAAGGATGCGCGTCATCTCGTCGGCCGCGTGCGCGATGGTCTCCCCGTCGCGGAGACGTGCGATGGCCTTCAGCGAGTGATTGTCCAGCTCAGGCCCGCGAATGTCCAGCGGAAGCCAAAGATCGCCCGTAACGCCGACGAGCTCGAAATCTCTCGGCAAGACGCCGGTCACGCGTACCGAATGATCGTTGACGCGAAGCGTACGTCCGACGGCCGCGGTATCGCCGCCAAGGTGGGACTGCCAGAATGCATACGTGACGACGGCGACGGAATCGTCGTCGTTTCGTGTCGGCAGACGACCGATCAGTGGTCGCGAACGCAGCGTCGTCCAAAATCCATCCGTGACACCGACGACTGGAACGTTGTCGGACCCCAGCCCCCGAAGCACGCGCGCCGAGGTCTGAAAGTACGCTCCGACTGCCTGGAAGCTGCGCTGTTCCGCCATCCAAGCATGGATTTCCGGGGGACTGAACCGGCCGTGTTGCCAGGCACTGCTGAGCGAAGGACTGTTGCGCCAATCGACAATGGTCGGATTCACCATGACGATCTGTTCCGGGCGATCGAAGGGCATCGGCTCGAGCAGCACGGAATCGACCACGCTATACATCGCCGTGCTCGCGCCGACACCGGCGGCGAGCGTCAGCACTGCGAGGATGCTGACGGCTCGATCGCGACGCATCGCCCGAAGCGCGAAGCGCACGTCGTGCGAGACGTGATCGAGCGTGAGGCGTGCAACAACGCCGGCTCGGACGAGCCCCGCGACCTCGTGCGAGAGCTCGGCGCACCAGCCGAGCAGCGATCGCGTGGTGGCGATGCGCTCATCGAAAGTCGCCTGGAGGTCCCGGCCCATTCGGTCATCGAGCCATTCGGGCAGGAGGAGGGTGCGGGCAATCGCGTAGATTCGTGCCGCGATCCGCACACAGGCTGGCTGGCGGACGGTCATCGCGATTCTCCGAGGAGGTCGAGCGCGCGGGCGTGGCGAACGAGACGCGACAATCGCTGCGACTCGTCGCGCGCGGCGTGACGGCCAGCCGCGGTAAGCTTGTAATAGCCCCGACGCTCGTCCTCATTCGGCGGCGCTGCCGTTTTGGCGATGAGATCATCATCTTCAAGGCGCGCCATCGCCAGATACAGTGAACCGGAGCTCGGGTTCGTGGCGCCATTGGTAAGCTCGCGGATGCGCTTGATGATCGCCCATCCGTGCGCGGGGCCTTCGGCGAGCGCGAGCAGGACGTAATACGACAGCATCGCAAGCTGGTGGTGCCGCCGAGTCGAGCGTGGCTTCGTCATTCGCGTGCTCCTTGATCGGACGCACTGGTCCACCGCCTGGACGCATACCCGCGGAGCCTTACGGATAGATTTACGTTACACCGAGTAAGTTTACACAAAACCTAATCGCTGTCAAGAGACGAGCCCACGCGGGCGCGGCGCGACCTGATGAGGGCGAGACGGCCGGCGTCGCGAACGCCGGGTGATCGCGGATCGTGCGGGCCGCGTATTCAGATCGGTCGTCAACATCCGCCTTCCTCTGCGCCCGAGGCAGCGACTGCTGTCGCTCGAACCTTCGCCGGCTCGATCCGCGGAGCGAGAGTGGTCGCCCCTTCCTACGGCGCCCTACTGCCGGACGAACACCACCTCGAGGCCCTGACTTCTGTACGTCCCGCTCAGCGTGTCGCCCCGCAGCACGCCGGCGAACAGGTCGAGCGTGTCGCCGGCCAGCTGATTGCGCAGCAGCGCGAGCGTGATCGTGTTGCCGAGCTGTTGCCCGATCATGCCGTCGCCGCCGGATGTGATTCCGGCGTACCGTCCGCTGAGCGCCGCCGGCAGCCCGTCGCGCGCCGCCGGCGATTCGACGTAGATCGTGAACTGGCGCGCCGGGCTCGCTCCTCCCGTGCCGCTGATCGAGACGAGGCGAAAGCGCCCCTCGATCGGCTCCGTCTGATCTGCCGTCACGTTGAGCGTGCCGCTGTTCAGGTTCACCACCGCTCCGAACAGCCCGATCCCGCCCTGGATCCGGCTGATGATCCCCGACCCGGTAAACGGATCGTTATTTGTACGATAATAATCATAAAAGTTGGAATCAACCGCCGAGATGACGACGTCCTGTCGAAAGCCGGGGATGAAGAGATGTTGCAGGTCGGCCGCGAACGGGTTGCGCAGCTCGCCGCTCAGCCGGATGCCGAGGCTGTCGGTGAAGAAAAAGAACGGGCCGAACGGGCTCTCGACGCGCACGGCATACGAGCGCGCGCCCGGCGTGGCGTTCCACGCCACCGCGAGCGTGTCGTGGTCGCGATTGAACGTCCGCGACAACGCCCCCGACGACGTCACCTCGGGGTTCGGCACGCGCGTGAACGCGGTCGCGTCCTCGCCCTCGAGGGTGTGGACGTGAAGCTCGTATCGCTCGCCGCGGCGGAGCGACGCTCCGGACAGTGGAATGTGATACGACCCGGCGCCCTTGCCGCCGCTCGACGGCGTCAGGTCTTCCGTCCCTTGCACGACGGTGCCGGCCGAGTCGATCAACTCGACCAGCGCGCCGACGACCGGAATGCCGCCCGCGCTCACGATCGGATCCGTGGGATCGAACTGCGTGTCGGGAAGCGTGACCGCGCCGGTGAGCGTGCGCTCGAGCAGCACGATCTGCGACGTGGCGCTCACGCTCAGCACCGAATGGATGACGAGCGACGGTGTCGTCTCGGCGAGCGTCACCTTGCCGATGTCGCAACCGGCGAGCGCCACGGCGAGCATCGACGCGCCGAGTGACACGAGCACCGCGGCCGGGCGGCTAGAAGTGAATCGTGACACCGATCGACGGCAGGATGGGGAACTGCGAGATCGCCTGCCGCGTCGGCGGGCTCTTCGAGTAGTCGAAGACGTAGAGGAAGACGTTCTTCGCGTCGTACGCGTTGACGATGCTCAAATACGGCGCGATGGTCGTTCCGCCGACGCGGTAGCTGCGGGTCACGTCGATGTCGAGCCGCTGCGTCGTCGGCAGGCGCGCGCCGTTTCTGGGGCCGCCGATGAACTCCGCTTGCGAGCCCGCGCCGCGGGTGCCGAATGCGTTGAGCTCCGGATCGTAGAATCGGCGCACGATCTCGCCCACGATGTCGGTGTACGGCGTGCCGGTGGCGTAGCCGAGCCGCACGCCGAGCAGGTACTTGGCGAGCCGCCAGCTGGCCACGACGTTGAGGTCGTGCCGCCGGTCGTGGCCGGGGAAGTAGACGACCCCGTTCTCCTGCCGCGTCGCCACCGCGTAGGTGTAGGAGATCCAGCCGCTGAACCGGCCGATCTCGAACTGGCGCAGCAGCAGGTCCGCGCCGTACGACTCGCCGCCCACGGGCAGGAACTCGTCGCCAACGGTGTTCGGGTCGTCCTGCGGATTGGATTCGATCAGGTGGCCGTACCGCTTGTAGAACCCTTCCGCCCGTACGTAGCGCGACGGCGACAGCCAGCGTTCGGCGCCGACGATGTAATGCCAGGCCGTCGACACGGGGGC
>DATNAT010000131.1:0-9313 GCA_035572355.1 Gemmatimonadaceae bacterium
GCCGCCGCAGATCGGTATGATGGTCATGCCGCTCGAGGTGCAGACGCCGCGAGGCTCGCGAATCGACAGTGGCACGATGTTCATCCCGGACATCGTCGTGCGGCCAACGTTCTTCTCCGCGCTCGGCATCCGCTTCCGCGACGGCGGTACGTTCAGCGCGGCCGCCTCGAGTCAGCATGAGGTGGTGGTCAACGAATCACTCGCTCGGCGTCTGTGGCCCGCGCAGCGCGCGATCGGCCAGCACCTCCGCTTCGCGGCCAGCGACCCGAAGGATGCCGACGCGTGGAACACCGTCGTCGGCGTCGCCAACGACATCGCGATCCACGGCCTGACGACGATCGGCGAAGAGCCGCTGCTCTACTTCCCCGATGCCGGCAACGCGCGCGACATCGTGTTCCGCACGTCGAAGCCGAATGCGGTGCTGCGTGAGCTCGAGCGCACGGCGAAGCAATTTGGCGGACCGGCGGTCAAGCTCACGCTCGTCGACGTGCAGGCCGATCTGGCGCGCACGACGGCGACACAGCGCTTCTCGACGCTGCTCCTCACCGGCTTCGCGGTCATCGCGCTGGTGCTCGCCGCCATCGGACTCTACGGTGTGCTCGCCTACTCGGTGGCGCAGCGCACGCGCGAGATCGGAGTTCGTATGGCGATCGGTGCGTCGCCCGCTCAGGTTGCGCGCGGCGTGGTGCGCAGGGGCCTCACCGTCTCCATGGTCGGGCTCGCGATAGGGCTCACCGCCGCGATCTGGGGTACGAAGCTCGTGCAGACGATTCTGTTCGGTGTAACTCAGCACGACCCGGCGTCGTACGTGATTTCGGCGGTTGTGCTGACGATCGTCGCCATCGCCGCGTGCGCCGTTCCGACGCGACGCGCGATGTCCGTCGACCCGGTCATCGCCATGCGCGGGGACGCCGATCGCAGCTGGTAGCGGCCGCCGCCGATCGTACCCTTGACAGCTAGGCATCCCGCGCCCAGTATCCTAGACAGCTAGGCTACTCACCGCGGGCTCGTCCCCGCGCTTCCGGGATTCTTCGCATGGACGCACTGCACGGCACGCTCGACGCCCTCGTCTTGAAATCGCTCTCCCTCGGTCCGCGCCACGGATACGGCGTCGTGCGCTGGCTCAAGGAGCGAAGCGGCGACGGGCTGCGCGTCGAAGAAGGTTCGCTCTATCCCGCGCTCTATCGCATGGAGCGCGACGGCTGGATCGACGCCGAGTGGGGCACCTCCGAGCTCGGGCGCAAGGCGAAGTTCTATCGCATCACGCCCAAGGGACGACGGCAGCTCAAGGCGCAGACGACCGAGTTCGCGTCGTTCATCGCGCTCGTCTCGCCGATTCTCCTTCCAGCCTGACCGTTCGAGCGCGGCCGACGATGTCTCACGACCGCCCGCGCGACCGCGAGCTCGCCGCTCCGCGCAGCCGCGCCGCCATCGACCGCGAGGTCGCCGCCGAGCTCGACTTCCATTTGCAGATGACAATGAGGGATCTCATGAACAGCGGAATGAGCGAGCGCGAGGCCCGCGCCGAGGCGTTGAGCCGATTCGGCGATCGCGCCTCGGTCGACGCCGACTGCCGCCAGCTGGCCCGCGAACGCGATCGCCATCGCTCCCGCGTCGAGTACGTCGCCGAGCTGCGGCAGGATACGGTGTTCGCGCTTCGGCAGCTCCTCCGTTCGCGCACCTTCGCCATCGTTGCCATCTGCACCCTGGCCCTCGGTATCGGGGCCACGGCCTGCGTGTTCAGCCTCCTCGACGCCGTCGTGCTTCGGCCGCTCCCGTTCAACGCACCGGACCGCGTGGTGACGCTGCTGCCGACCAAGCGTGGTGTCCAAGTCGGCGTTGCCGCCGGCGGCGAGCTGACCGCGATGCGCAAGCTCCCCGACATCTTCTCCGCCGTCGCCGCCACGGTCAGCGATGCGGGCTTCACCTACTCGCGAGGCGGCGAACCGGTCGTCGTCAGCGGGGGCAAGGCGACGAGCGATTTTCTGCACGTCTTCGGCGTGTCGCCGATCGTCGGCCGCGGCTTTCTGCCCGCGGACGATCAACCTGGCGCGCCGCACGTCGTCATGCTCAGCCACCGAATGTGGACGCGCGATTTCGCCGGCGACGTCGGCGTGATCGGACGCTCGATCACGCTCGACGGCGAGCGGTACGACGTGATCGGCGTGCTGCCGCAGTCGTTCGAGCTCCTCCGCGGCCGCGACGATCTGATCGTGCCCCTGCAGCTGACGAGCAAACAGCTCGACACCTACGGCGATCGGTCGATGAATCTCGTGGCGCGGCTCGCGCCGGGCGTCACGTTGGCCCGCGCCAACGCGGCGGCGACGACCGCCGAAGAGCGGCTCGCCCAGCGCTTCCCAGGCGCGGGTGCCGGAATCGGTATGGAAGTTCATGAATATCAGGACGATCTCGTCGGCAACTACCGCGACCGGCTGCTCGTGCTGCTCGGTGCCGTCGGATTCGTGCTGCTCATCGCCTGTGTCAACGTCGCCAACCTGCTCCTGTCGCGCGGCACTGCCCGCGCCAAGGAGCTGGCGATTCGCGCCGCGCTCGGCGCCGGCCGCGCGCGCCTCGTCCGCCAGCTGCTCGTCGAGAGTCTCGTGCTCGGCGTGGTCGGCGCCGTGCTTGGCGTCGCGCTCGCGTATGGCTTGCTGCGAGGATTCGTCGCGATCAGTCCGAGCGACGTCCCGCGAATCGATCAGGCGCGAATCGACGGCTGGGTTCTCGCGTTCACGCTCGTCGTCGCCCTGGCGAGCGGGCTACTCGTCGGTCTCATCCCGGCGCTGCGCAGCGCGAGCGCGGCGCTCAATGCGATGCTGCGCGAGGGCGGCCGATGGTCGAGCGGCGGCGGCCGCGATCGTTTGCGTGCCGTGCTCGTCGCGTGCGAGGTCGCGCTGGCGATGACGCTGCTCACCGGCGCCGGACTGCTGATTCGAACGGCGATCAGCGTGCAGCGAGTCGATCCCGGCTTCACGGCGCGACGCCTGTTCGCGGGCCGACTGATGCTGCCGGCCGCGCAGTATCCCGACTCGGCGAGCGACGTCGATGCCTTCCGCCGCATCGACGAAGCGGTGGCGCGCGTACCCGGCGTGACCAGCGCGGCGCTCATCTCGCTCGCCCCGCTTTCCGGCGAGGGACACATGACGACGAGCGCCGGAGCCGAAGGGTCGACCGTGCTCGAAGGCGACCGCCCGTCGGTCGACTTCCGTCTCATCTCACCAGGCTACTTCGCCACGATCGGCCTGCCGCTCGTCGACGGGCGCGATTTCGCGCGGACCGACGCCGCCGACTCGCCGCCCGTCGCCATCGTGAGCAAGTCGCTGGCGACGAAGCTGTGGCCCGGCCAATCTCCCGTCGGCAAGCGGATCGACGCGCTCGGTGCGACGGGGCATCCGAATCTGATGAAAGTCGTCGGCGTCGTCGGCGACTTGCACGACCTCTCTCTCGCCACGCCGACCAAGCCCGCCGTGTACATCCCGTACACGCAAACGCCGGGCGCGCTCTGGAACGGGATGCAGCGTTCCCTCGTCGTCGTCGCACAGACGGCAGGCGATCCGCATGCGTCGATCAAGGCGATCCACGCCGCAGTGCTATCGGTCGACGCATCGCTGCCGTTCGCCAGTCAATACACGATGGACGAGCTGCTGCATTCGTCCGTCGCCGCGGCACGATTCAACACGCTCCTTCTCTCAGCGCTCGGCACGATCGCGCTGTTGTTGGCGAGCGTCGGCATCTTCGGCGTCGTCTCGTACTTCGTCAGCCAGCGCACTCAGGAGATCGGCGTGCGCCTCGCGCTCGGCGCGCTGCCGCGCCACATCTGGCGCCTCGTGCTGAGCCGCGGCCTGCTCCCGATCATCGGCGGTGCAGCGGTGGGCACCGCGCTGTCGCTCGCCACGACGCGGCTGCTGCGCGGCCAACTCTACGGCGTCGGCACGAACGACCCGATCACACTCATCGGCGTAACGCTGCTGCTCCTCCTCGTCGCCGTCGCCGCGACTTTGATCCCAGCCCGTCGCGCCATGCGCGTGCCGCCTGTAGTGGCGTTACAGGGAACGTGAGAGCAGAAACGCGCACCAACAAAAGCAAAGCAGTTCGTCCGTTGTTGCCCGTTAGTGACCGTTTGATCCGTATTTCATTGTTTAGACCCACCCGGCGAGCGGGGCCTGGGTCGGTTACCGATGATAGCACGTCGCGGGGCTTGCTCTAACGATTGGGTACGGACTAAACGGACACTAACGGGCAACAACGGAGAAGAATTTTGTGGGTGTGAGGGAAGGTCCATCGCGCCTCAATCAATGCGTTGCTTCGGCGCGTTGCGGCGCTTGAGACGATTTTCGCAAATCACGCGATGGAACTTGGGCTCGCGGCCGAAGTGGAGCAGCAGCCCCAGCTCGAGGTTTGTTGAGCACAGGTAGCCGAAAAGTTGGCGCGTCGCGTCATGGTGCAATCGTTCCGTCGCTTTGATCTCGACGACGAGTTTGCCATCGACGACCATGTCGAGTGATTGCCTGGCGAGCGGTTCTCCCCGAAAGTAGACCATCACGCCGACTTCACGGGCGACACGGTGGCCGGCGCTCACGAGCACGCGCTGGAGCGCCAGAGCCTAAAGGTGCTCTCGATACCCGAACCCCAGCTCATCGTACACCTCGTAGAGAGCACCAATGACGGAGCTCGTCAGCTCCCCGTGGAGGAGGGGTAGCGAGGTGCGGTTGGGCATTCGTGAGTCTCGGGCCGGGCGGGTCGAGGTGCACAACCATTCCCCTTCCGCCTGAATCGCGACATCGCAACACAAAGATGGGGAATTGCGCGGCTATCCCGCCGCCTCGAGCTCTTCTTCCATCTCCGCCGCCTTCCGCACCGCGCGCAGCGCGGTGTTGCCGGCGACGATCGCGCCCAGCACGATGTATAAATAGAAGGTGTAGAAGCGCCACCAGAGGAGCGCGGCGGCGAAGAATCCCTTGCCGATCACGCCGGCCAGCGCGGCGCGGAACGCCAGCTCCACTGCGCCGCCTCCGCCCGGCGCCGGAACGATCGCCGCGCCGTAGAGGAGTCCGAGCGGCCAGAGCGCGAGCGGCGCGAGCGGCGCCACGACGCCGGCGCCGAGGACGAGCGCCGGCAGCACGCAGAGCCGCATCGCGACGTGCACCACCGACATGAGGTAGGCGCCCGCCGCCCAGCGCAGGTCGATGTGCTTCACGCTGTCGACCGTCGAGCGCACCTGTGCGAACCAGCGCTGGATCGTGTCCCACCGCTTGCCGCCGAGTCCCATGCGGCGCGCCCAGGTCGGCGCCGCGTCGCCGACGTGGCGGCGCGACAGCACGACCGCGATCGCCCCGACTCCAATCACGAATGCCGCGTAGGCGCCGACGACGCCGACCAGCGCGCCGAGCACGAGGCCGGCGTGCCGGAATACAATCGCCACGATCAGCACCACCGTGCCGAGTGAGAGGGCTTCCAGAAAGAGCTCGGCGAAGAGCACGACGAGCGCGCTCGAGGTGGGAATGCCCGCTTCGGCGAGGACGAGAAAGCGTGCCGGTTCGGCGCCCGAGCGGGCGGGCGTGATCGACGCACCGAAGTCGCCGGCGAGCGTCGTGCGCACGGCGGTGCCGAAGGGCAGGTCGATGTGCGCCGCCTTGGCGCTCCAGGTGATCTTCCACGCGCGCGTGAGGATCTCGATCGCGACGGCGGCCGCGGCGAGCAGATGCGCTTGCGGCGGCAGGCTGATCGTGCTGCCCGCGCGCCACCACCGCAGAATGAAGAAGACGGAGATGCCGATCACCGCCGCGAACGACAGCGCGGTGAAGGCCCAGCGCTTCCAGGTCATGTCAGCGCACCGGTGGGCCGCGCGTCGACGGGCGTTGGCATCCCTCCATCTTAACACGCGCCTGTACCCGGCGCGGGGACGCGGCCACCGCGGCGCCGCTTCGCCCCTCGCCGCCTACGGAGCCGATCGCAACAAAAGCATTGACGCCCGCCGCGCTAAGTGCTAACCTGCTAGCAGGTGCTAGTGCAATAGCATATCGCGCTCGGAGACAACGCATGGCGAAAGACACCCCGCCCGACACCCTCGGCCGCCGCGAACGGCAGATCATGGACATCGTCCACCGCCTCGGATCGGCGTCTGTCGCCGACGTTCGCGCCGCCCTCGCCGATCCGCCCACCTACTCGGCCGTGCGCGGCATGCTCAAGCTGCTCGAGGTCAAGGGCCACCTCACGCATCAGGCCGACGGCCTGCGCTACGTCTATACGGCTACGGTGAGCCGAGCGGCCGCGCGCAAGACCGCTCTCCGCCACCTCGTTCGCACGTTCTTTGGCGGGTCGGCATCCGAGGCCGCCGCCAGCTTGCTCGAGACGTCCGACACGCCGCTCTCCGCGGCCGACGCCGCGCGACTTGCGGCCATCATTCGCGACTCGAAAGGCAAAGGCCGGTGATATGACAATGAATGCTTCGACGCTCTTGACCCTGCCACCAATCGTGGCCAGCCTGGCGTGGACCACGCTCAAAGCGACCGCGCTGCTCGCGATGACGGCGGTCCTCGTCCGGCTCCTCCACCGCTCCTCGGCGGCCGTAAGACATCTCATATGGATGGTCGGTCTCGGCGGCGCGGTCGCGTTGGTCGTGCTGAGCGCCGTCCTCCCCGCCTGGCGCGTCGTCCCCATGCCGTCGGCGGTTGGGACCACGGTCCATCTATTTCCGAACTTCGTTGGATCGTCGGCGAATCCGGTCTCCCTTGAGCGCACGTCGACCGACGCGCCCCTCAGCGTCGCGGCTGACAAGCATGTCGACGAAGCGCCGATCGCGCCGAGTGGGCCTGCTGCATCGCCGACACCCTCCAATCGGCCGTCGTGGACGACGCTGGCGTTCGCGCTCTGGCTTGCCGGCGTGATCGCGATCGTCGCACGCTACACAGTGAGCAGAGTCGCTCTCGCGCGCCTGGCGAGTCGCAGCACGCCGGCCGACCGAACCATGTTCGACGCGCAGATCGTCCGCGAGATGCGGGTCGCACGGCCCGTCTCGATTCGCACGAGCGTCGACGTCGACCTTCCGATCACGTGGGGAATCGTGCATCCGCAGATCGTGCTCCCCGTGGAGGCGCTCGAGTGGTCGGCCGAGTGCAGGCGCCACGTCTTGCAGCACGAGCTCGCGCACATTCGGCGTCTCGACGCGGCGACGCAGTTGGTGGCGCAGGCGGCGTCGGCGCTCTTCTGGTTCAATCCGCTCGCCTGGTATGCCGTTGGAGCGATGCGGCGCGAGCGCGAACGCGCGTGCGACGACTGCGTGCTCGCCGGCGGCGCCGTGGCGTCCGACTACGCGGGTGATCTATTGGCGCTCGTGACGCGTCACGGACCCGCGGATCGCTACAGTGTGGCGCTGGCGTTCGCACGGGCGTCACACTTCGAGGGCCGGCTGCTCGCGCTGCTCGATCCCACCGTGCGGCGCAGCGCAATGTCGGCGCGGAGCGTGATGTTGACGGCGGGCCTGACTCTCGCGTTGGTGGCGCCGCTCGCGGCGATGCAGAGCGCGTCGCCCCGACCAGTACGATCGGCGGAGCAAGCGCCGTTGCAGGCCGCGACGCACGCTTCCGTCGCGCGCACAGTATTGCCACCGGCGCCCGTCGCGACGCGCAGGAGCGTGCCGTCACCAGTCGCGGCGGTGCGCCATGAGGAAACTCACATCGACCAGCCGGCGCAGCCGCCTCAGCAGGCCGCGGACCTCTTTGCCTCGTGCACCGCGGCGTCGCCGAACGGCTCGAGTCACCATGACAGCGAGTCGAGCTCCGATGACAACGGGGGCACGTACTGGATGGCGAGCGCCGAGTTCGGCGGATGCTCTTACGACCTCAAGTCCGAGGGCCAAATCGCGTTCAGTGCCGACGGCACGTCGATCGAACGGCTCTCCGAGGGTGCATATCTCGACGCGACGACGAACGTCCACGGCGCGATCACGCGATTCAGCGCGCGCCGCGCGCCGGATGGAACGGTAGCGTATCAACTCACGACGAGCGACCCGCGCCCGGTGGCGGCGAGCGTGTGGCTCGCGCAGTTCCTGATCGGCGTCGACCGCACGACGGGCTTCGACATCGACCGGCGCTTTCCGGCGCTCGTGCAATCGGGTGGCGCGCCGCTCGTGCTCTCGGAGATCGAGCGGATGTACTCGCCATACGCCAAGTACGTCTACGCGCGCCGCCTCATTCAAACGGCGACGCTCGACCCAGGTTCGCTGCGCCGCCTGGCCGCCGTGGCGCACTCACTGAACACCGACTACATGGCGGGCCAGCTGATCACCGCGATCGCCGATCGCTATCCACTCAGCGATCCCGTCGTGCGCGACGCACTGCTCGAAACCGCGCTCACGATGAGCGCCGGCCACACGTGGGCGCAGTCGCTGGTGATGATCGTGACCAAGTCGGCGCTCAGCCACGAGCAGACGCTTGCCGTGCTGGAGTCGGTCAAGAACAAGGACGTCGACTACGAGAAGACGCGCGTGCTGCTCGCGGTGGCCTCCTCGCAGCAACTGGACGGCGATGCTCGCACGGCGTTCACCTCCGCCGCGGGGAGCGTTCGTCAATCGTACCAACGCGATCGCGCCATGGCGGCGCTCCGCTGATGCGCCGGCGAATTTGGACGCGCGTCGTCCTCGCCGGCCTTGCCAGCCTCGTCGCTCATGGTGCGGTCGCCGGAGCGCAAGCATCCAACGCGAGGTACCCGGCGGCGGCGCCTGCAACGAAAGAGGCTGTGGGCCCGTTCGACGTGGGACTCGTCAAACGCGCGGAAGCGCTGCTGTCGTCGCGACAAAAGTGGAATCGTGTGGACACGGGCCGCTGTCCGCGCGCGGACACGACCTACTCGGTGCGGTGCGCGCTCCAGCGCGCGGTCGTCGAGGGCGCGGGACTCCGGTGGGATCCGAGGACGGCGCCCAAGACGACGGCCGTGAACGCGCCGTTGAATTGCACGATGGACGTCTCGACGGAGCACCCCGGCGGAACGTGCGGGTTGCTCTGGGACGAGCTGCCGATCTTCACGCTCGAGCGAGCGAACGCGATCACGAGCGGCGTGTGGCGCCGAGACGCGAGCCCGATCGAGGTATGGGCGGGCAAGATGGCGGACGCCGACGGCCCGGTGCACGTCGAGAGCCGCAAGGTCGAGCTGGTGTCGCGGCGAAAGGGGACCGACCAACTCGTCGACTTCAACAACGACTCGACGACGACGTTCGACCAAGTCCGGTCGTTCTCCCGCACGCTCGAGGATCGTGTGTTGAAGAATGGCGCGGCGGATCTCGGGCCATCGTCGGATGACGTCGAGCTCGAGATCT
>DATNAT010000132.1:0-8941 GCA_035572355.1 Gemmatimonadaceae bacterium
GTGCGCCAGCACGACGGCTTGCCGAACACCGCCGCGCTCTGCGATGACGCGCTCCACCTCTCGCAGCTCGATCCTGAATCCTCTGATCTTGACCGTGTCGTCGACGCGGCCGACGAACTCGAGTGCGCCGTCGGAGCGGACACGCACGCGGTCTTGCGTACGATAGATGGTGCGGCCGTCGCGATTCGTCTGCGCCGCCGCGGTGAGCGCCGGGTCGCGATGATACGCCGCGAACAGCGCGCTGCCGCCGATGTAGAGCATTCCTTCGCTGCCGCGCGGCACCGGCTCGAGCGCGTCGTTCAGCACGAACGCGTCGACGCCGTCCGAGATCGGCGTGCCGAGTGGAAGCTCGGCGTCCGGACGCGCGGAGGCTCGTAGATCGGCGACGAGCGTGGAGCTCGCTTCAGTGCTGCCGTAGATCGAGTAGATGCTGGTCGTACGCGCAAACGCCTCGAGCGCCCTCGCCGCAAGAGCGGGCGGCACGTACTCGCCCATCAGGACGAGCACGCGGAGGTCCGGCGCCGTGAACGACGGCATGTCGAGCGAGGCGCGGAGCATCGACGGCACGAGCAGCAATCGGGATACTCGATGCCGATGCACGGCATCCCAGAAGGTCGCAAGCTGGCGCACATCGTCGTCGGAGACGATGTGCACGGGGACGCCGCGCAGCAACGGCTCGAACAGCTCGTAAATGGCGTGCGTGGTCGTCATGTGCGATTTCTGAACGCACGCCTCACCGGCATCGAACGGATGCCGCTCCCAAGTCCAGCGCAGCCGGTGAAAAAACGATTCGTGGCTGCGCACGATCAGCTTGGGATGACCAGTCGACCCCGAAGAGCTGAGCACGAACGCCGGCGCGGCCGGACGATCTTGCAACTGTTGCTCGGGCGCCTGCCTGGGCGGCGATTCGACCGCTGCGACGTCTGCGACATTAATGAGACGCGCCCCGAACGACGCATCGATGCGGCTCGCCTCGCCGACGACGACGGCGTCCAGCTTCGCGAAATCGAGAATCGCGCGCAGCCGTTCGACCGGGTACGACGGCGGCAGCGGAACGACCGCGGCGTTCGCCTTGAGAATCGCCAGCGCTGCGATCACGTACTCGATCGAACGCTCGACGTGGAGACCGACCAAGCCTCCCTCCAGCCTTTCGCGCCGAAGCACGTCCGCCAGCGTGTCGGCTCGCTCGTTCAGCTCGGCGAAGGTGATCGACGCTCCGCGATGTTCGAGCGCAATTTGCCGCGGACTGCGCCGCGCCTGTGCCTCGAACTCCCGATGAAGCAGCGCCGTGTCCGACGCTTGGTTCACGCCGTCGGCAGCGTGAGCCGGAACGAGAATCTCGTTCCGTGCTCGGCCGACGTCTCGACTTCGAGCTCGCTGGCCATGGCCTCGAGGAGAGACCGGCAGATCGCCAGACCGAGCCCTGCGCTCGAGAAGCGCAGGCCGTTCGACGCGGGCCTGAAGCCGCTGTACAGCATCGACAGCACCGTATCGGGAATGCCGGAGCCCGTGTCCTTGATCCAGAATTCGATCACGTCGTTGGCCATCTCGGTGCAGCCGATGGTGACCGATCCCTTTTCGGTGTAGCGCAGCGCGTTGCTGCTCAAGTTGAGCAGCACGCGGCTGATCGCCGTCGGATAGCCGATCCGGCCGTCCAGCGTGGGCAGCACGACGTGAATCGGCAGGCCCTTCTCCTCGCCCACGGGGTGCACCACGGCGCAGACCGCGGAGATCAGCTCCTCGATCGAGAACGGCTCGGGCTGTCCGTCGATGAGGCGGTGGCCGCGCACCGCGTCGATCACGTCGCACGCCATGTTGCTCAAGCCGAGTGCGGCGCCGTAGATGAGCCCGAGCTGGCGATTCTGCACCGCGGTCGTCGGTCCGCTCTGGCCGCGCTGAATGGTGTCGACGAGAAAGAGAATCGACGCCAACGGCGACCGCATGTCGTGCGCGACCTCGATCACCGCCTCGAGCGCACCGGGGCTCGAGAGCCGATCGATGAAATCGCTCCGGCGCCCGAATGCGAGCTCGCCACCAACGCGTTCCATGGCCGCGAGCATGGCCACGAGCTCCGCGGCGTCGATCGACGGCCCGCCATTGCCGTCGCCGCTGTAACTCGGCGGCGCCTGCTCCAATTCGGTGAGAAATTCGCTCCGCAGACAGTCGATGTGGTGTCGCGGCACGACGGTCGTGGTCGGCTCGTCCTGCTCGAACTGCCCGAGTTGATCGATGGCCGCCGCGTCCACGCCGGCGGCGACCCGCCGCACGAGATCGAGGATGCGGTCGATTCGGGCTTTCATCTCCGGCAGCGGAGCGTGCTCGGCGCGCGCCAGCCGGTCCGCGGCCCGATCGGCCGCGGCGCGAAGCATTGAGCAGGCGTTGGGTGACAGAACGCCCGTCCGACCGACCGATGACCTCAAGCCTTTTGCCTGGTAACTGAGGTTCGCGGTCGCTCTACCGGCGGGTCTGCTTCCGGGCGACCGCTCCGCTTTCATGGTCGAACTTCGCTGCGCCGGACACGACGTCGTGTCAGAGTGCCGTGGACTCAGGCGCCTCGCGTCGGAAACCGTGGCGCTCCAACAACCGATACAGGGTCGTGCGATCGACGCTCGCCAGTCTCGCGGCGCGCGACATGTTGCCGGAGGCGCGCGCGACGAGCCGGGTGACGTATTCCTTCTCGAAGCTCGCCAGCACGTGCTCCTTGGCGAGGTGGTACGCGTCGTTCAGCACGGCCGCGTGCGCGCTCTGCCGGCCCTCGGACGGACGAGACCAATCCTGGTGCGCGGGAATGTCCTCGACCGTGATCTCGAGCCCGGGCTGCGCGAGCACCACGACATGCTCCACGACATTCTGCAGCTCGCGCACGTTCCCCTGCCATGGGCGAGAGACGAGAAAGTCCATGGCCGATTCGCTGAACCGCGGAAGCTCGTCTTTCGTCGTGCGGTGACGGTGCCAGAACTGCGCGAGGAAGTGATTGGCGAGAATCGGAATGTCCTCGACACGCTCACGCAGCGGCGGCAGCGAGATCGGGAACACGTTCAAACGATAGAACAGATCTTCGCGCAGCGTCTTGTTTGAGATCGCTTCGCGCGGATCGCGATTCATGGCCGAGATGAAGCGAACGTCGACGACCGCATCCTGCTGCTCGCTGCCCACGCGGCGCAGCACGCCGTCCTGGACCACGCGAAGCAGCTTGGCCTGGAGCGGCAGCGGCATCTCGGTCAGCTCGTCGAGGAAGAACGTTCCGCCGTTCGCGACTTCGAGGAGGCCGACCTTCTCGCGGTCGGCGCCCGTGAACGATCCCTTGCGGTGGCCGAACATCTCCGACTCGAGCAGGTGCTCGGGGAGCGCCGCGCAGTTGAGCGGCACCAACTTCTGAGCGGCACGCCGGCTGTGACGGTGAACGAACTGTGCGATGAGCTCTTTGCCCGTTCCGCTCTCACCAACGATCATCACCGAGGCATTGGTCGTGGCGACGCGACGCGCGAGATCGACGGCGCGGCGGAACGACGGCGACGTGCCGAGAAGTGTGAGCTTGTCGCTGTTGCCGTTGTCGGAAAGCATTGCGGCGCGCGTCTGCTCGCGCTCGCGGTTGTTCATCACCGCGTACGCAGCGCGCCCGAACAGCAGTTGGAGGTGCGTGCCCGAGAACGGCTTCGGCAGATAATCCCACGCTCCGGCGCGGAGCGCTTCCACGCTCGACGCCACGCTCGGATTTCCCGTCACCATGATGACGATGGTGCTCGGGCGGGACGCCATGACGGACTTGAGGATCTCCATCCCCGACACGGGCGTCATGTAGAGATCGCAGAGCACGACGTCGAAGTGCGTGCGGCGAAGCAGCTCGAGCGCTTCGTCGCCGCGACCGATCGCGGTGACGCTGTAGCCCTCCACCTGCAGTACGCTGGCGCTGCCCTCGCGCAGCGTCCGATCGTCGTCGACGACCAGGACGCGGATGGACGCGCGGCGCTCGCGGGTGACTCCGGCGGAGTCCGCCGGCTCGAAGTCGTCGTCCGAAGGCTTCAGCATCACTTCGGCGTCGTCAACGGACGAGACCGCTGAGCGGCCCGTAGGGGTAAAGATTCCAAAGTCAGAACGGGCCGTCTTCATCGGCGGGGGATTGCGGAGGCGGGGAGTGTAGGAGGGGCGCAACAACAAATGTAGAACAGTGACGCCCGTCACATAATGCAGCATTGACAGCGAGTGTCAAGCGGCTGCGACAAATCGTTGGATGCGTGCAAACCAACAGTTACACGCGATCCCTCAAGAGGATCGGCCGCCCGCGCAAATCGCTAAATGGTGCGATTTCAGACGGTCAAAATGTCCAATTGTTGGCTGGGCGCGACAGGCTGAGCGGCAAACCACCTGGTGCGGGACGCGTGCGACGTCGCGCGCACGCCACGCAGCGAGGCGTCAGGTCGCCTGCGGGAGCTCGTCGAAGCTGAGCGCCGACGAGCCGGTGCCGGACAGCTGCGTTTGCTGGAGGGCCGTCTGGGCTCGTCTGAGGAGGTCGGTCGGATCGAGCGTCGTCGATGCGAAATTCGAGACGGTGCAGTACCCGGCCCGAAGCGTCGTGGTTGTCGTACCGGAGAGTGCTCCGGCGAGCGCCGTCCGCAACCTCGTGATCAACCGGGTGACTCCGGGACCGTCCGTATCGGGCGCGAGGATCACGAACTGCGCACCGCCGATGTAGCCAACGACGTCGGACTTGCGGCTCTGCGCCTGGCACAGGTCGGCGACACGCGCGAGGTCATCCGAATCGGCGCCGCCATGCTCGCCGAGCGTGCCGCCCTGCTCGCCGCTCATCGTCACGGCGAGGCAGGACAGCGCTTCGCGCTTGCGCAGCGCTCTCGCGCCGAGCTTGCTCGCCCACTGCTGCAGCCCAGCCGACGTGTACAGGCCGGTCGTGGGATCGACGAGCGATTGCGCCACGGCCAGCTCGCGCTTCGCGCGAATGAAGGTGGCGAGCTTGAGGAGGAGGGTCTCGACGTCGAGCGGCTGGCTGCAGAAGTCCCACGCACCGGCGGCGTATGCCTCCGTCCGTACGCGGTGCGGCGAGGGCGACGACGAGGTGACGATGATTGGCGTCGCGTGGTCGAACGTCGGATCGTCGCGGAGCGAGCGACACATCGCAGCCGCACCGAGATCGGCATGCGAGTCGTCGAGGAGCAGCGCATCGGGATGGATGTCGCGCGCAACCTCGAGCGCCGGAGAGCCCGCCGCCACGCGTGTGACCGCGTAGCCGTTGAGCCCCAGGACGCTCTCGAGCGACCGTCCGAACCACTCGCCGTCACTGGCGATCAGCACCGACGGAGATCGTCTCGAAGACCCAATCATGGACTATTCAGAGTATTGTGAAGTGCGCCCCGCGCTATCGCGTCGAAAAGCTGCTTGGCACTGCCCCGCTTCCAACTGGCGTACCGGCGACATCGCCGGTGACGTACCACTCGATCGCCAGACCTAGCCCCTGCTCTACACTCTGACCCGGCTCGTACCCCAGCGCTCGCCGAGCCTTGGTGATGTTGGCTACCGAACGCTGAATGTCTCCCGCGCGCGGCGCCGTATACGTCGGCCGCGACGTCGCCACGTGCGGTTGATAGCCCGCCAATCCCAACCGGATCATTCGAAACAGCTCGTTGAGCGACGTCTCTCGGCCGCCGGCGATGTTGTAGACCTCGCCGGTTGCCTGCGCTGGCGCCCATGCCGCCGCGAGCAGGTTCGCCTGCACCGCGTTCGCAACGGGAATGAAATCCCGACTCGCCTGACCGTCGCCATACACTGCGCAGGGCTCGTCGGCGAGCAGCGCCGCGATCCAACGTGGAATCACCGCCGCGTACGCGCCGCTCGGATCTTGCCGCGGGCCAAACACGTTGAAGTACCGCAGCCCGACCGTTTCCAAGCCGTAGGCCCGCTGGAACGCGACCGCAAAGAGCTCGTCACTCGCCTTGGACGCGGCATACGGCGACAGCACCCGCCCCACGCGATCTTCGACATTCGGCGAGTCCGTGATGTCGCCATAGACCGCGCTCGACGACGCATAGACCACGCGACGCACGCCGGCGTCGCGGGCTGCAGTGAGAACGTTGAGAAACCCCTCGACGTTGACCGCGTGCGTCGTCATCGGATCGTGGATCGAGCGCGGCACCGAAGCCAGCGCCGCCTGATGGAGCACGAAGTCGACGCCGGCGCACGCCTCGCGGCAGCTGGCCAGGTCGCGAATGTCACCCTCGATCAACCGGAAGCGATTTTCGGCCTCCGGGCGCCCGCGGAATACGTCGTCGAGGTTCCGCTGATGACCGGTCGAGAAATCATCCAGCCCCACCACGACCTGATTCAACGTCAACAATTCGTGAACCAAGTGCGAGCCGATGAACCCGGCGGCACCCGTCACGAGCCACACGCGTGGAACGGCAGCGAGGTGCTCGCGCAACCTCGTATAAGGCGAGTATGAAGCGACGTTAATCATTCGGGGCCAGTAATGTCCGCGCGGCCCCAAAGCATCTTCCATTCCGCTACCGGCCTCGGCGTTCCATGCCGTAAACCCAAAGCAGGCAAAACCTTATATTGGATGCAATGCCATCAGCTCGAAGGTGCCCCCATAGACTGTCGCGGCTGTGCGGCACCTTGTGGCGGCCGCCCGGCGGGGGTGTAACAGGTTCCCGACAGCCATGACGCTTTTGTAACGGTCCCCTCTCGCACCGTGTAACGCTCCGTTTCAATCCGGGCTCGACCGCGACGTCGACCTCCATCGCGACGAGCAAACGAGTGTCTACGGCGTGATCGAGAGCTGCAGCCCGATGCTGCGCGCAGTAGGAAGCTGACCCAACTCCAAGCCGGTCAGACTCGATGCGCTGAGCGCCGTTTCGGGATCGATGTTCGGCGCCTTTGCCCACATATAGAGGTTCCGGCCAATGATCGATGCGCGAATCGCCTGCGCGCGGAACCCGGGCAGGAACCGACTCGGCAGCGTAGCCGTGACGCGGAGATCGCGGAGCTTGAAGTAGCTCGCATCGTAGACCCAGCGCTCGGGGATATTCCGGAGCGCGTGGTAATAGTTCTCGGTGCTCACGTGCGTAGCATTCGCCGCGCCCGTGGCTGCGTCCACGCCGGCGATGAGCAGGCCGCTGTCGGGGCGGAACGCGGTTTCCGCCAGCACCCCCGACGTCGCGCCCCACATGTCGCTTGCGCTGAAGATCTTCCCGCCAAAGCTCCCATCGACCTCGGCTGACAGCTCCAGCCACTGATAGCGGAAGCGATTGGTCAGCCCCGCCGTCAGCGACGGATTGAAGCTGCCGAGCACCTGAGGACCGGCCACCGAGTCGGGGAGCGGAAGACCGTCGCGCAGAATCAGCGCCCCGGAGGAATTGCGAAGGAACCGATCGCCGACGATCGCGCTCAGCGGCTCGCCCGCACGCGCCTCGAGTCCCACGCCCCAGCGCACCGGCGTCAGTGCGAGTCGCGTCAACCCGTTCGCCAGCGATTCGACGCGGTTCGTGTTGTGCGCCGCCACGAGGGCCGCATCCCAACGCAGCCCGTTCGGGTCGCCGCCGAGGCTGAGGTCGAGCGCGCCCTCGATGCCGGAGTTGGTGACCGCACCTCCATTGGACGCAACGAACCCCGACCCGGACGGCAGGGCGACGATGAGATCGGTCGTCTGTTCGTGATAGTACGACAGGTCGAGCGCCGAACGATCGGAAAGGCGAAAGCTCCCGCCCAGCTCGAGATTCTTCGTCACCTCCGGCGACAACGTAGCCGCGGTCGACACCACTCCACGCTGCGGGAGCGTCACCGAGTCAGTCGGCTGCACGCCGGCGTACGCCGTCTCGAGCGCGTAGCGTGAAAGATCGGCACCGGACTCTGACCATCCGGCATGCAGCACCGTGCCGCTCGCCCCGCCGCGCGCGTCGTGTGAGAGCGCGCGCGCCAGATCGAAGGTCACGACCGCCGCGGGATAGATGTGCGAGTCGTGACCCGACGCGAACGCCGACGACTGTTCATCGCGGGCCACGACGGTGAGACTCGCGTACCCGCCCGCAAGAGTCGCTGACCCGAAGACGGCATGCGCCTGGTTGCTTGCGGAAAGTCCACCGGACGTCGTGCGCGCCGCGCCGCCCGCGGCCGACGTGTCGTCGACCACCGTCGCGTCGGTCGACACCGATTGCGTGCGCCAGTTGCCGCCCGCGGCCAGTGAAAGCGGTGACCACGCGCCGTGCAGCTTGGCGCGCAGCTCGCCGTCCACATTCGTCTGACCGACCGTCACATGTTCGTGCTGCGATCCCCCGCCGGAAAAGTTTCCGCGGCCCAGCGCATCCGGGTAGCCGCCCATCCAGCCTGAGGCAACTGAAAAGTTCCGAGAGTCGTCATACGAATCCTGGCCAATGTGCGCGACGCCCGTGAGCCAGCTGCTGAACGTATAGTCGGCCCCTGCTCCGCCAAAGAAATGCGATCGGCTGTCGTCGTTGCTGTTGGCCAACGGCTGAAAGAACGGATTGTTGTGGCCGTCGTAGTTCCAACTGATCTCGTCGCCGCGGGGATCGGTCAGGTGATTGCGCAGCGCCTCGACATCCACCTGTCGCGGCATGCGGCTGAACAGCGCGACGGGGTTGATCTCGTCGAACCCGGTGCCGGCGCGGTCGCGACCGGCGTCGTTCACGTAGGCGACGTTGCCGCGCAGCGTGAGCCGGCTCAGCGCATCGGTCGACGCGGTCACGTCGAGGCCGCGGCGCGCAAGCGAGCTCCCGGGTGTCAGCCCCGAGTAGTCGCGATTGTTGAGCGAGAGGCGGATGCTGCCGTTCGAATTCGAACCCTGCGCCGCCGCGTTGGTGATCAACGATCGGCCCTGGTCGAAGTACCCGCTCACATTGTTCGGTTGCGGCAGCCAGGCACGCACATCGGGCTGCCCGGCTTCGGTCAGGCTCGCCTGCGCCACCGGCTGCCCGTT
>DATNAT010000133.1:0-6293 GCA_035572355.1 Gemmatimonadaceae bacterium
GCGATCTTGCCGGGATTCTCGACGGCGAGCTCGCCGGTCGCGGCCACTGCTTCGGCGCGTCCAGCGACGATTGGCCGAGCGGTGATTCGGACCGTCGACGGGCTCAGTGACGCAACAGAAATCTCTACCGGCTGGCCGGCGATCACGATCTCGGATACGCCTCCGATGAGGCGCCCCGGCGCGAGCGCGGCCCCGGCACCGATCGCGCCCAATCGCTTGAGCGCCTCGCGACGCGACAGTGGCTCGGTCATGCCCGAAGCTATTGCGCACGGCGCACGCCGGCGAGCGGTCGCGCTCGCCAGCGCGTCAGGCTCGGCCTCACACTTGCCTGTAGCGGCCGGCAGGTACGACTTTGCACCAAAGGGGGGAACCATGTCATCGAGCTCACTCGTTGCGACGCTCGCCATTGTCGCGACCGCCTTCATGCCGCGCACGTCCAAGGCGCAGGCGCCCTGCGCGACCGCAACGCGGGCCATCGCCGACAGCGCGGGCGAAGAAGTCATGACCGTGCTGACCAGTCAGGGCCAACTCGGCCAGGAGCTGCGCCAGGAACAGGGGCTCGGCGACGCGAAGACGCTCGCGCCGGAGATGGTGCACGACGGACTCGTCTGCTCCAAGCTCGCCACCCAGTTCGGCCATCCGATCGGAGCGCGGACGCGATTCGTCGTGCTGCGCGTCGGCCCGCTGTTCTACGCGCGCGAGCCCGATCAGCGCCGCGGGACCGGAATCATCACCGACAGCACGTTCAAGGTCGTGGCGCGGCTGGGCGTGGCGATCGAGCGGTAATTGGTGTTGTCGCTTCGCGTCACGACAGCGAGGGCCGAAGGCCCGAAGCGAAAGCACAGATTCACTGCAGCTTGAGCAAGCCGCGCAGCACGGACTTCGGCGCCAAGAACGCCGAGCCGTGCCGCATGCCGCGCGGCGCGTGGAGCGAGTCGGAGAACTGCTCCCAGTGCACGAAATCGTGCGTGCGCACCGCGCCGTAGTGGCCGCGCGTGTACTCGTCATAGTACACGTACCACCAGCCGCCGGTGTGGAGCACCGATGGGCCTTCCGTGTCCTTGTCGGTGAATGGCGGCGACGCCGGGCCGAACGGGCCGGTTGCGTGCTCGCTCGACGCGACGCGGATGTTCCGGTGCGGCGGGTAGAACGTTTCGTCTTTCATGACGAGGTAGTAGCGGCCGTTCGCTTTGGTGATCGTGCCGTCGATCGCCGCGAAGCCGCCGTCGTAGAGCAGCCGCGTCGGCGAATACGACTTGAAATCACGCGTCGTAACGTAGTAGAGCCGGTGGTCGGCGCGGCCGCGCGACGTCGTCTGGGCGAGCGAGTCCGTGGCCGGGAAGCGGCCGGGGATCGACGACGCCCAGACGATCACGAACTGTTTCGTCGCGTCGTCGTAGAAGAGATCCGGCGCCCAAGTGTTGAGCGCTGTCGGCTCGTGCTCCATCACTGGCACACGCGTCTGCTTGGACCAGTGGATGAGGTCGCGCGAGTGCGCGACGCCCATCGCGTGATCGGTCCAGGCCACGGTCCATACCAGATGAAACATGCCGTCGGGCCCGCGCAGAATGCTCGGGTCGCGCATCAACGCCGCGGTGGTGTTCCATTCCTGCCATCCGCGGCCAGCGCCCGTGATTGCCGGCGTGATGACCGATCGGCCGCCGTTGAGCGGCGTCCAGGTGATCCCGTCGCGGCTGTAGGCGAGGTGAACGCCGTCCTCGCCATTGCGCGTGAAATACGAGAAGAGAAATGCCTGATCGTCGCGCGCGGGTGTGGCAGATCCACTCGGCCGCGTGCACGAGGCTGCCAGGCCGGCGAGGCCGAGCACCAGGCAGGCGAGCCGGCGCGACGTCGATCGCATGGTGTTCAGCGCTTCGGTTGAAAGAGCTCCACTGGATTGCCCGACGGATCGTCGAGCAAGATCTGATCGCCGCCGATGCCGTGAACGATGTCGTTCCGAAAACGGACGCCCTGCTTCTTGAGCTGATCGACCATCGCCGGCAGATCGTCGACCTCGATTTCGAAGCGGTTCCAGCCTCCCGGCGCGGGACGCGTGCCGTCGGGCATGGCATGCGATCCGCCGCCTTCGCCGACCGGCGCGCTGAGCAGGAGACGCAGATCGCCGCGCAACAGCATCGCGAAGTTTGGCGCCGGATGCATCAAGACTTGAAAGCCGAGTTGGTCGCGGTAGAACGCGATCGCGGCGTCCACGTCGTTGACGATGTAGCGAACGGTCACAGCAGCCATTGCATCATCCTCCCTCTCCCGGCGGCAGAGCGCCCGCGGTCGATATGCGTTTCTTCATGACCAATGTCAACGGCGTCGTCAGGTTGGGAGCGATCTGCATCGACAGCGTGAGATCCTCGAACCCGACGCGGATGATTCGGAGCGACGACACGCCCTCGGGCAGAAAGACGAGGCTCACGATGCCCGATGCCGATGTCGTCGTATACGTGCCGGTCGCCTCGTCGATCACGCGCGCACCCTCGATCGGCTTGCCCGTGGCGTCGTCGAACACGCCCAGGAGGCGTTGACGATATGGCGGCAGTTTGGCCGCAGAATCCAGAACGCTGCTGTCGGTGCCCGCCGGCGCGATCGCTCGTCCGCTGTCTCGGCGTGCGGCGCCGGTGACGGCGGAGTCCCCGGCGACATACGACATGCGTCCGGGCGTGTATTTCACTCCCGGTTTGAGCACGATGAACAGCGCGCCGTTGCTCCCATTCTTTCCGATCGTGGTGTCGTAGTCGTCGACGTAGGTCATCTGCGCGATGTGCTCGGGCAGGATCTCGCACAACACTTCCATCGATCCAGGCAGCAGTCCGCCAAGCATTCCGCGCCGCCCGATCTGGCAGGTCGACACGTCCTCGTAACCCATCGTGCGGATCCACTCGCCGTTCACCCAGACGTTCGTCGCCAGCGACTGCGGGGACGTGTCGGCCGGGCACACGCGCCGTTGGCTGAATACGAGCCCGGGGCAGACGCGGACCGCCGCCTTCGTCCGCGCGCCGGCCGCCGCGAGCGGCCGACAGTCGCGCCCGCAGATCATGTCCGGTTTGAGTTTGCTCAGAATGTCGGTCGCGTCGATGAGAATGTCGCCATGCTTGGCGATCTCGTCGGCATCGATGAAATAGCTCTTGCGCTTCAGGTCCTCCGTTTCGTTCACTCGCACCGGCGCCAGCGTTTGCACGGCGCGGTGCATGATGATGGTGAAGTCGCGAGATCCACCATTCAGTTCGGCGCGGAAAAACTGATCGGCCCGCAGATACCCGATCTTCCGCACGACGATCTCGAGGTCGCCGGCCCCGTCCTTGACGATGAGCGTCGCCCGGCCGTCGCCATTGGACGGGTTGCTCGCCACCACATCGTCGATTCCGCGAACCACCGCTACATCGGCGCCGGCGATCGGAGCCGCGGCGCTGTCGACGACCCGGACAGTAACGGTGAACGGCGCGGGCTTGGCCTGAGCGCGCGCGGCGACCGGCGCCAGCGCCAGTCCGACAGTCAGCCACACCGCGCCCCGTGCCGCCGTGCGATTCACGCCCGTACCTCGGCGGCAATCCGCCGCAGCTCGGGCAGCACGCGCCCGACGTTCGCCGCCCCATCTGGTCGGCCGAACGCGAAGTAAAGATCTCTATAGAGCGCGTATAGACGATTGTATGCTGCACTCTGCACGGGATCGGGGGCGATCACCCGGTAGGGCGGACAGAGCGCCCGCTGCGCCTCGTCGATCGTCTCGAACGCGCCCGCCGCCATGAACGCGAAGATCGCCGAGCCGAGGCCGGTGACCGGACGCTCCGGCACCAGCACTGGCACGCCGAGCGCGTTGGCGTAGACCCGATTGAGCACGTCGTTCTTCTGGGGAATGCCGCCCGCGTTGATCACGCGGCGGATCGGCACGCCATGCTCCGCCATGCGCTCGAACACGACGCGCGTGTGCAGCGCTGTTCCTTCGATCGCCGCGAAAAGCTCGTCGGCCGCGCTGTGCGTGAGATTCCAACCAAGGGTCGCGCCGCCGAGATTCGGGTTCACGAGCACCGTGCGATCTCCGTTATCCCAGGTGAGGCGGAGCAGCCCGGTCTGGCCCGCGCGATACGCCTCGAGCCCGGTCGACAGCTCGCGCACCGTAGTCCGGGCGCGCCGCGCGATTGACTCGAAGATGTCGCCCACCGCCGACAATCCCGCCTCCACGCCCACGTACCCCGGCCGCACCGAACCGTTCACCACGCCGCACACACCCGGCACACACGCCGCCTGCTTCGCGATCGCAACGATGCAGGTGCTCGTGCCGACCACGTTGACGACGTCGCCTTCGGTGACACCGGCGCCGATCGCGTCCCAGTGCGCATCGAACGCGCCAACGGGAATTGGAATGCCCGCCGCCAATCCGAGCCGCTCGGCCCACTCGGTCGTCAACCGGCCGGCGATCTTGTCAGATGTTTGATACCGGTCCGGCGCGCCAAGCCGTTCGCCGATGCCGGCGAGCAGCGGATCGACCTGGCGGAAGAACGCATCCGGGGGAAAGCCGCCGAGCGACTCGTTCCAGAGCCACTTGTGGCCCATCGCGCAGATGGAGCGCGCCGCCGCTCGCGCGTCGGTCACGCCGGTCAACGTCGCAGCGACCATGTCGCAGTGCTCGAGCGCCGTAGCGAACCGCCCGCGCTTCTCGGGATTATGGCGCAGCCAGTGGAGCAGCTTGGCGAAGCCCCACTCCGATGAGTACACGCCGCCGCAAAACTCGATCGCCGGCAATCCAGTCCGGCGCGCGACGTCGGTGATCAGTGCCGCTTCTTCGCTCGCTCGATGGTCGCACCACAGATAGTAGTCATCGAGCGGTTCGAGTCGCGCGTCGACCGGCACGACGGTCGAACCGGTGGTGTCGAGCGCGATCGCGCGCACGTCCTCGCCGCGAACGCCCGCGTCGGCCAGCGCGGCGCGCGATGCCTCGCCAAGCGCCCGCATGTGCGACGCGTGCGACTGCGCGGCGAAATTCGGATCGTCGCGTTTACGCATGACAGGATACTCGGCGACTCCCACACCGAGCGGCCCGCCCGCGCTGTCGACGATCGCCACGCGGACGCTCTGCGTGCCAAAGTCCACCCCGGCGACGACGGTCACGCGCTCCCTCAAATGTGCCGGTAGACGTCCCAGCCCAGATACCGCGTCGTCGCCTCGTGCACCGCGTCGGCGACGAGCGTCATGTTCCCGGCGACGTGATGCTCGAACCCGTTGGCGCAGATGTGCCGAAGCAGTTCTTGCAATCGCGCGATCTTCACCACGCCCGCGCCGCCGAAGGTCTTGAGCGAGTCGTCGGTGAACTTCCCTTCGCCGACGTAGCCGCGAATGCGTCCCGCGCGGTCGTCGGTCGAGAAGCGCGCGAAGCTCATCGGGCTCGCCCGCACTTTGCCGACCATCGTCCCGTAGGTGTTCTCGCGCCCAACGGTGCCGGCGATGATCGCCTGATAATCCATCTCGACGTCGTCGAAGAACGCCTTGGGCAGGTTGCTGCAATGAAAACAGACCGCCTTGTCCGGATCTTCGCCGTAGTTGTTGTTCCAGTCCAATAAAGCGCTGGGCATCTGGGATGCCAGCGTCAGCGCGTACATGCTGATCGTGCCGCAGACGTCCACCTCGCAGGCGCTCGGCATGTTCGAGTTGCTCATCATGCTCATGATCGTGCAGGGCACGACGCCAAAGTACTCCTCCATCGACGTCCAGCACTGCACGGCGCTCACGGTCACGTCGGCTTCCTTCATCCAACGGTCGATGACGAGGCCGAGCTTGGCCATTTTTGTGAGCGCGGCGTCGGGCACACCGCTCGTCTCCACATAATCGCGCATCTCGCCGAGCTTTCGCTTGACCTGCGCATCGTTGTCGGCGAGCCGGTCGATGCGGCCAAGAATCTCCGACAGATCAATCGGCTCGACGGCAATCCCCGAAGCCTCGAGCAGCTTCTCGCTGAACCGCACCGTCTTGAACGCCGCCGGCCGGGCACCGATCGCGCCAATGCGCGCCGTCCGCAGCCCGCGCACCACGCGGCAGGTCGCGACGAACCGGCGCAGATCGGCACGAAAGTCGGTTGCTTCGGGACGCTGCGTGTGGCGCGATGTGAGCGTATACGGAATGCCGTACTGCGTGAGCACGTTGCAGACGGACATCTTTCCGCAAAACGCGTCGCGCCGAAAGTCGATGCCCATCTTCTTCGGGTCGTCGGCCGTGGCGTGGATGAGCACCGGCACGTTCAACTTCGCCAAGCGCAGCGTTTCGGCGACGGCGCGCTCGTCGCCGAAGTTGGG
>DATNAT010000134.1:0-7663 GCA_035572355.1 Gemmatimonadaceae bacterium
ATACCAGCCGGGCGAAGACGGCGAAGCCCGCTCGCTCGAGCTCGAGCTCAAGCTCATCGCCGACGTCGGCCTCGTCGGCCAGCCGAACGCGGGCAAGTCCACGCTCCTTTCCGTGGTTTCGGCCGCCCGCCCGAAGATCGCCGACTATCCCTTCACCACGCTCAGCCCGAACCTGGGCGTCGTCCAGCTGAGCGACGGCCGCACCTTCGTCGTCGCCGATATTCCGGGCATCATCGAGGGCGCTCACGAAGGGCGCGGGCTCGGACTCCAGTTTCTGCGCCACATCGAACGCACACGCCTCCTCGCCTTCCTCATCCCGATCGACGCCATGGACTGGCAGGCGGAGTACGACCAGCTCCGCGCCGAGATCGCCGCGTACTCGCCGGAGCTCGCGCTCAAGCCGCACTGCGTCGTGTTCACCAAGATGGATCTGCTCGGAAACGAGCCGCCTCCGCCGATCGACGCGCCCGAAGCATTCGGCGTGTTCGCGATCAGTGCCGCCGGGCGCTACGGCCTCGAAGCCCTGCTCGCTGCGTGGTGGGCGCGAGTGCTGGCGATGAAGAAGGTCGTCGTCCGTCGCGACGATTCGGTCGCGCTGCCCTGAGCGTGGACGATCTTCCGTACGCCCCGGGCTGGCCGGAGGCGCAGGCAACTCCCGCGCTGCCGCCGCCGGAGCTCGTAGCGTCGGACGATGTTCGCTACCCGGAGCGCCTGACCGACCTCAGAGATCCGCCGAGTGGACTGTGGAGCATCGGCGACTGGAATGTGCTCGACGCGCCAGTCGTCGCCGTCGTCGGTACCCGCCGGGCTACTTCGTACGGCCTTCGGGTCACGCGCGATCTCGTTGGCGCACTCGCGCGAGCGGGCGCGTGCATCGTGAGCGGAATGGCGCTCGGCATCGACGCCGCCGCACACCGAGCCGCGCTCGATGCAGGCGGGCGAACGGTTGCAGTGCTCGGGACGGGCGTCGACGTCGCGTACCCGCGCTCGCACCGGGCGCTCCACGCCGAGCTGGGGTTCAAAGGTCTCCTCCTCTCCGAGCTGCCGCCGGGCGCGCACTCGCACGGAGGCTCCTTTCCGATGCGCAATCGCATCATTGCCGCAATCGCTCGCCTCACGATCGTCGTCGAAGCGCCGGTAAAGAGCGGTGCGCTCATCACTGCCAATCATGCCCTCGACTTGACCAGGGACGTGGCGATCGTGCCCGGGCCGATCGACTCACCGCAGTCGCGCGGCTCGAACGACCTGCTGCGCGACGGCGCACATCCGATCGCCTCGATCGCCGACGCGTTGTCGCTTGCCGGGTTGGCGCCGCAGCGCCGCGGAGAGCTGGCGATCGAGGACGACGTGGAGCTTCGCATCTGGTCCGCGCTCGAGCAGGGCGCCGCCAGCCTCGACGAGCTGTGTGCCCGATCAGCGCTGCCCGTGTCGACGTGCCTCACCGCGATCACGGCGCTCGAGCTGCGCGGCGTGGTCGAGTGCGCGCTGACGGGCGAAGTCCGGCGCCGCTGAACGGCCACCAGGGCCGCTGCACCTCGCCTATATTGCCGAGTGCCCCCCCGCCATGTGTACGTGCACGTGCCGTTCTGCGCGCGCCGCTGCGCGTACTGCGACTTCTCGATCGCCGTCCGCCGCGACGTACCCGTCGACGAGTATGTTCAGGCCCTCGCACGCGAGCTCGACGTGCGATTTGGCGAGGCAATCTCGTGGCCCGTCGACACGCTGTATCTGGGCGGCGGCACGCCGTCGCGATTGGGTGGAGAAGGCGTCCCCCGCCTGATCGACACGCTTCGCTCGCGCCTCGAGCTCGTCTCAAACGCCGAAGTCACGCTCGAGGCCAACCCCGAAGATCTGACGGACGACGCCGCACGGCGTTGGCGCGGATCAGGCGTGAATCGCATCTCGCTCGGCGCGCAGTCGTTCGACGACCGAGTCCTTGCGTGGATGCATCGCAGTCACGACGCCGCGGCGATCGGGCGCGCGGTCGACACCGCCCGGTCGGCAGGGTTCGACAATCTCTCGCTCGATCTGATCTTCTCGCTTCCCGAGTCGCTGGAACGATCCTGGGAGCGCGACGTCGACCAAGCGCTGGGCCTCGCACCCGAGCATCTTTCGCTCTACGGTCTCACGATCGAGCCGCACACGCCTCTCGGCCGGTGGAGCGCGCGCGGCGACGTCACGGAGTCGCCGGATGAGCGGTACGAATCCGAGTTCATGCACGCCAATCGAACGCTCGTCGCCGCCGGGTTCGAGCATTACGAGGTGTCGAACTTCGCGCGGCCGGCTCTTCGCGCGCGCCACAACTCGGCCTACTGGCAGCAGGTCCCATACGCGGGTCTGGGTCCCTCGGCCCACGAATTCGACGGCGTGCGCCGCCGATGGAACACAGCCCCGTACGCGGACTGGGCGCGTCGCCTCGACCAGGGTCGAGACCCGGTGGGAGGGAGCGAGGTGCTATCGCCCGACGATCGAATGGCCGAATCCGTCTACCTGGGACTTCGAACCTCCGCCGGGCTGCCCTTACGGCCGGCCGAGCTGGAGCACGTTTCGCGATGGACAGGCGCCGGCTGGGGCGAGGTCGATGCGACACACCAACTGCGCCTTTCCCCGGCCGGCTGGCTGCGCCTCGACGCCCTCGCCGCCGACTTGACGCTCATTCGAAGTCGTTAGTATCTTTAGAGTTATGGAATCCGAGGAGCTCAGCAGGCGAGAGCGCCGTGTACTCGAGGCGGTCATCAGAAGCTACGTTCAGACGGCCGAGCCCGCCGGTTCGCGCACCCTGTCGCGTCGCTTCGGCCTTGGCGTGTCCCCGGCAACCATCCGGAACACGATGAGCGATCTAGAAGAGAAGGGCTTTCTCTTCCATCCACACACGTCGGCCGGTCGGGTGCCGACCAATAAGGCGTATCGCCTTTATGTGGACTCGCTGCTCAGCATCCCCGCCATCCATGCCGCCGAAACCGAGCGGCTCGCCGAGGAGATCACCGGCGGCCTGGGCTCGTCGCCGATCGAGACCATCCTCCGCCGCGCGGCCCAGACGCTCGGCGTGTTGACCCAAGAGCTCGGCGTGGCGCTCGGTCCGCGGCTCGACCATTCGATCTTGCGGCGACTCGAGCTCGTACGCATCAGCAGTGAGCGTTTGCTGATGGTGCTGACACTCGAGGCGGGCGTCGTGCGCACCGTCTTCGTCGAAGTTCCGGGCGAGATCGCGGACCATGCCCTGACGGCCGTAACGGCGGTGCTCAACGAAAGGCTCGGTGGGCTGACGCTGGGTCAGATCCGGAGCTCGCTCGCGGCGAGGCTTCGCGATACGGGAGCCACGGCCAGCGCCGCCGAACTGCTCAACATCTTCGTGCAGGAGGGCGAGCAGTTGTTCGATGCGGCGCTCCCCGCGGCCGATGGCCAGCAGGTCGTTCTCGGTGCGGCGTCGGTGCTCGCCGAACAGCCGGAATTTTCCGGCGCGGACCGCCTGCGCCGCCTACTCGCCCTCACCGAGACGCCGCACGCTCTGGGCGACGCGATCCGCCGCCGGACGACGGTTCCCGGCATCTCGATCACGATCGGCGCCGAGCACGACGACCCGCGCCTCGAAGATTTTACCGTCGTCACTGCGGAGTACCACGTCGGTTCGCTCGCCGGCGTGATCGGCGTGATCGGGCCGACGCGCATGCCCTACGAGAAAGTCATTTCACTCGTCAGCCACACGTCGCGGCTGCTGAGCGACCTGCTGGATTGAGCGAACACCATGGCTGATTTTTACGCGGTCCTCGGCGTCGATCGCGGCGCGTCGGATGACGAGATCAAGAAGGCCTATCGCAAGCTCGCGATGACCAACCATCCGGACCGCAACAACGGCTCAAAAGACGCCGAGGAGCGGTTCAAGTCGATCACCGAAGCGTACGACGTGCTGCGCGATCCGCAGAAACGGGCCGCGTACGACCGCTACGGCGAGGCGGGGCTGCGCGGCGGCGGGGGCGGCTACCATCACGTCGATCTGTCCGAGGCGCTCGGCATCTTCATGCGCGACTTCGGCGGCTTCGGCGGATTCGAGGAGCTGTTCGGCGGCCGAGCGGCGAGCAGCAACGGCCCGCGCGCGGGGGCCGACGTCAAGATCGACGTCCCGTTGACGCTGGCCGAGGTCGCCACCGGCATCGATAAGAAAATTCAGATCAAACTTCTCGATCCTTGCGACGTGTGTTCGGGATCGGGCGCCGAGCCGGGCTCCAAGTCGCAGGTCTGCGCGACGTGCGGCGGCCAGGGCGAAGTCCGCCGCGCCCAGCGGTCGTTCTTCGGCCAGTTCGTCACCGTCGGTCCGTGCCCAACCTGCCACGGCGAAGGTCGCGTCGTGCCGACGCCGTGCAAGCGGTGCCGCGGCGAAGGTCGGCAGCGCGGCGACCACGAGATCACCGTGCAGATTCCGGCCGGCGTCGCGACCGGACAGTACATGACGCTTCGCGGCGTCGGCAACGCCGGCACTCGCAACGGCCCGCGCGGCGACGTTCACGTGTTGTTCAACGTCGCCGACGATCCGCGCTTCGAGCGGCAGGGCGAGGATCTGTACACCGAGACGCTCGTCACCTACCCGCAGCTCGTGCTCGGCGCACAGGTGAGTGTGCCGACGGTGGGCGGCCACGCCATGCTCGATCTGCCCCCGGGAACGCAGAGTGGCCACGTCTTCCACCTGCGCGGCCGCGGTCTGCCACGCGTGAATGGCGGGGGCACCGGCGACTTGCACGTGTCGGTCCAGCTCTGGACGCCGGACCGCATCACCGAAGAAGAGCGGCAGCTCGTCTCCCGCCTCGCCGAGTTGCAACCGGGCGTTCCGGCCGACGGACGCGGCAAGGGCTTCTGGGCGAAGATGAAAGAAGCGCTCGGCGCGTGAGCGGGACCGCCGGCTGGGTGACGGTTCGCGTGTTGCCCGGCGCGCACGGCGAGGATGTCGCGGCAGCGCTCTTCGCGGCGGGCGCGCCAAGTCTTCAAGAGCTCGGCGACGCCCTCATCACGCACGTCGAGACGCAAGCGCTCGCCGACCGGCTCGTCTCCGCCGCGCGGGCCGCACATGCCGGCGTCGGAGTCGAAACGACCATTCTTCCGGACATTGATTGGAGCGAAGAATGGCGTCGGAGCATCACGAAGCATCGCGTCGGATCGCTGACGGTCGCGCCGCCCTGGCTGGCCGCCGACCTCGACTCGGCGCTTTCCGTCGTGATCGATCCGGCCATGGCGTTCGGCACTGGCGAGCATCCAACCACGCGCGGTGTGATTCGACTCCTGCATGCGGTCGCGCAGGCCGGCGATCGCGTCGCCGATCTCGGCGCCGGCAGCGCGATTCTCGCGATCGCCGCGGCGAAGCTCGGGGTCGCGTCCGTCGCCGCGATCGAAATCGATCCGGACGCGATCGGCAATGCCGAGGAGAACGTGCGACGGAATGGCGTAGCGTCCGTCGTATCGGTGATCGAAGGAGACGCGGCGACGCTGCTGGCGCTCGTCGCGCCGGTTCGCGTCATCACCGCGAACATCATCTCATCGGTTCTCGTCGAGCTTCTGCCGGCGATGGCGCTCGCCCTCGCTCCGGGCGGCCGGGCCATTCTTGCCGGGATACTCCACTCCGAGCGCGACGAGATGCTAGCGGCAATCGCGGCACAGGGCTGGCGTGTGGAAGCGGAAGACACCGAGGAGGCGTGGTGGAGCGTCACGATCGCGCGCCGGTAGACAGGGCGCTCGACCTGCCGACGCCGGTTGCGTCGTTTCATGCGTCGCCTCCGTTGCGAGGGGGTGAGGCGATCAGGCTGGCCGAAGCAGCCGCGCACCATGCGCGGGTGAAACGACTGGCGGTCGGCGACACGGTGCGATTGACCGATGGCCGCGGACACGTAGCATTCGGCGAGATCGATGAATTGTCGCGCGACCGATTGAGCGTCGCCCTCCGTCCGATGATCCTCGCGATCACGCCGCCGCCGCCAATCCATCTCTGCGTTCCCGTCGGCGACCGCGACCGAATGCTCTGGCTGGCCGAAAAAGCCGCGGAACTGGGCGTGGCGAGTTGGCAGCCGGTTCACTTTCGGCGTTCATCGAGTGTTTCGCCGCGCGGCGAGGGTGAAGCGTTCATGCGCAAAGTGGAAGCGCGGATGATCGGGGCGCTCGAACAGTCGGCGGGGGATTGGCTGCCGCGCATTCTGCCGGCTGTCTCACTCGGTGAGCTCGCATCGGACGACGACTCGAATCGCCAGCGCGTGCTGCTGGACCAGTCGGGCGATCCGCTGCTCGCCGTTGCGCGGCAGACGGGCGCTCAGGAACCAGTGCTGCTGTTCGGCCCGGAGGGAGGAATCGATGACGACGAGCGCGAGAGCCTCCGGCGTGCCGGCTGGCGAGCGGCGCGCCTCGCCGATACCACGCTTCGCTTCGAGACGGCGGGCCTCGCGGCGGTCGCCGTGATGCGCGCCGTCCAACTGCTTGGAGACCTTTGAACGATGGCTGACGACTGCCTGTTCTGCCGGATCGTGCGCGGCGAGATCCCGGCGAAGCTCGTGTTCGAGGATGAGCACTGCATCGCCTTTCGCGACATCAACCCGCAGGCGCCGACCCACGTGCTGGTCGTTCCCCGTGAACATGTGGAATCCCTTGACCGGACGAGGGATTCAGTCCTGGTCGGCCAGCTCCTGCTGGCCGCGGGGGCAATTGCTCGCCAGGAAGATGTGGCGCAAGCGGGCTATCGCACGGTTATCAACACCAATCGGGCAGCCGGCCAGACGGTGTTTCACCTACACGTTCACCTCCTCGGCGGACGCCCGTTGGAGTGGCCTCCAGGGTAGTCGAATTTCATTGACAAGGCGCGACGGGCTTACATAAGATTCACGGCTCGATACACTTAACGGGCGCGCAAACGCCGGCAAGGGGGGAGAACCAGTTTGTCTGAAGTCATCATCCATGACGATGAGAACTTCGAGCGCGCACTCAAGCGCTTCAAGAAGAAGTGCGAAAAGGCGGGGATCCTGTCCGATCTCCGCAAGCATCGGCATTACGAGAAGCCGAGCGAGCGCCGGAAGCGGAAGATGAACGCCGCGATCCGAAAGAACCGTCGCAGCCGTCACGGCTGATGTCGGCACTGCTGACGCGGCTTCAGGGCGACCTGACGACCGCTCGAAAGTCGCAGGACAAGGCGAAAGTCCTGCTGCTCGGCACCACGATCTCCGACGCGAAGAACCGCGAGATCGAGGTCAAGCGTCCGTTGTCGGACGACGATGTGATCGACGTCCTGCGCCGCGGCATCAAGAAACGTCGCGAGTCGATCGAGATGTATGAAAAGGGCGGCCGTGCCGATCTTGCCGCCACCGAGCGCACCGAAGCCGAGCTGCTCGGCGCGTACTTGCCTGCCGCGGTGAGCGATGACGAGATCCGGGCCGCCGTGGTTGCGGCGATCGGTGGCGGCGCGACGAACGTGGGCGCGGTGATGGGCAAAGTGATGCCGCAGTTCAAGGGTCGTGCGGAAGGTGGAACGATCAACACCATCGTCCGCGAGGAGCTCGGAAAGCAGGCGTGATGCGGCGACGGCAGGATGACGCAACCCGGATCGGCGACTCCCCTCGCTCGACCGGGTTGCGCCATTTCCGGGACCTCACCGGCCGATGAACCGCCATGCGCTGGCGGTGCTCGAGTTCCCGCG
>DATNAT010000135.1:0-3584 GCA_035572355.1 Gemmatimonadaceae bacterium
GTTGGCGCCGAGCGCATGCCGCCACCCGATCGCTGCACCGACTGGAATTTCGGCCGTGTTGACCGCTGAATCGGGCGACGCGCTCCGACTGCCGCTCCCACCGCCAATACCGGCGAAAGCGGCGAACCCGAACGTGCTCGAAGCGCCGCCGAATGGGATTGCGGCGCGCACTCCATACACGCTGCGCGACCTGAGGCCAGTGCGACTTTGATAGCCAAGTCCGCCGCTCACCTCGAACCGGCCGCTTCCTGGCGTCCAGGACACGGCGCCGGCGTAGACCGAACCGTCCGACCCGCCGCCGACATTCACCGCACCCACGAACCCGGCCGTCGCCCAGGCATCCTGAAGGATCGGCGCACCGGGCATCTGGGCGCCGGCGGATGTTGAGACGACCAGTGCCGCCGTGACGGCAATCGCGCCCAAGCGCGGCAGCCAGAGCCGCACATGATTGGCGCGAGGCGCGCCGCGGCTCCGCGTATCGCATGTCGGGTCGTACATGGCGTACATGTCGTGCATGATGATTCCTAGTCGTGGCTCATGGTTCTCATCGAATCGGAGAAAAGGCCCGAGCAAGCATCGTGCACGGTGGCGTGGACCCGGCCAACGCTCGACGTGACAAGCTCTTGACCTGATGCCGATCTCATCCCAACGTGGATGCACTCACGAGGTACGCGCGGGACGGCAGCCGTCCCGCCTCCCACCACTCGGAGAAGGCGTATGCGCTGCGGTGTGCAGTTGGCGCTGGTCGCTGTGGCATGTGGAGCAGCAACCCCGATCGCCAGCGCTCGGGCGCAGGCGAAGAGTGCCGCGCTCATCGGCCTGATCCGCGACGCCGAAGGTCATCCGATTGACAACGCCGACGTATCCATCATGTCGATGAACGCGCTCGCGCGCACCGACTCCGTCGGCCGGTTCCAGCTCCGCTCGCTCGATGCCGGGCGCGTCACGGTAACGATTCGCCGCCTCGGCTTCGATCCGGAAACCTTCGACTTCACACTCCACGCGATGACCGACGACAGCGTGGCCGTGACGATGCAACAGAACGTCCAGCTGCTCGACGCGATGAAGTCGAACGCCGCGCTGTCGCACCGCTTTGCCGCGCTCGAGGGGTTCTACAAACGCCGCGAGCGGGGTACGGGCGGCAATTTCCTCACGCGCGCCGAGATCGAGCGCCGCAACACGACGGTGTTGTCCGAGGTGCTGCGCAACGTCCCGGGTGTGCGGATCCTGCGCGGCGGCGGCATACAACAGGGCGGCGTGCGCTTCGCGTCGTCGAGCACGCGTTCACAGGTCTGCAGGCCGAACATCTGGATCGACGGCCAACTCGCGCGCGACATGGAAGTCGACGAGATCCCGGCGAACGACGTCGAGGCGATGGAGCTGTACCCGGGACCATCCACGACGCCGATGCAGTTCTCGCAGCAGGCGACGAGCTACGCCTGCGGCGCGATCGTGATCTGGACGCGTCTCCCCGGCACGCCGGAGTGACGCCCTCGGACGGCCGCCCTACTTTGCGGCCGACGCCCGCTCGGTGACTACCCGCACGACGTTGTCGACGACCTGAAGGAATCCGCCGTCGACATTGAACCGCTGCGCGCCGTCGCTTCCGACGCGCAGCACACCCTTGCCGAGCAGCGCCATCATCGGCGCGTGGCCGGTGAGAATGCCGACCTCGCCGTCGTGCGCGGGCGCGACGATCGAGTCGGCGTTGCCCTCGAACAGCACGGCCTCGGGCGAGATCACGGACACTTTGAGCATCGCCGGCTCAGCCCTGGAGCTTCTTGGCGTTGGCGACGACGTCGTCGATGCCGCCGGCCATGAAGAACGCCTGCTCCGGCAGAGTGTCGAACTCGCCGGCGACGACGCGCTCGAAGCTCGAGACGGTCTCCTCGATCTTCACGTACTTGCCGGGGATGCCGGTGAACTGCTCGGCGACGGCGAACGGCTGCGACATGAAGCGCTGGATGCGGCGCGCGCGTCCGACGACGCGCTTGTCGTCTTCCGAGAGCTCGTCCATACCGAGGATCGCGATGATGTCCTGCAGCTCCTTGTAGCGCTGCAGAATGCGCTGCACGCTCGTCGCCACGTTGTAGTGGCGTTCGCCGATGAACTGGGCGTCGAGGATTCGCGACGACGACGCCAGTGGATCGACGGCGGGATAGATGCCGAGCTCCGTGATCGCGCGCGACAGCACGACGGTCGCATCCAGGTGGGCGAACGCGGTCGCCGGCGCCGGATCGGTGATGTCGTCGGCCGGCACATAAATGGCCTGCACCGACGTGATCGAGCCGTTGCGCGTCGACGTGATGCGCTCCTGCAGGTCGCCCATCTCCGTGGCCAGCGTCGGCTGATAGCCGACGGCGCTCGGCATGCGGCCGAGGAGCGCGGACACTTCGGAGCCGGCCTGGGTGAAGCGGAAGATGTTGTCGATGAAGACGAGCACGTCCGCGTTCTCCTGATCGCGGAAGTACTCGGCGACGGTGAGGCCAGAGAGGCCGACACGAAGGCGCGCGCCGGGCGGCTCGTTCATCTGGCCGTAAATGAGCGCGACCTGATTGAGAATGCCGGCTTCTTTGAACTCCAAATAGAGATCGTTGCCTTCGCGCGTACGCTCGCCGACGCCGCAGAAGACCGAACGGCCGCCGTGGCCCTTGGCGACGTTGTTGATCAGCTCTTGAATGACGACCGTCTTGCCGACGCCGGCGCCGCCGAACAGACCGATCTTGCCGCCCTTGACGAACGGAGCGATGAGATCGATGACCTTGATGCCCGTCTCGAAGACTTCGGTCTTCGGCTCGAGGTCGACGAAGTCGGGACGCTTGCGATGGATCGGCCAGCGGGGTGCGTCCTTGGGGATCGGCGCACCGTTGTCGACCGGCTCGCCGAGCACGTTGAGGATGCGGCCGAGCGCGTGCGCGCCGACCGGGACCGAGATCGGGCCGCCGGTGTCGACCACTTCCATTCCGCGAACGACGGAATCGGTCGACGACATGGCGACGGCGCGGACCTGGTTGCGGCCGATGTGCTGCTGCACCTCCGACACGACGCGAACCTCGTTGCCGTCGGGCGCCTTGGCGCTGATGTCGAGCGCGTTGTAGAGCTCGGGCAGGTGCTCCGCCTCGAACTCGACGTCGAGCACCGGGCCGATGACCTGGACGACCTTGCCGATGTTGTGTATGCCTGTGGCGGTTGCCATGAGATAGTCCTAATGTAAGTTCGTTGACTCGTGCTGCGCGTCAGCCCTGGAGCGCCGCGGCGCCGCCCACGATCTCGGCGATCTCCTGCGTGATCGCCGCCTGGCGGGCGCGGTTGTAGGTGCGGCCGAGGATCTTCAGCATGTCGCTGGCGTTGTCGGTCGCGTTCTTCATCGCCGTCCGCTGCGTGGCGTAGAACGCCGCGGTCATCTCGACCAGCGCGCGGTACACCGTATTGCGCACGTAGAGGGGCAGCAGCTCGCCGAGAATGCTCGCGGCGTCGGGCTCGAGGATGTAATCCCGATGCTTCGCCCCCTGCTCGGGCGGCTCGACCGGGAGGAGCTGCGTCGTCGCCGGCGGCGAGGAGAGAACCGTCTTGAAGTTCGGCGC
>DATNAT010000136.1:0-26500 GCA_035572355.1 Gemmatimonadaceae bacterium
CGACAATCTCGATCAGGCCAAGAGCAACTACGGCGCGATCGTCTACAACAAGGCGCCGGGCATCTTGAAGCAGCTCAACTATCTCGTCGGCGACAGCGCGTTTCGAGCCGGCCTCCACTCGTTTCTGCTCGCGCACGCCTATGGCAACGCGACCTGGCGCGACTTGCTCGCATCGATCGGAACGGCCGCTCACCGTTCTCTCGCTCAATGGGGCGCGCAATACATTCTTCGCCCCGGAATGCCCGTCGTCGAGCAGCGGCTCGACGTCTCGAACGGCACCATCGCGCGCCTCGCACTCGCGCAGCACCCGGCGCAGTCGCTCTCCGGCCCCGGCGTCTGGCCGATGCGTACACAGCTCGTTCTCTGGTCACACGGCCAGGCCCCGCGCTTTCTGCCGGTCGAGATCCGCGCCGAGACGACGGTCGTCGCCGCGGCGGCTGGTGCACCCGCGCCCGACTTCATATTCGCGAACGCGAACGACTACGCGTACGGCCTCGTGATGCTCGACGACCGAAGCGCCGGCTGGCTCGAGGCGCACATCGGCGACGTCCACGACACCTTTCTCCGCGCCATGCTCTGGGGCGCGCTGTGGGATCTCGTGCGCGATGCACGATTGTCTCCAGAGCGGTTCATCGCCGCGGCCACTCGCGAGCTCCCCGCCGAGCGCGACGAACAGGTCGCGGCCGGCATTGTCGGGCGCCTGACGCGCGCGACGTCGGGCTATCTCTCCGCGGCACAGCACGACTCGATCG
Source organism: Gemmatimonadaceae bacterium (assembly GCA_035572355.1). Taxonomy (GTDB): domain Bacteria; phylum Gemmatimonadota; class Gemmatimonadetes; order Gemmatimonadales; family Gemmatimonadaceae; genus JAQBQB01. Next base: position 753 of record DATNAT010000136.1, read on the forward strand.
TCGGCTCGGTCGAGCGCGTGCTGCTCGCCGGCGCATCCGACGCGCATCACCCGTATGGCATGCGGAAGAGTCAGCTCGACGCCTACATCAGCGTCGCGTCCACACAAGAAGCCCTGTCCCACTTGGCGGCGTGGCTCGACAGCACGTCGACCGTGGGCATTCCGCTGCGTCAACCGACCCGCTGGTCGATCATCACGCACCTCGTCGAGCGAGGCGCGCCGAACGCGAGCGTCTTGATCGCGACCGAGGAGCGGCGAGACACGACGACGAGCGGGCGCCGAAGCGCGTTCGTCGCCGGCGCCGCTGAACCGAACCCGGCGGTGAAGCAGCACTATTTCGACCGCTACTTTCGCGACACGACGCTCAATGAAGATTGGGCGACGGCGAGCCTGCGAGCGTTCAACGCCGCGAACCAAGCGGCGCTATCGCTTCCGTACCTGGTGCCCGCGCTCGACAGCCTTCCGTGGATTCAGCGCAATCGGCGCATTTTCTTCCTCGGATCGTGGCTCGGCGGCTTCATCGGAGGCCAGCATTCGCCTGAGGCGCTCACCGCGATCGACGACTTCCTCGCCAAGCGCGCGTCGCTGCCGCTCGATCTGCGACAGAAGATTCTGCAGACGCGGGACGAGCTCGAGCGGACGGTGAAGATTCGGCAGCGCTACGCCGCCGGCGAGCGGGTCACGCCCTGACGGCCGCTGGCGGCCGTCAGCGGACCTGCGCGTTCGCCGTGTCGTCGTGCTCGGCGTCGCGCCGGGCGAGCCACATCGGCATCACGACGCACTCGTCGAAGTTCGCGCCGCGGCAGCTCGACTTGGCGGAGTGAACGACCTGCCGGCGGACGACGTCCGGGTAGCTGTGGCAGTTCCGCGTATTGCGGCCGTGCACGCAGCCATTGTATCCGAGCAGGGCGCTCCGCCACGCGACGTCGCGGTCGTCGACGAGCGACGAGGCTTTCTCGACCACCCAGCTCAGAATGAAAATTCCGTACTTCAAGTTTGTAGAATCGGCGTGGATGTTCGTGCCGAACTTGTGGGCGAGCGCGTTGCGCCACGGCTTGGGATAGACCTGCATCAGCCCGATGGCGCCGATGTGCGAACGCGCCGACGACTTGAGCTCGTCGTTCTCGGTCAACATCACGCCGAGCACGAGCGCCGGCGGGAGACGCCGCGTGTACGCCTCGCGGACCGCGACGTCGGCCAACGCACGGGCCCGCTCGACTGAGACCTTTCCGGTCCGCAGCAGATCCATCGTGAACAACTCGCGGTCGAGCAGAAACCGCGGCGACTTGAGCGCCTCTTCGACCGACGCACTCATCCATGGCGCGCGCTCATCGACCGCCGAATCCACGTAGGCGTGTGCGATGAGTTGCGCGGCGACGGGGCCACGGCTCACATAGTACGGCCGGCTGACGCGCGCCGCGACGACGATCGTCGCTGCGGCACCGACAGCCAAACCGATCTGCGACCAGACCGAGCGCATGGACAGATTGCGGCCCTCCAAGCGGGCACTGCGGGGGAAGGACGGGAGGAAGCGCGGCCCGATCGGCCCCGACAATTCCTCACCAACGTCGTACCGGGCACGGCTGACGGGAGTTCCCCGCCGCGCGCGCCCCTGAGATTCGAGCGTTCAATTGTAGACGCCAACGACTCCAGTGCTGTCACGCTAGCACGCTGAATCGAGGCACGCAACCTGAACCGTACGCTTTTTTGGACAACCGCGGCACTGTTTTTGTGAGCGCTCGCACACGGAGTCGGCCCGTGGCGCATGCGGGCAGGATTACCGATCAATCCAATCCGGCATCCCATGGAATCTGATGGCCGGTGCCGATTCATTCACGCACGACGCGGTACCAACGCGCACTCTCCAGAAATGCCACGACGTATTCGCGGATATCGTCGCCGCTACTCGGCGGCGAAAGTGTATGCCTCGATCTTCGCCGCACTCGTCGTGCTCACGATCGTCGTCGAGCTCGCCGTGCACGCCGTGCGCACCGATCCGCGCGATAGCCGCGCGATCGCCGAACGCGAGTTGCAGCTCAACACGTTGCAGCCTGGCGAGCGCGTGTTGCGAATGGTGTCGGTGTTCAAGCGGCCGGCAATCAACTATTTCCGCGCGACGCGGGGACTGCTCGTGTTGACCAACCGGCGGCTCCTCTACCTCGGTCTCGAGCCGCGCGAGCTGCTCGCCGCCCCCGATCTACCGCCGACGTTCGAGGAACGAGATTTTCCGATCGACACACTCGTGCAGCTGTCTGCCGGGCGAACGTGGTTCGGAATCGCGAAGGCGGTCGTCGTGCACACGCCGACTGCGACGCTCCGGCTCGGTGTGCCATCGGAAGCTTGGCCGAGCGCGATGGGCCTCATCTCCACGATGGGCGTGCGCCACCAGCGGGCGGTGGCCTCGAGCGCGGAGCAGCACGCGTTTCTGGCGCGCGTCGACGCCGAACGCCGCGCGGTCGAGGCGGCCCGGCACAAGCCAAAATACTATGTCGTCCGGCGCGGGGACGCACTCGGGAGCATCGCGACGATCTGGAACACGACGCCCGATCAGCTCCGGACGTGGAATCACCTTCCCAATAACAGAATTCGAATTGGCGACTCCCTCGTCGTGCGCCCGGCCCTCTGAGCGGCGATGCTCGGCCCGTCAGCTCGGCGAACTCGCCGGCAGCACGAGGCCGCGGCATTCGCCGAATCCGATGCGAGGGTGGCGGCTCCGCTCGCAGTAGGCGCGCATCGTCACCTCGTCGCCGTCCTCGAGGAACGTGCGCGTCTCACCATTCGGCAATGCGAACGGCTCCGTCCCGCGCCAGGTGCGTTCGAGCAGACAACCGCGCGATTCGGCTGCCGAACCGGAGATCGTGCCCGTGCCAAGGAGATCGCCGGGTCGGAGATTGCAGCCATTGCTCGTGTGGTGGGTGAGCAGCTGGGCGGGCGTCCAGTAGAGATCCGCCGCATTGCCTGCGCTCACGCGCACGGGCGGCACGCCGGAGTCGCGCATGCGCGCACTCGACAGCCACACCTCGACCATGATGTCGAATCCGCCGGCGTTCGTGTCGGCCTCGGAGAATAAGTACGGTAGCGGCGCGGGGTCGCTCGCCGGCCGCGGCTTGGCGCGAGCGCGAAATGGTGCCAACGCGTCGAGCGTGACGATCCAGGGAGAGATTGTCGTCGCGAAATTCTTGGCGAGGAATGGACCGAGCGGCTGATACTCCCATGTCTGCATGTCGCGCGCAGACCAGTCGTTGAGCAGGCAGACACCGAACAACTGCTCTTCCGCGTCGCCAATGGCTACGGGGTGGCCGAGCGCATTCCCGCCCGCCACGAAAAATCCGAGCTCGAGCTCATAGTCGAGGCGGCGACTCTCCGTGAATTCCGGGGCAGCGTCGGTCCCGAGCCGCGCCTGGCCGCGCGGGCGCCGAACGCCGGCACCGCTCGCAATCACGGACGACGCCCGCCCGTGATACCCGATCGGCACCCACTTGTAATTCGGGAGCAGCGGCTGGTCGGGGCGAAACATCGAACCAACGTTGGTTGCGTGATCAATTGACGCGTAGAAATCGGTGTAGTCGCCGATCGCGCATGGCAGCCGCAACACGACGTCGCGAATCGGCGCGAGACAGGCGGCGGCCGCGGAGCGATCGCGCTCGGCGGCCGGCGATCCGGCGCGCAACAACTCGCTCGCCGCCCGGCGCAGCGCCCGTGTCGCAGCGCGGCCCAGCGCCATCAGGTCATTCAACTTGTCTGATCGGCAGCAATCGATGGCCGCGGCGAGTGGGCCCTCCGCACCGCCGCCGAGCAGCCCGCGCGCCGCGGACTCGGCCACGTCGAGCACCTGATCGCCGATGCCGATGCCGACGCGCGCCGACTCGCTCGCGCCCGCGCGTTGGAATACACAAAATGGCAAGTTCTGTATCGGGAACACGCATGTCGGCGCGTTCGCCGCCTCGACCCACGAGCGCCGCTCCGGCGCGACCGTCTCGTCGAGCCCCGTCACGCTGCGGCCCACAATTGCGCCACGCCATCGACCGGCTCGCGGAATGAACATGAACCGAACGAACGCACGACGCGCCGGCGCGCCCCCTCCAGAGCGGCGGCGGTGAGCTCGCAGTCTCGCCAGCGGATCGCGTGCCGGGTTACGGTAAACGCCGTGGCTTCGGCTTCGTCGAGGAGCAAAGCGGCATCTTGGTTGGCGATGCCCTCCGCCAGAGCGGCCGCGGCGACAAACAGATTCATGAACCCGAACATGCGGTGCGCGGCCGCGCCCGACGCATAGGTGAGCGGGTAGATCGCCGTGATCGGATGATGCAGTCCCGCCGTCGCTTTGAACGCGACGCCCGTGTCGATGCAGGCGCGCAGGAAGCGGACCACGCCCGGCGTGGGCGGGAACGCGTTGGCCGTCACGCCACCCGTGCGAAGCTTCGCGTGCACCCCGCGACGCGCGAGGATCTCGACGAGCGGCGCCGGATCGACGCCGGCTGGAAGCTCGGCGAAGAGCTCGAGTTCTCCCGACGCGTCGGCCGCGCGTTCGATCGCATTCCGATCGGCAAGCTTGCCTTCCACGCAGTCGACGAGTGCGAGGTGTTCGTTCGAGCCGTTGAACTCCCGCGCGCGCGTCAGGTCGCGAGCAACATCGTCGCCGGCCAGAGCCGCGAGTCGCCACGGCGAGCTTTCACGCCGATGGCTTGCAGCGAGCAGCGCCGTCAGCTCGTCGAGTCGCGCCATGGGCACCACGAACCGGCCGAGCATCCACGCATCGTCGCTCGCTCGATATGCGGCGTAATTGCTCACCGCCGCCGGCAGATCGAGGCCCGCCGGCGGAAACAATCCCGCGTAGTCGACGATGCCGGCCAGCAGCGCCCGGAGGGCGGTCACCGGCGAAGCTTCTTTCGAGTTTTCACGATCGTCCCTCGACAGTTCGGCGCACCGCAATGGCAGACGTAGAAACGGAGGTCGTCCTCGGTGTAATCGTCCTCTTCCTCGTACTGGTAATCGTACGTGATCTCTTCGCCCGCCGAGATCTTCCGCAATGCGTCGATCCAGATGTGTCCGCGCTCGATCACCGCCTCGGCATTGGGATCGCACGAGTGGTTGATGAATCGTGCCTCGTTCCCGTTCCACGCCGCGTCGACGCACGTGCGGCTGTTCAGAATGAAGAGAAAAGTATGATGTCGCGCCATCGACTCATCGTCGTAGCGGCGGTCCGCCTCGGCGTTGCTCACCTTCTCGCCGGTGTACTCGATCATCCGCGTGCCCTTCGGGATGTCGCGGCGCGCGAATACGCCGAGGCCATGAATCGCCGATCCGCGCGCCTCGAGCCATTCGTTAATCGGACCGGGCTGACCGGCCGGCGAGCGGCGGTGTGCCGGCGTACGCGTGGCGGACTTTTTCTTGGGGCGGACGGTCGTGCGGCGGTTCGTGCGTGCGGCCATGGGCGAATGATGCGGCAATGAGTGAAAGTGAAGGCGTTCGGCGTCCGCGAAAACTAGCCGAACCCGAACGGCCAACGCGAAAACGGGAGCGTCGCTTGCGACGCTCCCGTTTCGGTCCACCCGTCCCCACCCTGCCCCATCCCGACTAGGAGATCAGAAGTCGAGTCGCAAACCCGCGGTCAGTGCGATGTTGTTCGCCGTCGAACCGTTCACGCCGAACCCCGTTGCGTCCTGGAAATCGAACTTGCCAATGTAGTCTTTGGCGAGTAGACGCAGCGCCACTCCGCGCCCGAGCGAGAAATCGGCGCCGAGCCCGACGTTGCCCGCGAAGTTCGTCGCCTGCGTCGTCAGGACCGATGCGTCGATGTTGTACCGCATGGCTCCCGCGCCGGCCTGGATGAACGGCGAGAATGGCAGCGCGCCCGCCTTGGAGCTGCCGAGGTCGTACTCGAGGCCCGCATCGTACATGAGGATCTGGCTATGGCCCACTGAGACGCCGCCGAAAATCGGAACGCCCACGCGGATATCCGCTTGCGTGTAGCCGATGTTGCCGATCAATGAAAGATTCTGGGACAGCGAGAGCCCGACCTGCGTGCCGTACAGCACCCCCGGTGCGTTGCTCACACTCGTGCCGAGTGGGCCGTCGAGATAATTGCCGAACACCATGTAGCCTGCGTACGGCGAGAGGTGCAGTACAGTGCCCGGCGCCGCGGTCTGCGCCACGGCCAGCACCGGCGCCGCGAGGACGAATCCCAGCGCGAGCGTCGCCGAGGCCGCGGACAATGATCGAAGGTTGCGCATGAAGATGTCGAGTGAGAGAAGACGACCACATCGTTCGCCGCTCTCATAGGCATGGCGGATACCCGCCCGCCGATCCATGCTACGGCGCGTCCAACGCGTTGTCCGATCTACGTTTGGAACGCAATGCCTTCGCCCGCGGGCGCTGCTTTTCGTCCGCGGAATGAGACGAATTGCTGTCCTCGCGATGCGTCGATTTCCGCGGTTGGCGCGCGGTAGCGAGCTTCCAGCCGAATCGCGCGAGTGACACGCGCCCCGCGGCGTCGACCGTCACCCCTTCGCGCGCCAATCGAAGGCGCTGCGTCGTGCCCGAGCTCGCGCCGGCGCGCTCGAGGCTCAACTTCCCCTGCGCGTTGATCACGCGGTGCCAGGGGACGGAGGTTCCGTCGCGCAACGCGGCGAGGGCATAGCCGACGAGGCGTGCCTGTCCGCTCAGGCCCGCGAGGCGCGCGACGCTTCCGTACGTCGACACCCGGCCGCGCGGGATCGTGCGCACCGCTGCGTAGATGCGCTCGTGCGTCCCGGCGTTCGGTCTGGTCTCTCGCGCCACGTGCGGTGTTGGTCGCCGCGCCTCGCTCCGACTACCGCCGCGCCGCTGGACGCGTCGCGGCCTGTTGGCCGCGCTGTTCCCGCAGCAGTGCGCGCACCGACTGTCCGGCGCCGAGAATGTGTGCCCGCATCAAGCGCGCGACGGTCTCGACATCGCGGCGGCACGCCGCCTCGGCGATCGCTCGATGTTCCTCGTCGGCTTTCGCGCCGCCGCGAGCCAGCAGCACCTGCATCCGGAAATAACGGTCGCTGTGCTGGTGGAGCTTCTGGAGCACGCCCATCGTGAAGTTGCGATTCGCCGGCGCGTACAACGCGGCGTGGAAGTGCCAGTTGAGCTGTCCCCAACGCGACGATTCGCCGGCGTTCAGCGCCTCGAGAAACTCGTCGAGCACCTCGTTCGCGCGATCGAGGTGCTCCTGGGTGGCGAGCGGGACTGCGCGGCGGACGAGATCGCATTCGATCTCCGCCCGGAGCTCGAACAGCTCGTCGATGTCATCGAGCGAGAGGCTGGCGACCACGGCGCCCCGATGCGGGCTGAATGTCACGAGACCTTCCGCCTCGAGCTGGCGGAGCGCCTCGCGCACCGGAATGCGACTCACGCCCAGCTCGTCGGCGAGCGCGTCCTGCCGCAGCGGTTCGCCCTCGGGAAAATCTCCGCGGAGAATGCGTTCGCGCAGTGCTTCCACCGCCATGCCGGAGATCGTTTGCCGCTGAATCGGCATCGACGTCCGGCGGGCCGGCGGAGAATACGTCGGTTGCGCACCGGTCTGCGGGGATGCGGCGTCGACCATGTGATGGGTCATGAGGAGCTCCGCTGCAGTGAAACGATTCAGGATCGAATACACTATCCCTGGGATGAGACGGCGGCAAGGCGGGTCCGCCTCACCCGCGCCGCAGCCGACGCCGCTCTTCCGATTCTGTGCTTCCTGTAGCATCCTGTTACGACTTAACCCATCTTCGCCCTTCCACGCCGCCCGCCGACCGCACCCCACGAGGCCGACGCTCATGTTGCAAGCTCCCGCCACCGGATCGGACACCGCGCGCCTCGCCCTGTTCGTCGCGCTCGGCGCCGTCACGGTCTATTTCATCGTCGTCGTGGTCCGCGCGCTGCGCAGCCGAGCCAGCAAGGGCGAGTCGATTCGGACACCGGTCTCCGTTTCAGCGACCAGTTTCATCGCCAACTTCTTCGATACGCTTGGCGTCGGGTCGTTCGCGCCTACCACGGCGGTGTTCCGGCAATGGCGCATGGTCGTCGACGAGCGAATCCCAGGCACGCTCAACATCGGCTACACGCTGCCGACGATCGCCGAGGCATTCATCTTCACGAAGATCGTACCGGTCGACACGATCACGCTGGTATTGATGATCGCGTCGGCGATTCTCGGCGCCTGGCTTGGCGCGAGCGTCGTCTGCGCCTGGCCGCGCCGGCGCGTGCAGACGGGTATGGGCCTCGCTCTGCTCGGGTTCGCCGTGATTCTGCTCGTCCGCCAGCTCAATCTCACGCCGGGCGGCACGCTGTTGCAGCTCTCGGGAACACGCCTCGCGATTGGCGTCGTTGCCAACTTCATGCTCGGCGCGTTGATGACGCTCGGCATCGGCCTCTACGCGCCGTGCCTGATCCTGATCAGCCTCCTCGGCATGAACCCGACGGCGGCCTTCCCGATCATGATGGGATCGTGCGCCTTCCTCATGCCCTTCGCCAGCGCGCGGTTCGCGCGCACGGGAAGCTTCGATCCCAAGGCGATCATCGGCATGCTCATCGCGGGCGTGCCGGGCGTCCTGATCGCGGCGTTCGTCGTCAAGTCGCTGCCCCTGTATTGGGTGCAGTGGCTCGTCGTCCTCGTCGCCACGTACACGGCGCTGAGCCTGCTCGCCGCGGCGCGGCGCGAGCGGAACATCGCGGGCGAGGCAACCTCGGCCGAGACCCAGCCGGCATAGGCGGCGCGCGACCGGCGATCGTCGAGCTCGCATCACCGGCCACTCAGCAGGGTTCTGGTATTTAGAATTCGGCGAATCTACTTCGGCGTCGGCGGACAGAAGGTCTTGAGCTGGTCCGCCACGTACGGCCGCAGCTTGGCGACGTAGTCGAGATACTGCTTGGCGGCGTCGGGCGCCGCCGATCCGCCGCTCACCAAGTTGATCTCGGCTTCGGTGAGCGTGGAGTCGGCGAGCCGCGACAGGTCGCAGCTCTTCGACGCCGGCGCGTCGGTCGCAGCCGACTGGCTCACCGACAGCGCGGTGGCGCCAAGCAGAAATTTCGCTTGCGGCGTAGGCGTGATTCGCGTGGCGAGCGTGAGAAACCGCATCGCGCGCTGATAGTCGTCGCGCTTCTGCGTCGCCGTCGCCGCCTTGTACAGCGCGTTGCCGCGGGCCAGCGCGAAGGCGCCGACCGTCGCCGAGTCCTCGCCATTCTTGGTGGCGCGAACCGTCGCGTCGTAGGCGCTGTCGACCTGGCCCACATCGATCTCGAGCTGCGCGAGCTGGAGGAAGCCGTGCGGCAGCCGCGGGTTGACGGCGAGCGCCCGCTTCGTTTCGTCGAGCGCGCCGGCGGCGTTGCCCGAAGTCTTGAGCTGCTGTGCGGCGAGCGCGTGCAGCTCGCCGTTGTCGGGAAATTGCGCGAGTGCCCGGGGGAGCGCGGAATCGCTCTCGGCGTGCAGGAGCTGGATGTACTCGATGTTGAGCGGCGCGTCATGCGGGAACTTGGCGATCCCGAGTGCCGCGGTGCCGAGGGCGCGCACTGGCTGCGTGTCGGCGCGATAAGCCTTGGCCAAACGCGTGTAGAAGTCCGGATCGACCTGCGCGGCCTGGTCGTTGGCGAGCAGCTTTTCTCCTGCGCTCACGGCACCCGCCCAATCGCCCTCGGCCAGATGCACGAGCCACCGGAGCTTGAGCAGCGGCAGGTTGTCCGCGTGCTCGCTGCTGCCGCGATCGATCAGCGGAGCGGCCAGCTTCGCATTTCCTTCGCGCGACAACGCGTTCACCACCTTTTCCACCAGGTCGGCGTTGCTGGAGTCGGTCGACAGTAGGCGGACCCACACCGGGGCGGCGTCGCTCGTCGCACCTTTCACGTCGAGCGCCTGCGCCAGATCCTCGAGCGCCACTGCGTTTTTCGGTGCGCCGGCGAGCGCGGCACGGGAGACGTCGATCACGCTGTCGGGGCTCACACCCAGTTTGCTCAGCGCATTGAGCAGACAGACGCGCGCCGGAACCGCCGCCGGGTACGCCGCGATAGCGGTCGACGCGTACGCGGCCGCCTGTGCTCCGTTGCCGGCGCGATTCGCGTTCTCGCACAACCGCAGCGGCACGAGCTGCCGCCGCGCTGCGATCGCCTCCTGCGCAATCGTGTTCGCCGCCGCGTCGACCGTCGCGCCTTCGGCCGTAAGGGGCTGCGCCAGGCGCAGGTCGCGGATCAACGCCAACACCGCGTCGATGTGCACCTTTCCGGCGCTCTTTGTCACCGAGCCCGTGATGCGTTCGTCGGCGCGAAACTTCTTGGCCAACTCCTTGAGCTCGCCCTCGAACAGGACTGGATTCTCATCGAATCCGGAGCGCCGGAGCCATTCGTCGATGTCTCCGGCCGAGATGACTTTCAGCTCGCTCTTGGGAAATGCGTCGGCGACCCGGCTGCGCACGATGTCGCTCGCCTTTGAGGCGATACCGCGATCGGCCCCGCTAAACGCAGGGACGATCATGACCTGGGTCGTGAATCGCTGCTGCTGGGCACGGGCCGTCGCTGGGAGGGTGGCGACGCCGAGAGTGACGAACAGGGTGTGAACGACGGCTGCTATCGCATCAACGTGCTTCGAGACCGGACGGAACGGCATCAGAAAGACGGCTCGAGGTGGGTTCGGCGCCGGCAGCGGCGCAGTTGAGCGCGGCGGCACGCGATGCGTGCGGTTGAAAGGTAACGCGCGGCATGCCGGCGAACGTTGGGACAGACACGAACCGGCCCGCGTGGTGTTCACGCGGGCCGGTGTCGGAGGCGCCGAGTCGTGGCGGCGCCGGCTTTACCAAACGCTTACGCCGGCGTCCGCGCTCAGTTCACCACGATCTTGCCAGTCATTGCACTGCCGTGCACGCCGCAATGGTACGAGAATGTGCCAGCGGTGCTGAAGGTGCGGGTGAACGTCCCGGTATCCTGGAGCGGCGAACCGCTCGTGCCGTCGTCGAACACGACACTGTGCTGGACGCAGGTGCCCGTACCGTAGCCGCCTCCGCCACCACAGTCGTTCCAGACCCAGGTGACCGTAGTTCCCGCGGTCACGGTAAGTGTTGACGGCGAGAACAACTGGTTGGCGAGCGTCACGCTGTTCGCCGGCGGAGGCGGGGGGGGCGGGGTGCCAGGACCGGTGCTGAGGTTTGCTCCGCTGCTTCCGCCGCAGGCTGCGAACAGCGCAGTGGCCGCCGACAACGCGATCAATTTCGACAGTTTCATGATTCCTCCGGGTCGCGCTGCCTGTTTCCCGATCGAGGCGGTGCGCGGGTGGTCTGGCTCGTCACATGGGGGGTTGCGAGATTCCTATCCAGTGGGGGCCTGAATGGTTCCCGGAGTGTGGCCGCGAGCCAGACCGCCGGAGGCGTCAAGGCATTTCGATCACCCTCCGGGGCACGTTCCGTCGAAGCCCGAGCGCGCGAATGTCAGCCGATTTGGCGCCGCTCAGCAGCGGGACCAGGTCGCCCAGCTTGACCGAGGCATGGTACACCGACCAGGTTCGCCCGTCGAGCAGCGCCGACGGCCAGAGGTGGAGCTCGTCCGTGGCCGGCTCGTAGCGAAGGGTACCCCGATACCAGCTCGTCACGCCGCGTCGCTGCGCCGAATGCATGTCGCGCCAGAGAACCGGCGCGGGGTAGGTCTGCCAGTGGACGCCGTCCTGACTCGACGCGAGATAGAGATCGCTGTTGCCGCACGCCCATCCGTGGGGAAAAGCGACGACCAGCGCGAGATACCCGCGGTCGTTCGGCAGGGCGAGGACGTCGAGATGCCAGGCGACGGCGCCGGGAATGACGAGGTCTACCGGCGTGGCCGCGGACCACTGCGCGTCTTCGAACTGGGTGAGCGGCTCGGGCGTCGCACTCCGCATCTCGACCGCACTCGTGCTGGCCGTACAGCCCGCCGTGCCGGCGCGCACGTACCAGACGCGGGCCGAGCGATCGGGAGCGATGACGAGCGACGGGGAGATCGCGTCGTGATTCGGCGCCTGGAACGCGACCACGGGCGTCGTCCAGTGCCGCGCGTCGCCGGTCGACATGAGCATGATCTTGTTGAAGCTGTCCGTCACCACGCGGTACATCTGGATCAGGCGGTGCGTTTCCGGATCGAAGGCGTGATCGGGGTCGGAGTTGTAGCTGCCGAATCCCGGATAGTGAATGACGGGATTCACGACGTCGGGCGGCGTGTCGAGAATCGTGTCGTCGGACGCCATCAGCATCGCCGGGTTCTCGTACGACGGATCAGAGTTCTTATATGGCGTGTAGATGAACCAGCAGCGCCGGCCGTTCCAGCCGCTTGGCGGGCAGACAATGTCGGGGTGCACGGCATCCGGCGAGTGCGAGAAGCTGTCCGGAGGAATGGCGACGCGCGTGATCGTCGGCCCGATCAGCGCATCGACCCGGTCACCGAGCGAGCGAGGGTCGACGTGTGCGTCAGCGAGCGATTCGGCGTGCGCATCGGGCGGCGTCGCCGGAGTCCCATGCTGCGGTACGGTGGTGGTTTTCGCGTCGGCGCACGCGACGAACACGATCGCGACTGAGGCGATGAGGGCAACACGCATCGATCCTTCCTCGGATTGGTGACGTGGACGACGGCGTGCGCTTCGATGGCGGGAACTGCAGCGAAGCTCGTCGCGGGCAGGACTCGTGTTATACGTCGTGAACCGCGCGCGCGGAAGAACGTGTCGCGAACTTTTTCAGTTGTTATTTGTATACGTGTGCGTCGACATCGGCTTCGATCCGACCGATCATCGCGAGCGGTTCGCCCGCGCTCATCGCCGGTGACGCGACGACGTACAACACTACGCCGTCGAGCGGCGCCGCAATGTCGGCGATTGCCTGACCGAAGTAATCCGTTACCCGACCAACGCGCTCGCCGGCACGCACCGTCTGATCGGGCACGACGTCGGGATACCAGAGGCCCGTCGCGGGACTGGTCAGCACTTCTGATGCGTTGATCCATTTCGCGTGCTCGATCCGCTCGCGCGGTCCGGGCAGCATGCCGAGATGACGCATGACGCGAAACGCTCCACGCACGTTGAGCGCGACCGCCTCTTCGGTCGGCACGCCGATCGCGCCCGCTTCCGTCGTCAACGCCGGCTTGCCGCGGACCTGCGCGGTGTTCGACGTGAATTGCGTCGCGCGCGGGTCGCGCGGCCGGCCCGTGTCGACGACGATGTGCTCGAGGCCGAATGCAAGTGCCAGATCGCGCGCGGCCAGATCGACTCGCTCATCGATGCCGAGCTTGTTCCAGTACGCGTATGGCCGCAACGCCTCGTTGCCGTCGCCCGAATGGAGATCGACCAGGTAATCGCAGCGGTCGATCACCTCGGTCGTGATGGCGTACGCGATCCGCTCCGACGTCGTGCCCGTCGGGTCGCCCGGATAGACGCGGTTGAGATTTTTCTGATCCCACGGCCCGCGGTAAATGGTTCGATGCACGAACGACGGCACGTTGGCAACGTGCACCATGATCACCGTGCCGCTCAACGCGCCGGGGTCGAGCTCGGCGCGCACCCGCTGCAGTGCGACGATCGGCGACGGCTCGGAGCCGTGCGTTCCGGCGACGAGCGCGAGCACTGGCCCGTCGCCGGCCGCACCGGCGACGACGGTGATCGGAATGCGCGCGCCGGGGTCGGCAGCGTCGTCGACTTCGATGAAGCCGGAGATTTTCTCGCCGCGACGGGCGATGGCTGTCCCGACTTGGAGATCGCGTGTGGTCATGGCGTGCACGAAGTGAAAGAAGGAAGGGCGCGCCGGAATATGCGCCGCGCACGGGCGGGCCGCCGCCCTGATTCCCTGGTCCGCCGCCTGCCCATCGCATACTATCAGGCATCCTCATCGGCGGAGCCCATCCGAATGGTCGGAATCGTCATCCTCGCCGTCATCGTGATCGTCGGCGTCATGCTCTTCACGAGCTCCGTCAAGATCATCGGCCAGGCGGAGGTCATGGTGATCGAACGATGGGGCCGCTTCAATCGCGTCTGCCGCTCGGGGCTCAACGTGCTCATCCCATGGATGGAACGTCCCCGCACGATCGACGTCCGCTACTTCGAGGCCGACCCGGGCGGCGTCAAGCGCGTAACCTCGGGTTCCACCGCGCGCATCGATCTGCGCGAACAGGTGCTCAGCTTCCCGAGCCAGCCCGTCATCACCAAGGACAACGTCACGATCGACATCGACGCGGTGCTCTACTACCGCATCGCTGATCCGCAGAAGGCTGCGTACGCCATTCAGAATCTCCCCTTCGCCCTCGAAACGCTCACGCGAACCACGCTCCGCAACATCGTCGGCGACATCGAGCTCGATCAGACACTGGCCAGCCGCGACATGATCAACAAGCGGATGCGCGAGGTGATCGAGGAGGCATCGATCGGCTGGGGCGTCGACGTCACGCGCGTCGAGCTGCAGGCGATCGAGCCGCCGAAGGACATACAGCAATCGATGGAGCTCCAGATGCGCGCCGAGCGCGAGCGACGAGCCGCCGTCACCAACGCCGAAGCGTCCAAGCGCGCCGCCATTCTCGAGGCGGAGGGCGTGCAGCAGTCGCAGGTGAGCCGCGCCCAGGGCGAAGCCGAGGCCGCCGTGCTCCGCGCCAAGGGGCTAGCCGAGGCGCGCCTGGCGATGGCCGACGCGGAGGCGCAGGCGATCCAGCGAATCGCCTCATCGCTGCCTGATGGCGACGCCGCGATGTACCTGCTCGGCATGAAATACCTCGAGGCGCTGCCCCAGCTCGCCCAGGGCAAGGGCTCGACGATCTTCCTTCCGTCCGAGGCCTCGGGCGTGATGGGCGCACTCGGCGGGATTCGCACCCTGCTGGCGCGCGATCCCAACGCGGGTTCGGCGCCCGAGCCGGCCGCGGCTCGGGCACCTGGCGCGGGCTACGGTCTGCCGCGCTCGTCGATCACCGCGGGCGGCGGCGCGAGCGGTGGTTCGACTCCTGACGGCCGCTGATCTTGGCCAAGATCACCAAGGAACGGGCGGAACGAATCGCCAAAGCCCACGCCTGCGAGAATTGCGGCGAGTACAGCTACAAGAAAATGAAAGTGCGAGCGGCCAGGGCCGACGAGCGCAACGATCTATCCGTGGCGTGGATCGCAACGAAGGTGTGCGGCGTCTGCGGCATGGAACACGAGATGGGCATCGACGCCGAAGGCGAAGTCGTCTACGTCTCGTGAGCCCCGCAATCACGCCATAGCCGGCGCGCCGAGCTCGGACGTGCAGTTCGGGCACCGCCGCGCGGCCAGCGGTATCTGCGTGGCGCACTGCGGGCAGGGCTTGGTGTTCGGCGCCGGCGGGGCGGGCTTGCGATACATCTTGCTCGCCACGCGAACGACCATGAACACGGCGAGCGCCACGATCAGAAACGAGAATATGGTGTTGAGGAACAGGCCGTAGCTGATCGTGACCGCGCCGGCAGCCTTCGCGGCGGCGAGGCTGGCGTACGGGCCCGGATTCGTCGCTCCCGCCTTGAGCAGGATATAGAAGTTCGAAAAGTCGACGTGGCCGAGGGCGAGGCCCAACGGCGGCATGATCACGTCGTCGACGAGCGACTTCACGACCGCGCCAAATGCCGCGCCGATCACGACCGCGACAGCGAGATCGAGCACGTTGCCGCGCATGATGAACGCTTTGAAATCCTGCCACATGGCTCCGCTCCGGGTTGAGGGCGATGCCCGCCGAATCTATGCGGTCAGCGCTCCGGCGCCACGCGACGTGCGTCACCGGCCCCTCAATCGGTGCGCAATGCCACCAGCGGATCGACGCGCGTTGCCCGGCGCGCCGGTATCAGCGATGCCGCCGCGGCCACGGTGAGCATGAACGCCGACACGGCGACAAAGGTCGCCGGATCGGCCGGCTTCACGCCAAACAGCAGCGTCGTCGCCAGCCGCGTAAGCGCCGCTGCGCCAGCTACCCCAACGATGACGCCGACGACCGCGAGCGTCATTCCCTGGCGCAGCACCATCAACAACACGCCGCGCTCCGATGCACCGAGTGCCATGCGAATGCCCACTTCCCGGCGCCGCTCCGTGACCGCGTAGGCGAGCACGCCGTACGTGCCGATCGCCGACAGCAGCAGCGCCACCGTTGCGAACACGCCGAGCAGCGTGGCGAGGAAGCGCTGCCGCGCCACAGAATCCTGAAACACCTCGTCCATGCTGCGCAGCCCGACCACCGGCACCGATGGATCAGCAGCGTGCGCGATGCGCCGAATGACTGGGGCGAGCACCGCTTTTCCGAGCGTCGATCGAACGACCACGTTCAGGCTCGCCGGCGCGAACCCGAGTGCCGCGGGCGCCTGCTCGTAGTCCATGTAGATCTCCGTACCGGTCTTCGAGTCGACGCCTCCCTGCTTCACGTCCTTCGCCACCCCGATGATCGTGAACCAATTTTTCGCTCCGCCCGGCTTGATGCGCCGTCCGATCGGATTTTGATGCGGATAGTAAAGTCGCGCCGTCGTCTCGTTGATCAGCATCACCGGGAGCGACAACGGGCCGTCGGCCGGGCCGAACCCTCGCCCGCTCACGATCGGAATCCCCATCGTCGTGAAATAATTCGGCGTCGCGTACTGGTAGTAGTCCACGTTGTTCGGCGGCCCGTCCGGCTGCGGCGTGTAGCCGTCGAACTGCGTGTCGTTGGCGTTCACCGGCCGCTGCGGCGGCAGCCCGGTCATTGCCGCCGCGCCCTGCACCCCCGGCACCACCGACAGCTCGTGCGTCACTTTATCGAAGAATGCCACGCGGCGAACGCTGTCCGAGTAAACACGGCGCGGCAGCGACAGACTGAACGTCGTCAGGTCACCCCGCGTGAACCCCGCGTCGACGCGCATGAGATTCCAGAAGCTCTTGAGCAGCAGCCCGGCGCCGATCACCAACATCACGGCGAGCGACAGCTCGGCCACGACCAGGCCGCGGCGCACGCGACTGCGCGCCGCAACGCTCGTCGTGCGACTTCCCGCATCGCGCAGCGCAAGGCCGACGCTGTTCGCGCTCAGGTGCAGCGCGGGCGCGAGCCCGAAGACCACTCCCGTGCCGATCGCGAGCACCAGCGTGAAGCCGAGGACTCGCGCGTCGATTCCAACCGCGGCGGCGCGCGGAATGCTCGCCGCGCCGGTCGTGAGCAGCGCGCGAAGACCAAAGTGCGCCAGCGTCACACCGACCGCCGCGCCGGCGAGCGAAAGCACCAAACTCTCGGCGACGAACTGGCGCATCAGCCGCCAGCGCCCGGCGCCGAGTGCGGCGCGCAGGGCGAGCTCCTTGTGGCGCGATTCGGCGCGCATCAAGAGCAGGTTCGCGAGATTTGCGCATGCGATGAGTAGCACGAAGCCCACGGCGACCTGCAGAATCCACAGCGCGCGGCCGACGCTGCCGACCATGTCGGCCTGCAATCCGTCGTAGCGCAGGCGGTGATTCTTGGGATCGGGCGCGTGTATGGCGCCCGGCTGGCCGAACGCGGCGCCCGGCGTTCCCCCATCCGCCGCGATCCACTGGGTGAGCAGCGTCTCGAGCTCGCCGCGCGCGCGCGCCAGGCTCACGCCGTCCTTCAGTCGGCCGACGAGCAGCAGGAAGTGCCCGCCGCGGTACTGTTGCCGCTGCGACGGATCGAGCGTGAGCGGGAGCCAGATGCGCACGCCCTGATCGTGCACGTCGAATCCCGCCGGCATGATGCCGACGACGGTGCGCTTGACGCCGTCGACGTCGATCTGCTGGCCGATGATGTCGCGCCCGCCGAACGCATTTTCCCAAAGCTCGCGAGAGAGCACGGCGACCGGCGCCGCGTTGGGCAGCGTCTCCTCTTCCGTGAACACGGTGCCGCGCATCGGCGCCACGCCAAGCGCGTTGAACAAGCTGGATGATGCGACGGCCGACGTGACGCGCTGCGGCGCGGCGTCGGCGCCGACGTTCACCGCTCCAGCCGAGTACGCGCCAATGGCCTGGAACGATCGAGCGCGCTCGCGGAACTCGAGAAACTCCGCGGCGTCGACTGGAAACTGATCGAAGCCGAGCTTGGGAAATTGGCTCGTGACGTAGATGAGCTGATCGGGCTTTGGATAGGGCAGCGGCTGAAGCAGCACGCCGTTCAGCACGCTGAAGATCGCCGTGTTCGCGCCGATCCCGAGGGCAAGCGTGAGAACGGCGACCGCCGTGTACCCGGGCACACGAGCCAAACTGCGTATCGCGTACCGCGCGTCCTGCACGATTCGATGGATCGCTTCACCGCTCCACATGTCGCTCGTCACTTCGCGCACGGTCACACGGTTGCCGAAGTCGCGCGCCGCATGACGCGCGGCGTCGCCGGGCGATTCGCCGCGCGCCGTGCGCTCGGCGACGTCCATCTGGAGGTGCGAATGGATCTCGCGCTCGAGATCCGACTCGCGGGTGCGGCGGCTCCGCCAGAGATTACGCCAGAACGCGCTCATGTTTCCTCCACGACCGGCGGAACGAATAGGTCGGAAATGGCGCGCGAGATCTGCTCCCACCGCGAGCGCTCCGCCGCGAGGCGCTTGCGGCCGTTGCGCGTGAGGCGATAGACGCGAACGCGTTGGCGGTTTTCGGACACGGACCATTCCGCCTCGATCACGCCCTGCCGCTCGAGCCGGTGCAGGGCCGGGTAGAGCGATCCGGCGTCGACCTGGAGCACGCCGCGCGAGCTCGATCGAATGAGCTGCACCAGCCCGTAGCCGTGGCGCGGCCCCCAGGCGAGTGATTGAAGAACGATCATGTCGAGCGTGCCCTGGAGCACCTCGATGCGGGACAGCGCGGGCTGGGATCGAGTCATTCGTCGCTCGCAGCGAGAGGTCGGCCGTGCGAATCGCGTGGGTATAGACACTCTATATCCATGGCTATCGACCGTCTAGACCCCAGGCGCGCGGTTGGCCATTTCCTTACACGCTCGGGCGAGGCCCGTCGCGCCGGCGCCTGAATCGGTGAATCTTCCCGCCGCGTTGCGCCGTTTTCATCGGGAGACCCTTCTTCTCCTTTCGTCCGCCCTTTCCACCATGCTCATCTCGTTCCGACGCCGTCTCGTCCCCTTCTTCGCCCTCGGCGCCCCGCTCGCTCTCGGCGCCCAGGTCATCGACCTCACCGTGCACGATGCCGGCATCGCGATCGGCGACAAGGCGCGCATGACCGGCCTCCGGATCAACTTCCGCGACCGCGAGCTGCGTCGGGTGAACGGCGTCAATGTGACGATCTGGTCGCCGTATTCACCGGCCGAGGGCGTCGTGAACGGCTTGGCGCTCGGCGTTCCGGTGACCGGGGCGCGAGACATCAACGGCGTCGGCGCGGGCGCGTTCGGGGTCGGCGTCGACCATCGGCTGCGCGGCATCGCGATCGGCGGAATTGGCGTCGGCGCGGGACAGGAGCTGCGCGGCATCGCCATCGGCGGCGTTGGCGTGGGATCGGGCGGGAGCGTCGTCGGCCTCACTATGGGTGGAATTGGCGTGGGCAGCGGCGGATCGGTCCGCGGCGTTCAGATCGGCGGCATCGGCGTCGGCAGCGGAGGGGACGTTACCGGGATCAGCATTGCCGGAATTGGTGTCGGGAGCGGCGGACGTACGACGGGACTGGCGATCGGCGGAATCGGGGTAGGCGGCGGCAGATCGTTCCGCGGAATCGGGATCGGCGGCATTGGCGTGGGGGCGGGCGGCGACGCGACGGGCCTCATGCTCGGCGGGGTGGGCGTCGGTGCGGGCGGCCGGCTGCACGGCGTCGGAATCGGCGGCGTCGGGGTCGGCGCACCGACGCTCGACGGGCTCATGATCGGGGGACTTGGCGTGGGCGGCGCCGACGTGCACGCCATCGCGCTCACACTCGGCTATTTCAAGATTGCTGATGACGGCAATTTTCGCGGCGGAGCGCTCGGCGCCGTGACGCGCGTCGACGGGACGCAGCACGGCCTCACGATCGGGCTCCTCAACTACGCGCGCGAGCTGCATGGCACGCAGCTCGGCATCATCAATGTGTCCGACAATGGCGGACACCGGCGCGTCATCCCGCTCGTCAGCGTGCGCTGACGAGCGTCGGAGCTCGCGCGATCAGGTCGCGCTCGGCGCGCCGCGCTCGGGCTGCATCACCGTGAGCAGAAAGATCGCGCCATCGCGCGACAGGACCGAGTGGGTCACGCCCCCGTCGAGCGCGAGCAAGCCGCCGGCTGCCAGCGGCCACTGTTTGCCGACCGCCTCGACATCCATCGCGCCCTCGAGCACGTGGATTGTCACCGGCCCTTCGGCGACGTGCTCGGGCAGACCTTGGCCGGCCTTCACACCGACGAGCGTGACGCGCAGGCGGCCGTCTTTGACGAGCGTTCGCCCGACACGCGCCGGCATGCGCTGCAGTTCGTCGGACAGGAGCTTCATTTCGTCAGCGAGGACGAACGAGAGCGACCGGCCGGTGATCGGGTGCTGTACGGGTGACATTGACGATTTGCGAATAGCAGGGGTGGGACTCGAACCCACGACCCCGGCATTATGAGAAATGGGACCGCCCTGTTTCTCCCTCTGAGAACGCTACAACCTCCTATATAGGGTGCGCTAGCGAGCGCCACGAAAAAGCAGCGTGCGACAGCCTCAATAGTGCCGCTGGTAGTTCCGCCATGGAGCGCTTCGACGTGCGCGTCATTCCGGTTGCGCTCGTGTCGGAATCCACGGCATCGGCGTGCGGGTGCACGGCTCCAACGCTCCACTGGAGCGAGGTTTACGGCCCGCACGCTCTCGCGCGCCGCCTCTACTTCTTCTGCGCCAAGTGCCGAACCTTTGGGTTCGTCGCCTTCCCTGCCGTCAATTGGGGTGAGCCGTCGATCCTAGACGGTGTTTCGAAGGCCGATCTCCTCGCGGCGGCGCAGTGGTATCGCGGCGCTTGGCGCGACGTGTACTCAGCGGCTGTTTACACCGCCGATCCGACCAAGCGAACGATTCGACGGAAGGACAAGCCGCCGCAGTGGTCCCCGATCGGCGGCCATATGTACACGAGCGAAGACGGCGGCCCCCGTCTCCAGCGCAGCGTCATCTATGCCCGCTCGGAGCACGGCCGGGCGCAGAACGAAACACAGAAGCCGCTCGCGATCGTCTCTCCGTTGATCGAACACTCCTGCCCTCCCGATGGTGTTGTGCTGTCGTGCTTCGCTGGCGCGGGCACTGACCTGATTGCCGCGAAGGCGCTGGGTCGCCGCGCGATCGGCATCGAGATCCGCGAACAGCAGTGCGAAGTCGCAGCCGAGCGTCTTCGGCAGGGAACGCTCAATTTCGGCGCTGCGCATGGCTGACCTCACCCACGCCGGCGACGTGCTCGCCGAAGATTGGCAGCGCCAACAGAGCGACGCGATCACACTCGCCGATCGTGAGGCGCGAACATGAGTCTCTCGAAGACTGCGCGTTTCAAGATCCTCGTGCGCGATCACTTCACGTGTCGCTACTGCGGGCGCAGTGCGCCGAGCGTCGAGCTCCACGTCGACCACGTGCATCCCTTGCCGGCGAATTCGGCCCCGAGACCGTGATGCTCTACTCATCGTGCGGCAAGCTCGCGCCGCTCTTGGCGTGCGTGCCGTGAAAAGCACTCGCGGCGAGTATCGCTCGATCTACACGACGCTGCCAGACGACGACGCGTTCATCGTGACGACGCCGCTCGCCAAGGCCGCATGGTACACGCTCAAGATGACCCTGCCAAGCATCGGCATTGGGTCGATGAATCCGCGCGTCCTGGCGACGCGCGTGAACTGCACGCTGCCCGAGCTCGAAGCCGCTGCGCTCGAGTTGACCCCGCTGTGGGTCCGCCGATCGAGCAACGTGTTTTGGATCGTCAACGGTCTCCGGTTCCATCCGGCGCTGTCGCCCGACGACTCCAAGCACCGCACGTACGTTCGTCGCAAGATCGCGGAACTGCCGGACTCGCCGTTAGTTACGGAGTTCCGCTCGTACTACGCCGAGTGGTTCGGTCTGCCGCAAGGGCCTTCGATGCCCCTTGCAAGGCCCTTCGATGGGGGTTCGGACACCCTTCGAAGCACAACAAACAACAAACAACAAACGTCTGACGTAGACAGAACTACTGCTGTTGCTGTTGGTGCACGCGAACGCGTTGAAGCACGTGAAGCGAGAAGCGACGAGCCGGCGCTGTCCGGCATCACCGTCGCCACACCCGCGGATGCGGCTGTGATCCTCACGTCGGCGGCCAACCTCGGCATCACCGCCCGGTACGGGGAGCAGACCCGCCCCCTCCGACACAGCTCCGCCGGATCGCTCCGAGCCGCCGAAGAAATCGCCGCCGCTGGCGTGCCGATTCTCTTCGCGCGCGACGCGATCTACGCGCTCGCGGCTGGGCTCACGCTCGAGCAGCCCCCGCAGAGCGTCCGCTACTTCGTCGCCGCCGTGCGCGATCGGTGGATGCTCGAGCAGGACCGGGCCGCGGCGGAGCGGTTGCCGGCGCCCGCCGAACTTCCTGAGTCCGCACGCACGCCGACGCCGATCGGTTCGCGCCGCTCCGCCAGTTCGCGAGACGCGAGCAAAGCCGCTAGCACCGAGAACGGCCAGGCCGCGCTCCTCTTCGGGAAGATTCGCGGCCTCATTCGCGAGAGCCAGCAGCCGGGCCAAGCCGTCCGCCGATTCATTCCCCGCGCCGAGGTTGAATCGCTCGGCCCCGATGTCGTCGCGGCATACGACGCGATCGGCGGCGCGGATCGCATCCTCAACGCGACGGGCGACCAGATCGGCTTCGTCCTTCGTGACTTCGTCACCGCCTTAGGAGCTGCGCATGTCGCCGCTTGAAGATCACGCTCGCCAGTCCTCGTTCGACCGCCAGCCCACGAGCGTTGCCGAGGCGATCACGCACGATCCGACGTTCGGGCGGCGGTCCGATGGCACGCTCGTCGAACGCGAGACCGTCTGCGAATGCGGCCGTCGCTTCACACAGCACGTCCTCTCCGAGCGCTTCATGCGCATCGTCGAGGGCCACAGCCGGCGCGCGGCGGAACTCCTGACGGCGCAAGTACCTGGGCTCTGGATTCCGGTCCACTGTCCGCCGTGTGAGCGTCGCGACTTGGGCCGACAGGCGCGCCTCGACGATCAACGGCGATTCGATGATTCCTCACACAGCGAACGCGGAGCGTATGCCCATGCCGCGGACTGATCACCTTGCCGGCGCGGAGTCAAAGGCGTCGAACCCGGTCGAACCCTGCGGCGTTTCGCCGACGCGTCGCGAACCTCGGGCACAGCTCCACGTGCGCTGGTCGTGTCCCGCCTGCAAAGAGACCGGCCTCTTGCCGCGGCTCGACGACACGACGCTCGACACGATCGAGACCGCGATCGCGCGGGGCCACGAACGGCGCGCGCCGGTGTGTCATCGGACGCGCGGCACGCGGCGGATCGCGTTCGTGTTCGATGGCGTGACGATGCGGTTTGGGAAGTCCGACGCGCCCGCCATCGCACCTTCACCAGAGGTCACGCCATGATCGCCGAGTCCCGCGCCACCGCGTTCGTCGAATCCGTCGACCGCGTCGAGCCGATCGACGCCGCCGCCATCATCGCGCGCGCGACCGATGCGCTCCGCTTTGCCCGTGGACGGCGGTTCTTGGACGCGAAGCTCGACGTCGACGACTTGGACGCGCTCGTATCGATCGCGTCGAGCGTGCTGCTTCGGGAGTCGCCCCGATGACGACGATGATCACCCGCGTCAAACCGACACGCAGCCAAGCCGCGCGCGATCGGAAACCTCGGAAACCACCGACGCCGCACGGTCAGTCGTTCGCCGCGCCGGTCGATCCTGGCATCGCCGAACGCGCCGCCGCGGTGCGTGCCGCATCCGCCAAAGCCGGCGGGCGGGCGGCGAAGCTCTTTCGCAAAGAGATGGCGAAGTCGATCGCGAGGCGTCGCCGTCGGGGCGAGCTCGCAAGTGACGCGCAGATCGCAGCCGCACGGGCGGAGTTGGACCGCATCACGGCCGAGTCGCGCGGTGGCCGAGCGTGCGGACGCGGGAAGAAGCTCGCGGTGAAGCGCGGGGTGCGCTCATGAACGCACTCCGGCCGTACCGGGGAGACGGGTAGGGATGCCGATGCTATTCGCGGCGGTATTCGAGCAGTTCCCACGGCGAGCAGTCGAACACGCGGGCCAGGCGGTCCAGGGTCACGCAGTCGATGCGCCCGATGGGACCGCCGAGCAGGATTTGCCAGGCGACGGGATAGCTGATGCCCGCCCCCTTGGCGAACTGGCGGGCGTTGGCCCAACCCCGGTCCGCGACCCGCTCGGCCACACGCCAATAGAACATGGCTATAGCATAGCCGATAATATCCCCCTTGACAAGTGTTATAGGCTAGACTATACTTCTGACGTACCACAACAGGACAGAATGATGGCAGCGACTACGCAATGGGTGCAGTTTGGGCTTGGACTCCGCCCGTACTTCCTGCTCGGGCTCGACGATTGGGCGTTTGCCCAGCAAACGTATCCGACGCTGAAGCATGTGCGCGGCAGCCGTTATATCGCGTCACGCAACGACGCCAATGCGATTCTCGACGACCTGTCCACGCGGGCGGTCGACGGGGCCTTTGATCACTCCCCGAGCGAATGTCGCGCGCTTCGTGATGCGGCTCGGCGGTTACGATCCACGCTCGTAACCGTGGAGGGCTGAGCGATGACGGCCGTTCGGTGGCGTGAGCGCTGGGCTTGCATCGATGCGGCGCTGCGCAATCTCCACGCGGAGATGGGGAACGTTCTTCAGTCGTTCCACGTTGTCACTGTCGCGCATCGCGCCGAGCTACCCGTTTCGGTCGTGCGGCGCGTCGGGTTGTCGAACGCGATGCTGAACGAATCAATGCGCGCCAGGTATCTCGACGGCCGATTCTACATCGACCATCCGCCTGAACCTTCTTCTCCCCCTCCAGGCGCCGAGCGCCGGTGAGCGAATGAAAGATTCTTTGCGCGACCAGAATGCGAAGCGTGATACGGCGTTCGCGCTGGCGCAGGCGAGGGCGAGGAAGTCTGCGACTCGATTCCGCCGTGAGTACGCGATTCTCGACCGTTGGGCAGCGCGCGGCCGGTACAACGTCCTGCGCACAACCGACCTCAACGCGGAGCAGCGAAGCGTCGTCGTCGCGTTCATCCGTCCCGCTGACCCCACGTCCGTCTCCCCCACTCTAGAGCGATGAGCTGATGAGCACGAAACGAGCATTCTGGGTTCTGGCATCACCATTCGCGTGGGCGCTCCATCGCGTCGGCTGGTGCTCGTTCACGCACGTGAACGTCTGCCACGGCGCGCGGCATCCCGACCGTTTCGACGCGCTCTGGCAGCACCGTTGGTACGGCGAGCCGATCCCGACGCTTCCCGCCGAGGTCGGGCTGTGCGGCATCCCCTACGAGACCGCCGTGGCGGAAGGCACGGTCACGTTCGTCGACCCCTGCACCATGTCGCGGATCACCTTCGACCGCGATCCGTATGACAGATTCGCGGACCAGTGGACCGTCCTACTCGCCGGCTCGACGTCGATTCCCGCCGCGCATGTGCGGCAGGCTTACGAGTGGGTGTGCGCGGTGTTCGGCGATTCGTTCGAGACGCGATCGATTCCAACCACAGCGAGCATCGTATGAACACGCCTGACCCCTCCCCGCTCGCCCTCGCGGCGGGGCCCAGCGAGCAAATACCAACCTGTAAGTCCGACTTACACGTTGCCGAGTGTCCGAACTGCGAACACTCATTCGACGAGCACGGCAACGCGATCGGATGCCTGCTCGGAGACTGCGACTGCGCATACACCAAGCGGAAATTGTTTGATCTCGCTC
>DATNAT010000137.1:0-10964 GCA_035572355.1 Gemmatimonadaceae bacterium
ACGCCGAGGCGAAGATGCCGCTGAGGTAGACCACGAAGATTGAGCCGGCGCCGGATTGACTCAATGCATACGGCGCGTCGAGCAGATGGTAGGTGACGTAGTTGTACGACGCGACCAGCGCGCCCATCAGCAGAAACCCGACGGCGTAGAGCGCGATGAGCCGCGCATCGCGCAGCTGCGCGGCGAAATCGAGCGCGATCTGCTGGAGCCGCGGTGCGCGCGACACGAAATGGCGGGACGGCGGAAGCGTTCGCCAGAAGACGTACGTCGCGACCAGCCCAACGAACCCGATCAAGCCGACCGCCCAGCGCCAGGAGAACAGGTCAGCGACGTACGACGCGAGCAGGCGCCCGGTCATGCCGCCGAGTCCGTTGCCGGCGATCAACAATCCCATCGCGAGGCCCACCGAACCCGGATGGATCTCCTCGCTCACGTAGGTCATCGAGATGGCGGGAAGGCCGGCGAAGCTGATTCCCACCGCGGCGCGAATGACGAGCATGCCGCGCCAGTCGGTGACGAAAGCGCTGGCGAGGGTGAGCAGCGCCGAGGCGAACAGCGACCAGACCATGATCGTCTTGCGGCCACGCACCTCGGAGAAGATTCCGGCGACGATCATCGCCGGCGCGAGGAGCGCAGTGGTCAGCGAGAGCGCGAGGCTGCTCCGCGCCGCGCTGACCTGAAAGTCGCGCGCGAAGACCGGCAGAAGCGGCTGAACGCAGTAGAGGAGCGCGAAGGTGGCGAAGCCGCCGGTGAAGAGGGCGAGGTTGGCGCGGCGGAACTCCGGCGTCCGGTGCCGGATGAGAGATTGCTCTGGCGGCGCGCTGAGTGTCACGCCCGGAAGCTAGCGCCGCGGGTGGCGAGCGGACGCGACAAGTCGCGCTGATCGGCTCCGGCTCGCGCGGTCCAAAGCCTGCGTCGACAGCCAGGCCAGTTGGGCGCTGGGTTGCCCGTCCACCTCTCCCGCGGAGACTATCTTGAGCAACGACCTCCAGGACTTTCAGCAATTCATGAAGCGCCGCGAAGCCGCCTCGGACGCATACGTGCAGGGCGACGCCGAACCGCTGAGCCATGTGGTCGCACGCGAGTGCCTCGCGACCTTCTTTCCGCCGCGCGGAGGATTCACGACCGGCACGAAGGAGGTCGCGTCACGGTACGAATCGGACGCCAACATCTTCGAGCGCGGGAGCCACTTCGAGTTCGAGATTCTACAGATGGCGGCGAGCGATGGGATAGCCTACTGGGCTGGCTTCATGAAAGGCGAGGCTCGCATGCGCGGCAAAGCCGATGCGGTTCCGATGAATCTGCGAGTGACGGAGATCTTTCGGCGCGAGAGCGGCGATTGGAAGATGGTGCACCGCCACGCCGACTCGATGGCGGAGTCGCCGCGATAGTCACGCGTACGACCCCGGCGCTTTTGGATTCCGGCACGTCGCACGAGAGCGCCCGTACGACCGATCCGTTTGATCCGTGCGGGTAGCCGTTGAATCCGTATTCCCGCTGTTGTCGGTGGGACGTCCCGAGCGGTTGTTCCACGGAGCTCGAGAGCCGTTCAGTACCCGCCGGTCGCCATCCGAATCTGCGCCAGCCGAGCGGGGGAGCCGACGAACAATTGCTCCGGATACCGCCGATACTGCAGCATCTGACTGTAAATGCCCGCCTGATCGTACACGTTGAGCCCGAGCCCGGCCAGGAACTGCAACCGCAGATTGCGATCGTGGTTGATCTGCGCATCGGCGAGCCACGGGCGCAGCATCGGCTCGTCGCCGGCGAAGGTCGCGAAGAGCTGCGTCGCCGAATCGAAGCCGATCTCGTGCAGCGACGCCGCGACCGGCGCGTACTGCGGGCTCGCCAGCCGCTGCTCGATCGCGTCGACGTCGATCCGCATCGTGCCCAGCTGCCCGACGAGCACGAGATCGTAGCCGCCGCCGTTGTTGGTATTGCCGAACACCACACCGTTCGGGAAGGCCTGGAAGAAGGTCGCGACCTCGCTCTTCACCGCCGCCGTGTTGCTCTCGTAGAGCTGCACGAACAGCGTCACGACGCCGCCCGGATTCAGGTGCCGCTTCACGACGTCGAAGAATTCCTCCGTGTACAGCGTCGCCGCGCCCTTCACCCACGGGTCGAGTGGATCGGACGTCACCGCGTCGAACTTCTGCTTCGTCGTGAGAATGAAGTGCCGCGCATCGTCGATCTCGACGTGCACCCTCGGGTTCGACACGACATTGAAGTTGTGCGCGCCGAAATACTTCGACACCACCTTCGGCACGAGCGGCTCGATCTCGGCGATCGTCTCGCTCTCGAGCAGCGGATCGATGCTCACCGCGCCTGCCGTGACCCCCGCGCCGCAGCCGATCACGAGGACCGACGCGGGGTGCGGCGGGAGCAGCGTCGTGAGGTGCCCGAGCATGCGCTGGAGCCGCATGTCCTGCGGCTCGCTCGACGCCTGCACCTTTCCGGCGTTGTGATAGTTGAGCACACCATTCGACAACTGTGATACGGCCACCGACGCCGTCATCCCTTCGCCGACATAGATGAAGTCGTTCGCGTTGTCGAGACGCGTCGCGAACCAGCGCCCGTAACCGACGAGCAGCCCCGGCACCGCCGGAACGATCACCGCGCTCACCGCCGTGATCGCGCCTACAGCCAGACCCCAGGACAACCCCCGGATCACGCGCGCGCTGCCCAGTCGCACGAGCAACGGCACGGACGCGACGATCGCGCTCGCGCCCGCCGTGACGATCAGCACGCGCTCCGACACCTGTGTGCCGAGCCAGGCGATGATGAGCAAGCTACCGAGCAGCGCACCGACGATACCGCCGACGGTGTTCGCCGCGTACACCGTGCCGACGAGCCGCGCCGGGTCGCGCTCTGCCGATCCGACCGCAGCGAGAGCGAGCGGGAAGCTCGCACCCCACACACACGCCGCCGGCAGCACGACCCACAAGCAGCGCACGAAGTCGATCTGGAACGTGAAGAGCGGCGTTGCCGAGAGATTTGGGCTGATCGGCCAGTAGGGCAGAAAATTCGTCATCGAGTACGCCGCCCAGGCGATGCACACCGTGAGCAGCAGTTGGCAGACAGCGAGGGCAAATGCCGCGTTCTTCACAGATTTCGAAATCGCCGACCCCGCGCTGCTGCCAATGCCGAGGCCGATCAGGAACGCGGCGAGAATGAGCGAGAAGGTGTACGTCGTCGCGCCGAGCAGAAGCGAGAGCAGGCGCGTCCAGACCGCCTCGGCGGCGAGCGCCGTGGCGCCGGAGAGCGCGATCGACAGGTACACCGGCCACGTGCCCGGGGCGACGAACGGGCGAGACGCGCCGCCGTCGGCGCGATCGTTGGCCGCGGCCGTTGCGTCTTCTTCGGGAGTGTACGCCGTTGCGCGCGCCAAGGCGAAGCTCGCGAGGCCGACGAGGACGTCGATCGCGACGGCGACGTAGGTTGCCACGGCCATGTCGTGCACGCGCAAGAGATAGAAACCCGCGAGCAGGCAGCCGAACACGGCGCCGGCAATGTTGCCGCCGTAGAAGAATCC
This sequence comes from Gemmatimonadaceae bacterium, assembly GCA_035572355.1. Classification (GTDB taxonomy): domain Bacteria; phylum Gemmatimonadota; class Gemmatimonadetes; order Gemmatimonadales; family Gemmatimonadaceae; genus JAQBQB01. The sequence continues at coordinate 3,533 of DATNAT010000137.1, forward strand.
GAGCCAGGCCACGCCGTCTGGTGTCGTCTTGACCCAGCGCGAGATCGCCGGGAGCGTGGCGCCCATGAGCAGCGTCGGCGGCAGCAGGCAGATCGCGCAGAACAAACCGCGCAGCAGCAGATCGGCCATGCCGTGCAGCGCGATCGCGAAGTAGAGCCCGCCGGCATACGGCAGCCCCCAGAGCACGAACAGCCCGAACACGCCGACGCCAACCTCGAGCCGCGCGTACACGCGGAGCGGGTGTTCGCTCGGCGAAACGAACCGCGAGAAGAACAGGCTGCCGAGGCACATGCCGCCCATGAACGTGCCCAGCAGCACCCCGAGCGACACGGCGGAAGAACCGATGATGAGACTGAGAAGCTGGAACCAGACGATCTCGTAGATCAGCGCCGCGCAGCCGCTGCCGATGAACAACAGCACGAGCAGCGGCAGGAGCCGCGACTGGTTTGGCGAAATCGCGGCGGGAGGTTCGAGCGAGTACGTCGCGACGCGGCGCGGCTTCCTGGTCGACGGCGGCACGAGGGCGGGAGAAGTCGGGGTGAGTCGTCGCGTGCTCGCGAGGGCGGCCGCGGGTCGAAACAGGTACGCGGATGCCGGCGCCTACGTTGGCCCCGCACGCTGACTTCGTCCAGCCCTGCCCGACCGATGGGAGCCGACGGACGCACGGCGGCGCTTCCTGGGAATAGAAAAAAGCGGCCCGCATCGATGCGGGCCGCTCTCACTCCACACGCTCGGTACGACCGCTACCGCTGCAGATCGCGGTTGTTGATCCCCGAGGCCGACGAGTTCTGCTGCGAGCTGGACGAGCCGGACCGTTGCGTTTCGCCGTGCTTCTGCGCGTTGTGACGGTCGAGCTCTTCGCGCGAATGGAAATGCGCGCCGCATTCCTGACAATCGAAGTGCTGCTGGTCGTTCGCCATAGTCGTTTTCCTCACGGCTGGGGCTGCCGGCCGCACGCCCGAGTGACGTGCGCGTCGACGGACACGGTGCTCCCGAGCCGCACGCCTCGTGCCGCGGGCCGCGCCGCCGAGCCCGCCGTGCGGCGGACGCGGCGACGCCGTATGAAAACGCTTATGAGAATTTCACGAACCGGAGCGCCGCCGAATCGATGCAGTAGCGGAGCCCGGTCGGTTTCGGGCCGTCGTCGAACAGGTCGCCCAGGTGGGCGTCGCAGCGCCGGCAGGTCACCTCGCTCGACTCGTAGCCGCTGCTCGGCGCGCCATGGTGCACGTTCTCCTCGGCGATCGGCTGCCAGTAGCTCGGCCAGCCGGTGCCCGAATCGAACTTGGCCGCGGAGCTGAACAGCGCGGTGTCGCAGCAGACGCAGCGGAACAAACCCTTGTCGTGAAGATTCCAGTACGCACCGGTGAACGGGCGTTCCGTGCCCGCCTCGCGCGCGATGTGGAACGAGATCGGCGAGAGCTGCGCCCGCCACTCGGCTTCACTTTTCACGACTTTGGCGAGCCGCGACGCGCCGACGCGGCGGCCGTCGGCGCCGAACTCGACGATCGTGACGTCGCCCGGGATGGACGGCACGAGCCGGCCGCGCGCCTGCTCGTGGCGCCAGAGGACGGCGATCGGGATGAGCGATGCGGCCGCGACGAATTCGCGGCGGCTCAGCGTGGAGCGGGTGCTGCGCGGCGGCGGTGTGGACGACATCGGCGGGTCTCCTCGTGAAGTCAGCCTTCGATCTCTTCAAGGTACGCCGCGAGCTGAAAGTTCCCAAAGAAGCGGGCCCAGTCGGCCGCGGTGGCGCGATGCTCGGTGTCGCGCCGGCGCGGATCGGCGCCGGCGGCGAGCAGCGCATCGACCATCTCGCGGGAGCCGAGCTTGGCGGCGTAGTGGAGCGGCGTGGCGTCGCGCGATCCGCCGTCGGGATGAGCGCCGAGGCGCACGAGAAATTCGACCGTGGCGACATTGCCGAGGGCCGCTGCCGTATGGAGCGGCGATTCGCCGAATCCGCTCGCCGGATTGATCCCGTCGCGATACGCCGTGCACACGTCGACGCCGGCGGCGTTCAGCTCGGCCAATCCGTCGACGTCGTCGACCGCCGCGAGGAGCCAGGCATCGCGCTCGCCGGTTTCGCGTATCAGGAATTGTCCCACGGCGCGTCTCGAGCGCGAGTACGCTGCGGCACGCGCTGCAGTCGACTCGTGCTTGTCGAGCGCGCCGACCGGCGCGCCGCGCTCGATCAGAAAGCGGGCGACGCCGACGGTGGCGGCGAAATGCAGGGGCGGCGCGTCGTTGGGTCCGCGCGCCAAGGCGAGGGCGGGCGTCTCGTCGAGCAACGCGGCGAGCTTGACGACGTCGCCCAGCGCCGCCGCCTCCCATGCGCCGACGCGCGCCCCGCGCGCGAGCAGCAGTTGGACAATCGGCGCCACGCCGCGCGTGGCGGCGATGAGGAGCGGGGTCCAGCCGTCGTAGCCGTCACTCGGCGGATTGGGATCGGCGCCGGCATCGAGGAGCAGGCGCACGATGTCGATGCGCTCGTTCTCGACGGCGACGTGGAGCGCAGTGGGTTCGCCCCCCCAGGCTGGATGACGCCCGCGCGCCGTCGCCAGCTGCGGCGCCTGTTCGAGGAGGCGTTGCGCAGCGAGCGCGTCACCCGCGCGAGATGCGGAGAACAGCTCGTCGAGTGTTGGCATGGTGCGCGGAACGTGGAGCGTTGGCGTGGGACGGCGGCGCTGAACCGCGAGGCGCGAGGCTCGAAGCTAACGCGGCGTGGAGCTTCCGGGAACGCGGGTCACGGCGCCGGCTCCACGCATCACGCCAACGCCGCACTTGACAGCCCGCCTGCGGTGGCTCATCGTAACGTTACCTTAGCACTCACGGGGAACGTCCTGTGGCTACAGACGACTCGTTGCCGCTGCTCAAAGGCACGCTCGACCTCCTCATCCTCAAGACGCTGAGCTGGGGACCGATGCACGGCTACGCCGTCGCGACCTGGCTCGAGCAGCGCTCGCGCGGCACGCTCGGCGTCGACGACAGCGCGCTGTATCAGGCGCTCCAGCGCATGGAAGGGCGCGGCTGGCTTGCCGCCGAGTGGGGGACGACGGAGCACAACCGGCGCGCCCGCTACTACAAGCTCACCGCGGCCGGCCGGCAGCGCCTGCGCACGGAGGCCGACGTCTGGATGCGCTATACCAAGTCCGTAACGACGATTCTTTCGCTGTCGAGCCGCACCGCCTGAACGGAGGGCGCGCCATGAGCCGCAAGCCGGTCTATCGTCGCCTGTTCGACCTCCGCCTCGGCGGACGTCGCCGCAGCGCCGCCGAAATGGATCTCGAGATCGAGAGCCACCTCGCGATGCGGACGGCCGACCTCGTGGCCGCCGGCCGTTCTCCGGCCGATGCTCGCGCCGAGGCGCTCCGTCGGTTCGGCGACATCGACGCCGCGCGCACCAAGCTCCACGCCGCGGCGCGTCACCGAGACGCTGCGCTGCGCCAGCGCCACCGCATCGGTGCGCTCTACGCCGACGCCCGCTATGCGGTGCGCCAGGCGCGGCGCGCGCCGGGATTCACCGCGCTGGCCGTGGGCGCGCTGGCGATCGGGATCGGCTCGGCGACGGCGATGTTCACGTTGGTCGACCACGTGCTGCTGCAACCATTGCCCTTCCCCCGGCCGGACCGGTTGGTTGCGGTATTCGGCGGCGCGTCCAACGGCGCCCCAGTCGAGCTGGTGTCGTCGGCCGATTGGCTCGACTGGCGCAGAGCCAAGAGCTTCGAGGGGAGCGCGATTCGTAGCTTTCCCTACCGGCGGACTGTGGTCACCCCGGACAGCGCCATCCGCATCGATGCTGAAGATGTTTCCGGGAACTACTTCGACGTGCTGCGACCTCGCTTCGTCGCCGGCCGCGCGTTCACGGAGCGAGAGGCGCAGGTGCGGACGCCGGAAGTCGTGATCTCAGAGCGCCTGTGGAACACCTTGTTCGACCGGCAGCGCATCGGTCAGGCGGCGCTGCGCACGGCAACGCAGACCTACGCGGTGGTTGGGGTCCTCGCCCCTGGCGAGGAATTTCCCGCCGGCACCGACGCGTGGTTCCCGCTCGCGTTTTCGTCCTCCAGCGACCCCGTCCGGGTTGACCTCAACTACTACCAGATTGCCCGTCTCAGCCCCGGCGCGACCGCAGCACAGGCGACGGCCGAGGTGTCGACGATCGCCCGGGGCATTCGCGCCGCGGATCCGTCGGCGATCTATGACTACGGGGCGACGGCGGCTCCGCTGACCGAGTACGTGAGCGGCGACGCGTCCGGGTATTTGAAATTGCTGATGGGCGTCGTCGTGTTCGTGTTGCTCATCGTCTGCGCGAACGTCGCGGCCGCGAGCCTGGCGCGCGGCGCGACGCGCACGCGCGAGATGGCGGTGCGCGCCTCGCTCGGCGCAGGACGCGCGCGATTGGTGCAACAGCTGCTCGTCGAGCAGGTGGCCCAAGGCCTCGCCGCCGGCGGGCTCGGGCTCTTCCTCGCCTGGGCCGCCGTTCGCGGTATCCTGGCGCGATGGGGAGGAGACATCCCGCGCGCCAACGAGGTTTCCCTCGACGGCGGGGTGCTCGCCTTTGCCGTTTTCGCGTCGCTCGCTGCGGGAACGCTCGCCGGGGTGCTGCCGGCACTCCGTACGACGCGCGCGCCTCTTCGCAATGTGCTCGCGTCCGGCGGGCGAACGACGGCGCGCGGCGGACGCCGGCTGGCTGGAGCGACGCTGGTAATCGGCGAGATCGCGCTGGCCCTGCTTCTCCTCATCGGCGCGGGGCTTCTCATCCGCAGCTTCCGCTCGCTGCTCGGCCGCGGCCTTGGGTTCGACACCAACGTCGCGACGGCCGAGATCACGCTCACCGGACCGCGCTTCGCGAGCGATACCGCTCGACGATTTGCCTATTGGGACGCGTTGATGGAATCGTATCGCTCGATTCCCGGGGTTCGGCACGTCGCCGCAACCAACTTCATTCCCCTTGGACTCACGGGACAGGGTTTCATCGACATCGAAGGCCGCGACGAGCAAGACGCCGGCGCCGTCTATCGCTCGGTGAGCGACGACTTCTTTCAGACGCTCGCGATCCCCATCGTCGCCGGCCGCGCGTTCGATCGCGCGCAGGATCGGCTCGGCACGCCGCGCGTGGCGGTGATCAACCAGAAGATGGCGGCCACGTATTGGCCGGGCCAAAATCCGATCGGCAAGCGGGTGCGCGCACGCAGCATGGAAGGCGGAGGTAACAGAGGCCCGGCGCCCTGGCTCACGATCGTCGGCGTCGTCGGCGACGTACGAACGTACGGACTCGAAAGCCAGCCCCGCGCCGAGATGTACGTGGCTTTCCGGCAGGTGCCGGCGCGGGCGAACTTCATGACCGTCGCCGTGCGAGGAGACCGGCGTGCGTCGACGTTCCTTCACGCGATGAAGGCCGCCGCGCGTGCGATCGATCCCTCGGTCCCGGTGGACCTGCGAACCCTCGATGACCGCCTGCGCGACACCCTCTCCATTCGCACCCTCATACTGTCCTTCCTCACCGGCTTCGCGTCACTGGCTCTGGCCCTGGCTGCACTCGGGATCTACGGCGTGTTGTCGTTCGCTGTCGCGCAGCGGACACGCGAGCTCGCCGTACGCGCCGCGCTTGGGGCACAGCGCGGGCAATTGCTGGCGCTCGTCCTCGCCGCCGGAGCGAAGGTGGTCGCCATCGGGCTCGTGCTGGGTATGATGGGGGCGTTGTTGTTGACCCGGAGCCTTGCATCGATGCTGGTCGGCATTGGCGCAACCGATCCGGCGACGTACGCGTCGGCGATCATCGTACTTGTCGCGGCGTCGGGATGCGCGATTCTCATCCCCGCGCTGCGCGCAACCCGGTTGGATCCCAACATCGCGCTCCAGGCCGAGTAACGGCGGCGCCGCGATCGCGGCGCCGACCACGGTTGCCGGATCGAGCCGCTTGCCGTATTCTACTGGAAAGTCAGTAGAACGTCGGTAAACCCTTTTCAATGCATCGGCGACTAACGGGTTGCGTGTCTGCCGTCTCACCGACCTCGTAGCCGCCCCGCCCTCGCTTCACCCCTCTTTCACGCCCTTTAACGCGGGTTCTCTCGTGAGCTCACGCTGTTGGCTCTTCATCGCCGCCGCTTCGGCCGCTGCGGCATTCGCCGCCCCGCGCCGGGCATTCGCTCAGACCGACGTGATTCGCGGCCGCGTGACCGGCCCCGACAGCACGGCCGTCGAACGGGCGAACGTCACCGTCACATCGCTCTCCGGCAACGTCTCGCGCGTCGCGCGCACCGACAAGAGCGGACGGTTCACCGTCACCTTTCCGGGCGACGACGGCGACTACTGGGTGAACATCGCCGCGCTGGGCTATGCGTCCAAGCGGTTCGAGGTGAAGCGGACGGGCGATCAGGAGATTCTGGTCGCCGATGCGCGCCTGACGCGCGTCGCCACGCAGCTCGACGCGGTAAAGGTGCAGGCCGACCGGCAGAAGGCAAGCCGCAATGACCTCAACGCCGACGTCAGCGGCAGCGATCGCGCCGTGAACGGCGCGGCGGTCTCGGCCGACCAACTTGGCGATCTCGCGGCGATGGCGGCGTCGCTCCCGGGCGTGCAGCTCATCCCCGGCGCCGACGGCGGCCCGTCCGGGTTCTCGGTGCTCGGCCTTTCACCCGACCAGAACGCAACCACGCTGAACGGTTTGAGCTACGGCGGATCGAACCTGCCGCGTGACGCGAACGTGTCGACGTCGGTGATCACGACTCCGTATGATGTGTCGCGCGGGAACTTCAGCGGCGGCCTGCTCAACGTACGCTCGCGGCCGGGGTCGAACTACATCGTGCGGTCGATGAGCTACAATGCCGATGCGCCGCAGCTCCAGTGGACCGACGCACGGGCGCGCGCGCTCGGCCAGCAGTACGGCAGCTTGTCGCTCGGCGGGCTGGTCGCCGGACCGATCCAGTTCGACAAGTCGTTCTACTCGATCTCGTATCAGGCCGGCCGTCGAATGAACGACCTTCAGACGTTGCTCAACACCGGCCCACTCGGTCTCGAGACGGCCGGCATCGCGCCCGACTCGGTGGCGCGGCTGCTCGGCATCTTGCAGCGCGCCGGCGTGCCGACGACGGTGGGCGGGATACCGGACAACCGGCTGAGCGACAACGCTTCGGTGTTCGGAACGCTCGACTTCGCGCCGCCGACCTCGACGAGCGGCCAGGCGTTCAACGTCACGTTCAGCGGCTCGTGGAACCGGCAGGATCCGTCGGGCGGATCGACCACCGAGTTGCCGGCGCACATGGGCGAGCGCACGAACTGGTTCGGCAGCGTGCAGGGCAAGCATTCGAGCTACTTCGGGTTCGGCGTGCTGAGCGAGACGCAGCTCGGCGTGAATCGCAGCAACTTCTACGGCACGCCGTTCGCCGTGCTGCCGAACGGCTCCGTGCGCGTGAACTCGACCTTCGCCGACGGA
>DATNAT010000138.1:0-14970 GCA_035572355.1 Gemmatimonadaceae bacterium
GGGGTACAAGGGTCGCGGCCGGCGCCGCCGCGGTCAGCCGGGGTTATTTTTCCGCCATGACACGTGTCGCCGCTCGTCTCGCCACGATCGGGCTCGCGCTGAGCGTGCCGGCGTGTGCGTCGCCACACCGGTCCGCCGAGAGCGCCGCGCAGCCGTCGGAGCACTCGCTGGCTGGTCTCGCCGCACAGCACGTGGCGGTGCTGCCGACCTACGCGGTTCGTGTGATGCCGGAGCTGAACTGGGCGTCGAGCGTCGGGCGGCTCTCCGACCTCAAGCGCACGATGGACGCGGACATCCTCGCGGCGTTCGACGAGCGCGGCCTGAAGGCGGGCTGGGTGTTCCCAGAGTCGCTCGAGCAGAGCTACCGGCACAACCCGACGTACGCGACCGATCCATATGCCCTCGCCGAGGAGCCGCTGCGCGCGCCGTCGCTCCTGCCCGATGCGCGGCTGCCGGAGCCGCTCGCGTCGCAGGTGCGCACGCTGGTCGCGCTGCACGACGACGTGCGGCTGGTGCTGGCGCCGGTCGAGCTGCGGTTCGAGAAGGCGGGCACGGGCGGCCGCGGGGTGTTGCGGCTCGTGCTGCTCGACGCGCGAACGTCGACCATTCGCTGGTCGGGGGACGTATCGAGCGATCCGGTGGACGCGTTCACGCCGGCGATCACGGCGAGCCTCGGCGCGCGGATGGCGGCGATGGTCGCGCCGCAATGAGCGGGCAGCAGATGAGCGTTTCGCAATGAACGTTCCGTCACTCTGATTTCGAGGTCATGGCCACTCCGGTCACCCTGATTCCCGGCGACGGCATCGGCCCGTCGATCGCGCAAGCAACGACTCGCATCCTTGCCGCCGCCGGCGCGGCGATCGAGTGGGACACCCAGGTCGCCGGCATGGCCGGCGTGGCGCGATACGGCGACCCGATCCCCGACAGCACGCTCGATTCGATCAAGCGCACCAAGCTCGCGCTCAAGGGGCCGCTGGAGACGCCGGTCGGCGAAGGCTACCGGTCGATCAACGTCGCGCTCCGCAAGACGTTCGATCTCTACGCCAACGTCCGCCCCGCCTACTCGATCATTCCGGGCGGCCGCTACCGCGATCTCGACATCGTCCTCATTCGCGAGAACACCGAGGGGCTGTACGTCGGCGTCGAGCACTATATCCGCGTCGGCGACGATCCGCGCGCCGCGGCGGAGTCGGTGGCGATCATCACGCGGGCCGGATCGGAGCGGATCGTCCGCTACGCGTTCGAGTACGCGGCCCGCCACGGGCGCAAGAAAGTGACCCTCGTGCACAAGGCGAACATTCTCAAATTCTCACAGGGATTGTTCCTCGACACCGGCCGCATGGTGGCGCGCGACTACGCCGGCTCGATTGCGCTCGAGGAGCGGATCGTCGACGCGATGGCGATGAACCTCGTGCTCCACCCCGAGCGGTTCGACGTCATCGTGACGACGAACCTGTTCGGCGACATCCTGTCCGATCAGATCTCGGGCCTCGTCGGCGGCCTCGGGCTGGCCCCGGGCGCGAACATCGGCGTCAACGGCGCGATCTTCGAGGCGGTCCACGGCACGGCGCCGGACATCGCCGGCAAGGGAATCGCGAACCCGGCGGCTCTCGTCCTCGCCGCCTGCATGCTGCTCGAGCATATCGGCGACGTCGAACGGGCCAAGCGCATCCGGGGCGCGCTCGAGCAGACCATCCGCGACGGCACGACGGTGACACGCGACCTCGGCGGCCAGGCGTCGACCGAGGAGTTCACCGACGCCGTGATCGCGAAGCTGGGCGCGGGGTGAGCGCGGTGAGCGTCACGACGCTGTTCCATTGTTCGGACCTGCACTTCGGGCATCCGGCGGTTCCGGAACAGTACGAGGCGATCGAGGCGATCATACAAGAGCGGAAGTACGACGTCGTCGCCATCTCGGGGGACGTGTCGCAACGCGCGCGGGCCGGCGAGTTCCAACGCGCGCGGGAGTTCATTCGCAAGGCCGAGCGCGTGAGCCGCACGATCGTCGTGCCGGGCAACCATGATGTCGCCTGGTGGCGCGCGCCGCTCGGCCTGGGGAATCCGGCGAAGATGTTCGCCAAGTACCGCGCGTACATCGACGCCAACCTCGAGCCCGTGCTGCGCATCGCGGGCGCGACGTTCGTTGGGCTCAACACGTCGCAGGGCGTGACGCGCCACACGCTGACCTGGAACATGCGCGATCTCTCGATCATCGGACATCTGAGCCGCGTGCAGATCGATCATGCCGCGGCCGAGTTCACGCAGTCGCGAGCCGGCGACGCGCGCGTGATCGTGATGCATCACAACCCGGTGATGGGCGAGCTGTCGCAGCGCCACGGTCTCAAGAACACGACGCACATCCTCGGCGCCTTCGCCGAAATGGGGGTCGACCTCGTCCTCTGCGGCCACGATCATCAGGAGGCGGTGCACTATATCGAGCACACCAAGCGCGGCACGATCATCTCGACGTCCGGAACGATCAGCAGCCGGTCGCGCGGCGGGCGCCCGTCGTCGGTGAACAGCATCGGGATTGCCGAGCACGAGGTGGAGGTGTCGACGCTCGTCTGGTCGAGTGAACAGCGGACTTTCGTCGCCGGGCCGGTGAAATGCTTCGCGCGCTGACGAGAATGCTCGGCCGCGGCGCGCACGCCGGCCGCCTGACTCGGGATGACGCGCAGCTGACGCTCGGTCTCGATGCCGCGGCGCCGCCGCGCGACGCGGACGAGCTGCTGGCGAGGCTGCGCGCACTCGGGCTCCAGCGGATCGAGCGCTGCCGGCTGACGAGCAACCGCAACGTGATGGTGAGCTTCCGCGGCGGCGACCTGCGTGTGCACGAGGCGTATCTCGGCGCGCCGGAAGCGGTGCACCGCGCGATCGTCGTCTTCGTTCAGGGGCGGACGCGCGCCGACCGCCATGCGGCGCGGCGCCGCATCACGTCGTACACGATCGACACCGGGCCGCCGTCGCATCGACGCGAGCGGACGCACCCCGACGACGAGCCGACCGCAGTGCGCCTCGCCGAATGGCATGGGCGGCTCAACACCGAACATTTTGGCGGCCGACTGCGCGAGGTGCCGGTGCGCGTCTCGCGTCGAATGAAGAGCCGGCTCGGTCACTACACCGCGGCGACGACGGACGTGCCGGGCGAGATCGCGATCAGCCGGCGGCATCTCCGGCGCCACGGATGGGATGAAGCGGTGCACACGCTGCTGCACGAGATGGTGCACCAGTGGCAGGACGAGAGCGGATTGCCCCTGGACCACGGGCCGCGCTTTCGCGCCAAGGCGCGCGAGGTGGGCATCGAGGCGTCGGCGCGGCGGCGCTCGCGCAGCGGCTGAGCGGCGTCGTTTGCGCGGCGTCTACAAGAACCGGCGAAGCAGAGCGAGGTCGCGCTTGGAGTCACGCGCCACCTCTTCGGCGATGGCGGTCAGCGCTTCGATCACGCGACCCGGTTCGGCGACCGCGTGGGCTTCGCCGCTCGGCTCCCAACGCCGCACCGTGATGCTGCCCGACGGAACGCGCCGAATGCGCATGTCGTCCCAGGCGAGCGGATCGAGGGTCAGCTCGACGTCGCGCGGCAGATTGAGCTGCTCATTGACGATGCCGCTCCGCAGCACGCCGTCCTCGCCAAGCGCGAGCACCGCGATGCTGGCGATGGTGAGGGTGTAGCCTCCGCCGAGCGGCGCGGGCGGTCTGGCCGACACGATGCGCGCCAGCACGACGCGGTGCGGAATGCGTTCGTGGCTCCGAAAGAAGCGGAGCCGCCCGCGTCCTTGGGTGACGAGGCCGATCGTCTGCCACATCGGGAGCAGATCGAAGAAGGTGGCGAGATCGGCGGCGAGGGATTGCGCCAGCTCGCCGAGCAGAGCGCGCGGCGATGCGCCGCCGGTGATCTGATCGAGCGCACCGCGGACCTCCTGAAGCTCGCGGCGCGCTCGTTCGACGGACGTCGCAGGCTCGCTCGCGTTCGGGCGTTGGACCTCGGCGTCTCCGGACATGGCCGAAAGATAGTTGCCGGCGCCTCGGCCCGTCGCTGTACATTTTAGGGCAACCGCATTCACCCTGCCGCCCCACCCATGCTCGACTTCTTCGACATCGATTCGCTGCTCTCCGAAGAGGAGCGCGCCGTGCGCGACAGCGTACGCCGCTTCGTCGACGAGCGCGTGCTCCCGATCATCGGCAAGTGCTACGTCGACGGCCGGTTTCCCAAGGAGATTCTGCCCGATCTCGCCGCATTGGGCGTGTTCGGCGCGAACCTGCCCGAGGAGTACGGCTGCGCGGGCCTGAACAACGTGGCGTACGGACTGATCATGCAGGAGCTGGAGCGCGGCGACTCCGGCGTGCGCTCGTTCGCATCGGTGCAGGGGGCGCTGGCGATGTATCCGATCTATGCCTTCGGCAGCGAGGAGCAGAAGCGAAAGTACCTGCCGGCGATGGCGAAGGGCGACGTGATCGGCTGCTTCGGGCTCACCGAGCCGGACTACGGCTCGAACCCGTCGGGGATGGTCACGATGGCCCGGGAGCAGCCCGGCGGAGGGTGGGTGCTCAATGGCGGCAAGATGTGGATCACCAACGGCTCGACGGCGAACATCGCCATCGTCTGGGCGAAGACGAACGGCGACGCGAGCGACACATCCATACGCGGCTTCATCGTCCCGACCAACACCAAGGGGTTCAGCGCGAAGGATCAGAAGGGGAAGCTCTCGCTTCGCGCCAGCGACACGAGCGAACTGGTATTCCAGGACGTTCAACTGCCGGCCGATGCGCTGCTGCCAAAGTCGGGCGGGCTCAAGAGTCCGCTGATGTGTCTGACGCAGGCGCGCTACGGCATCTCGTGGGGCGCGATCGGCGCGGCCATGGCCTGCTTCGAAGAAGCGCTCGCCTACGCCAAGACGCGCGTGATGTTCGACCGGCCGATTGGCGGCTTCCAGATTCAGCAGGAACGGCTGGCCGAGATGCTGACCGAGATCGTGAAAGCGCAGCTCGTCTCACTGCAGCTCGGGCGGCTCAAGGACGCCGGCCGGTTCACGCCGCAGCAGGTGTCGCTCGCCAAGCGGAACAACGTGAGCATCGCGACCGACATCGCGCGCGAGGCGCGCCGGCTGCTTGGCGCGAACGGCATTCTGGCCGAGTACGCGGCGATGCGGCACATGGAGAATTTGGAGAGCGTGTACACGTATGAAGGCACGCACGACGTGCACTCGCTCGTGCTGGGCCAGGCACTCACCGGGCTCAACGCCTTCAAGTGACCGGCCCCGCCGCCGCTCGGCGCGACTGACGAACTCGCCTCGGCGCGGCTAATTTGCGCGAGGCGCGCGCGCCTCATCCATCTACAACCAGCGAGGTCCGACGGTGAAAATCGCCGTCTGCATCAAGCGCACTCCGGACTCGGAGTCGCGATTCAGAATCGCCGCGTCGTCGACCGCGATCGACGAGGCGGGTCTCAAATTCGACATCGACGATTTTGCGAGCTACGCCGTGGAAGTCGCGCTGCAGCTGAACGAGAAGCAGGGCCCGGGCGAGACGGTGGCGATCGCGGTGGGGCCGGATTCGGTGCAGGAGACGCTGCGCAAGGCGATGAGCATGGGAGCCGACCGCGCGGTGCAACTCAAGACCGACGCCGTGCCGGTGGACGGCCTGGCGGTCGCCAAGGCCTTGGCCGCCGAGCTCAGCGCGGGCGGGTTCGACCTCGTGTTGTTCGGCAAGCATGCGTTCGATACGGCTGCCGGCGTCGTCGGTACGGCGACCGCCGAGCTGATGGGGATTCCATGCGTGACGGCGGCGACGAAGCTCGACATCGCCAACGGGCGCGGGACGGCACGGCGCGAGATCGAGGGCGCGGCGGAGATCGTAGAGTTCGCGCTGCCGGCGGCGGTCACGATCGACGAAGGAATCGCGCGGCCGCGCTATCCGTCGCTCAAGGGCATCATGGCGGCGAAAAAGAAGCCGCTCGAAACGAAGCCGGCGCAGCTCGGCCCGGTGCGGGTCCGCGTGAAGTCGATGGCGCTGCCGCCGGAACGTCCGGCAGGTCGGATCATCGGCGAAGGCGCGGCAGCGGTGCCGGAGCTAGTGCGGCTGCTGCAGACTGAAGCGAAAGTCCTCTAGCGCGCATCACGGCGCTCGAATTCCAGAATACACATGGCTCAGGTTCTCGTCTTTGCGGAAACGCGCGGCACGTCGCCGCGGAAAGCCGGGTTGGAAGCGGTGACGGCGGCGCGGCAATTGGCCGACGCGACCGGCGGCGGCGAGGTGCACGCGTTCGTCGCCGGTCCGCCGGGCGTAGGCGGCGTGGCGGAAGTGCTCGGTCAGCACGGCGCCGACGTCGTGGTCATCGTCGAGCACGCCGGAATGGCGACGTCGAACCGCGAGGTGGTAGCGGCGACGCTCGCCGCGCGGGCGAAGGTTGGCTCGTATCGGGCGGTGCTGCTGCCCTTTTCGGCGCAGGGGCGCGAGGTCGGGCCGCAGGTCGCCGCCAAGCTCGACGCGCCGATCGTCTCGGATGCGACGGAGATCAAAGCGGCGGGCGACACGCTCGTCGTGACGCATCCCGCGTACGCGAACAAGGTGATCGCCACGCTCGAGGTGACGGCGCCGCTCGCCGTCGTGTCGCTTCGGCCGAGCGCGATCGCGGCGGCCGCGTCGCCGCGCACGGCGCGAACGGAGACGATGGCGCCGGCCATCGATCCGAGCGCGGCCAAGGTGGCGGTGAAGGAAGTGATCGAGGGCGGACGCGGAAAGCTCGACTTGGGAGAGGCGCCGGTGATCGTCGCCGGCGGACGCGGGCTCAAGGCCGCGGAGAACTTCAGGCTGCTGGAGGATCTCGCAGCGGCATTCGGCAACGCGGCGGTCGGCGCAACGCGCGCCGTGACCGACGATGGGTGGCGGCCGCACAGCGACCAGATCGGCCAAACGGGACGACAGGTGAGCCCGCAGCTCTATGTGGCGGCGGGGATCTCGGGAGCGATCCAGCATCTGGCAGGGATGCGGACGTCGCGCACGATCGTGGCGATCAACAAGGACAAGGAGGCGCCGATCTTCAAGGTCGCCGACTACGGGATCGTGGGCGACGTGCTCGAGATCGTGCCGGCCCTGACGGCCGCCGTGCGCGACGCGAAAGCCCGGCATTGATGTCGGCGTCGATCGTCATCTTCCTGTTCATCGCAGTGCTGGGCGCGGGCTTCTTCGCGCTCAACGTGCAGCGTCTCGTGCGCTACATGCGGCTGGGGGGGAGCGACGACCGGACCGGCGAGCCGTTCACGCGCCTCAAGAACGTCCTCACGATCGGGATCGCGCAGACGAAGATCTTCCGCGATCCGGTCGCTGGTGCGATGCACGCGACGATCTTCTGGGGCTTCCTCGTCATCACGGCGGGGACGATCGAGATCTTCATTCAAGGAGTCTTCCCCGGGTTTTCGTATGCGCTGTTCCTGCCGCGGCCGGTATTCCAGGTCTACGCGGCGTCGCAGGACGCGTTCGCCGTGCTCGTCCTGGCGGCGGTCGCGTTCGCGCTCTACCGGCGGCTCGTGCTGCACCCCAAGCGTCTCGAAGGGGACAAGCTCGAGCACACCGACGCGCTGATCATCCTGTCGATGATCGGCGGGCTGATGGTGACGCTGCTCGTCACCAACGCCTGCCGGGCGATCGGTGATCCGTCGGCCATCGGTGCGGAGCGGTTTGCCTCCACGGCGCTCGCCGCCGCGCTGGCGCCGATGCTGTCGCACCCGGCCGCGGTCGGCGCCACGTCGTGGTGGCTGCACGTGCTCTTGGTGCTCGCGTTCCTCAACTATCTGCCCTACTCCAAGCACCTGCACGTCGCCACGTCGCTGATCAACGTCTACCTCTCGAACACGAGCGGCCCCGGGCAGAAGGGCGTGATGCGTCCGATGGACCTCGAGGCCGACGTCGATCACTTCGGCGCGGCCGACGTCGAACATCTCACCTGGAAGAATCTCCTCGACGGCTACTCCTGCACCGAGTGCGGCCGGTGCACCGCGGCCTGTCCGGCGAACATCACCGGCAAGCCGCTCAGCCCGCGGAAGATCGTCATCAACACGCGGCAGCGACTGATGGAGAAAGCGCCGCTCGTGACGGGCGACTGGATGGAGCTGCTGCATCGCGCTCTGGTCCACGGCGAGGGAGGCGACGCCGCACCGACGACGGCGGAAGCGATCCTCGGCGAGCATCGGCTGCTCGACACCTACATCAGCGAAGCGGAGCTCTGGGCCTGCACGAGCTGCCGCGCCTGCGTACAGGAGTGCCCGGTGTCGATCGACCAGCTCGAGATCATCAACGAGCTGCGGCGCTACCTCGTGCTCACCGAGTCGCGCTTCCCAGAGGAAATCCAACCGGCCTTCGAGTCGCTCGAGCGCAATGGGTCGCCCTGGGCGTTCAGTCCGAGCGACCGTGCGCGCTGGGCCGACGGGATGGACATCCCGACGATGGCCGAAGCGTTCGAGCGCGGCGAGCGGCCGGACGTGCTGTTCTGGGTCGGGTGCATGGGCTCGTTCGACGATCGCGCGAAGAAGATCACGGTCGCTTTTGCGAGAATCCTCAAGGCGTGCGGGATCAAGTTCGCCATTCTCGGCCAGGAGGAGCACTGCCACGGCGACCCGGCGCGCCGGATGGGCAATGAGTATCTCTACCAGATGCTCGCCAAAGACACCATCGGCACGCTCGACCGCTACGAGGTGAAGACGATCGTCACGAGCTGCCCGCACTGCTTCCACCAGCTCGGCAACGAGTTTCCGGCACTGGGCGGCAACTACGAGGTGATCCACCACTCGACGTTCATCGAGCGGCTGCTCGAGGAGAATCGCGTGCCGCTGCAGACCGACGACGGCAAGCGGCTCACCGTCGCCTATCACGACTCCTGCTATCTCGGCCGGTACAACGACGTGTACGATGCGCCGCGCGAGACGCTCAAGCGTGCGCTGCCCGTGGTCGAGCTGCTCGAGCCGAAGAGGAGCCGCGATCGCGGGCTGTGCTGCGGCGCCGGAGGCGGACGGATGTGGATGGAGGAGCGCACCGGCAAGCGGATCAACGTCGAGCGCACGGAGGAGCTGCTGGCGACGGGAGCCGAGGCCATCGCCGTTGCCTGTCCGTTCTGCATGACGATGATCGGCGACGGCGTGCGCGCCGCCGAGTCGGACGTGCCCGTGCTCGACATCTCGGAGATCGTGGCCAGTCGGTTGTAGCGCGCGCCGGCGGGACCAAATTGACGAGATTCTGACCGCGCGCGGACCGGCGGCGGATCACTTCGCGCGGCCCGCGCGCCATCTTTCATCATGGCTACCGCGCTCATGCTTCTGCGCCACGCCGGCCGCCGGCTCCGGCGCTCGCCGGCCTTCGCTGGCGCCGCAGTGCTCACACTCGCGCTGGCGATCGGGGCGACGACCACCGTGTACTCGCTCATCGACGCGGTGCTGCTGCGCCCATTGCCGTACGCGCAGCCTGAGCGACTGGTCGACCTCACCCACGGTGTATCGCTGTCCGGCGCGACGAGCGTCGATCAATCCGACGCGACATTTCTCTACTATCGTCGCGAGTCACGCGCCTTCGTGGACATCGCAGCCTATCGCGACACCCCGCTGCAGCTGGGCGCATTGGCCGGCGCCGCGGGCGATGCAGATCGGCCGGAGCGTGTGAGCGGAGCCCGGGTGAGCGCGAGCACCTTCGGCGTGCTTGGCGTGCGGCCGCTGCTCGGCCGTGCGATTGCGGAAGCCGACGATCGCATCGACGCGCCACCGGTCGTGCTGCTCGGCGAGCGACTCTGGCGCCAGCGCTACGGAGGCGATCGCGCGATCGTCGGCAGGCGGCTCGCGGTCGACGGGATCGCACGCGAAGTCGTCGGCGTGATGCCCGAATCGTTCCGCTTTCCCGCGACGACGACGGACGTCTGGATTCCAACGGCGTTCGATCCGGCGCGTACGGCGTCAGCAGCGTTCGACTACCGAGCCGTGGGGCGACTCAAGACCGGCGTCACCCTCGAGGCGGCGCGCGCCGATCTGCAGCGACTGCTGCCGCACGTGCCCGAGGCGTTCCCTGGTCGACTGACGAGCCAGGGAATCACGGCGATCGACATGCGTGCCGTCGTGCGTCCGCTGCGCGACGTCGTGGTCGGCGATGTCGGACGCGTGCTGTGGGTCGTGTTCGGCGCCGTCGCGGTGGTGCTGCTCATCGCCTGCGCCAACGTAGCGAATCTCTTTCTCGTGCGCGCCGAAGGACGGCAGCAGGAGCTCGCCGTGAAGCGCGCGCTCGGTGCTGGACGCGCCGTGATCAGCGGCGAGCTGCTGTCGGAAGCGGCGATCGTCGCCGCGCTCGGCGGCGCGCTGGGCATAGGCGGTGCGGCAGTCGGCGTGCGTGCACTTCGCACGCTGGGCGATGGGATCAACATTCCGCGGCTGGCCGAAGTAGGCGTCGACGGCGCGACGCTCGCGGTCGCACTCGGCGTCACCGTGCTGGCGGTGCTCATCGTCAGCTCGGTGCCGACGCTGCGCTGGATCCGGCACGCCGATGTTGGCGCGCTCACGGACACGAACCGCAACGCGACGGCCGGCCGCTCGCGGCAGCGCGCGCGCAATGTGCTCGTCACCGTGCAGGTTGCGCTCGCGCTCGTGCTGCTCGCCGGCGCGGGCCTCATGGCGCGAAGCTTCGCCACGCTCACTGCGGTGCGACCGGGATTCGACGCGAATCACGCGTACACCTTCCGCCTGGCGCTGTTGCGGACGACCTATCCCAAGGCGAGCGACGCCACGCGCTTCCTCACGAGCGCGCTCGACGCCGTGGCGCGCGTTCCCGGGGTGCGGGCCGCGGGTGTGGCGACGAAGCTCCCGCTCGACGCCGCAGGTCGCAGCGACACGGCGCTCTTCGTCCAGGACCACCCGCTCGCCGCGGGCAAGATGCCGAACATCAATCAGGCGGTCTACGCGAGTCCGGGCTACTTCGACGCGATGGGCATTCCCCTCGTCGACGGGCGCACCTTCGGGCCGGTGGATCTGGCGGAAGCACGGCGCGAGGTGATCGTGAGCCACGCACTCGCGGCGCGCTACTGGCCGAACGCCAGCGCGCTCGGCAGGCAGGTGCGCACGGTGCCGTTCGGACCGTATTACACGATCGTCGGCGTTACGGGCGACGTGCGCGGCGGCGGGCTCGAACAGCCGGCCGACGAGACGATCTACTTCCCGCTCGTCGTCGCGCCGCTCGGCAACGACACGGCGCGCTGGTCGCCGCGGGACGTGGCGTTCGTCGTGCGCAGCGCGGCCGATCCGGCGATGGTCGCTCAGCCGGCGGAGGCCGCGGTGCGCGCGCTCGACCCGTCGATACCGGCGTACGACGCGCATCCGATGAGCGATCTCGTATCGCGCGCCGAAGCGAAAACACGGATCACGCTCGTGCTGCTCGGGCTCGCCTCGGCGATCGCCCTCGTGCTCGGAGCGGTCGGCATCTACGGCGTGGTGTCGTACGCGGTGAGCCTTCGCACGCGCGAGATCGCCGTGCGGATCGCGCTCGGCGCCGACCCGGCGGGGATCAGGCGACTGATCTCGCGGCAGGCGGTGGTGGTCGCCGCGGTGGGCGTAGGCGCCGGACTGGTTGGCGCGCTCGCCGTGACGCGAGCGCTCGCGGCGCTGCTCGTCGGCGTGAGCCCGATCGATCCGCCCACACTGGCGTCCGCCGCGCTGCTGTTGCTCGCCGTTGCGTTCGCGGCGAGCTGGCTGCCGGCGCGGCGTGCGGCGCTCGTCGATCCGGCGCAGACGCTGAGAGCGGAATAGCCGAGCGCGCCAAGGTCGGGCACGGGGGAGCGCCGAGCGGTATTACTTTCGACACCCCCGCTCGAGGAGAGCGTTCCCATGTTGCTCGCGTGGCCGCGCGTCGTGGTTTGTTGGCTCGCGCTTGCCGCCGCATGCGGCGCAGGCACCGAGACGCCGCAGGATTCGTCGAACACGCCCGTCACTCCGCCTCCGAGCCTGAACGGGCAGGACTGGACACGGTTCGACGTCGATCCGCAGCGGTCGGGGGTGTTCGTCGCGGAGACGGGAATCACGTCGGCGAACGTTGCATCGCTCGTGCGGCAGCAGGTTCCGATCGACGGTACGGTCGACGGGTCGGCGATCTACCTGCACGACGTCCAGATCGGCGGCGCGGCGCACGACGCCTTTTTCGTCACCACGACCTATGGCAAGACGCTGGCGATCGACGCCAACGATGGCAGCGTGCTCTGGCGGTTCACGCCGACCAGCTACGCGAGCGTGGCCGGCTCGGCGCGCGTGACGACTGCTACGCCGGTGGCCGATCCCGACCGCACGCACATCTACGCCGCATCGCCCGACGGTGACATCCAGAAGCTCAATGTCTCCGACGGCAGCGCGGTGTGGAGCACGGCGATCACGACGCTCCCGGCGCGTGAGAAGATCGCGTCGTCGCTCAATCTGTTTCGCGGCAAAGTGCTGGCGACGACGGGCGGCTACATTGGCGACGCGCCGCCCTACCAGGGCCATGTCGTGAGCGTCGACGCGGCGACGGGGCAGCTCTCGTCAGTGTGGAATTCGCTCTGCAGCAACCAGAGCCAACTGCTCACGCCGTCGAACTGCGCGCAGAGCGGCTCGGCGATCTGGGGCCGTGCCGGCGCGGTGGTGGATTCGGCGACGGGGGACATCTTCGTGGCGACGGGCAATGCGTTGTGGGACGGGAGCACGAACTGGGGCGATGCCACGCTCGCCCTCGACGCGAGCGCCGCGCACCTCGTTGCCAACTACACGCCGACCAACACCGCGTCGCTGAACGCGAGTGATGCCGACGTCGGGTCGACGTCGCCGGCGCTTCTCGACGCGACGCACGTGCTGCAAGGCGGCAAGGACGGCACGATGCGCGTCATCGACCTGCAGGTGTCGGGCGGATCGTCCCCGCACAAGGGCGGCGAGGCGCAGGTGGTGAGCACGCCTTCGGGCTCCGGGCTCTTCACTGCGCCGGCGGTGTGGCGTCGGAGCGTCGGCACCTGGGTGTTCGCGGCTGACGGCGGCGGCACGGCCGCGTGGACGTACAACGCCGGCCGGTTGACGAAAGCATGGAGCAACTCGCACGCGGGCACGAGCCCGATCGTCGCCGGCGGATTGCTCTACGTCTACGATCCGGGCGGCACGCTGCGCGCCTACGATCCCACGACGGGCGCGCTCGCCGCGGAGCTTGCGTGCGGTCGCGGGCACTGGAACAGCCCGATCGCGGTGGACGGCCGCATCGCGCTGCCGGAGGGAAATTCGAACGACCACGCGACGGCGGGAACGTTCGACATTTGGCGCAAGCCCTAGTCGGCGCGCTTTGCGGCGGCGCGGCGCACGACGGCGAACGTCGTGATCGTCTGACGAATTGCCTGATCACGAAATACTGAAGAGTCGCGCGAAGCCACGGCCAGGCCAAGCGGCGTGAGGGCGGCGACGAAATCGTCGCGGGCGACGCGGCCGGGATCGGCGACGAGCGCCGTGCCGTGTGGTGCGAGCATGAGATCGATCACTCTGGCGACGAGCACTCCGTACGGCCGTTCGTACAGCACGTCCGACGCGACGATCAGGTCGAACCGCCGCGCCGGCGCGATCGGGTTGCGCCAGTCGAGGAGGAGACCGCGTGGCGGCGCTGCGCCGTTGCGCCAGGCGTTGACGCGGGTGAATCGGAGGGCGTCGGCGTAGTAGTCGCTCGCCGTCACGTCGAAGCCGGCGAGCGCTGCGGCGGTGGCGACGAGCCCCGCGCCGCACCCGAGCTCGAGCAGCGTGCGGTGCGCGCCGTCCATTGCCACCAGTCGCTCGGCGAGCACGCGCGACGACGGCCAGAGCTCGGCCCAATACGGCAGCCGCTCGTCTTCGTCGAAATCACTCTCGCTGATCAGGTCCTCGGCGCTCGCCGGATGCACGATGCGAAGCGTGCGTCCGGCAACGTCGACTGGGGTCTCCACGACGCGAAAGCGGCGCTGAAGCGTCGCTTCGGTCGCGCGCAAATCGGCCGTGGCGGTCACAGCTCGAAGACGGGCGACGAGAGCGCCGCGTCGCCGAGCAGCAGCGCGCGCGCCAGCTCTCCGGCGCGAATCGTCACGCGCTCCGGTGGTACGACGAGGAGCGCGTTGGCGCGCGCCATCGACGTCAGCAGTCCGGAGCCCTGCGGGCCGGTGAGCCGGACCCACCAGCCGTCGCGCTCGGGCTCGACGATGGCGCGCATGAAATGGGTGAGCGGCGCCGCGATCGACACGTCCTCGCGGAGGCGAACGTCGATCGGGCGCTGAAACACGTTGCGCTCGCCGCGGAGCCTCCGCAGCAACGGGCGGGCGAAGAGATGGAAGGTCACCATCGCCGAAACCGGGTTTCCGGGAAGTCCGAGCCAGGCCATGTCGGCGAGCATGCCGAAGCCCAGCGGCGCCCCGGGCCGCATCGCCACGCGCCAGAGGGCAAGCTCGGCGCCGAGCGAGCGGAGCACGTCCTTCGTGAAATCGAATGCGCCGACCGACACGCCGCCGGAGGTGACGAGGAGGTCGCAGCCCGCGGCGCCGCGCACGCGCTCGGCGTAGGCGCGCGGATCGTCGGCAACGATGCCGAGATCGACGATGTCGCCGCCGAGCGAAGCGATCGACGCGCGGATGGTGTAGCCGTTCGACGACACGATGCGCTCGCCGCGCTTCACGGCGTCGAATTGGTCGACGTCGACCAGCTCGTCGCCCGAGGCGAGCACGGCGACGCGCGGTCGCCGGTGCACCGGCACCGATGCGCATCCGACCGACGCGAGCACGCCGAGCTGCGCGGGCCCGAGCACTGCACCGCGCTCGAGCGCGAGCTCGCCGGCACGGAGATCCTCGGCGCGCGGACGCACGTTGCGGCCGGCATCGCGCGCGTCGAGGATCGTGACGCGCTCTTCGCCGCCGTCCGTGTCCTCGACGCGAATCACCGAGTCGGCGCCGTCGGGCACCGGGGCGCCGGTCATGATCCTCACGGCGAG
>DATNAT010000139.1:0-25228 GCA_035572355.1 Gemmatimonadaceae bacterium
CACGCCGGCGAAGTCGGTCATGCTCAGGCTGTTCGGCGCCGTGTCGCCCGGCTTGCCGATCTGTTTGATGAACTTGCCGTCGTGCGTGAACTCGAGGATCTGGCGATCGGTCGCGCCGTTGGCTCCGAGCCAGATGTTGCCCTTGGGGTCGACGGCGATGCCGTGTTCCACGGCTGGCCAATCGTAGCCCTCGCCCGGACCGCCCCAATGGCCGATGAGATTTCCCGCTTCATCGAACTCCAATACCGGCGGCGCCGGCACACAGCACTCGGCGATCGGCGGCTCGGCGGCAGCGCCCGCCTCGGTCGG
This sequence comes from Gemmatimonadaceae bacterium, assembly GCA_035572355.1. Classification (GTDB taxonomy): domain Bacteria; phylum Gemmatimonadota; class Gemmatimonadetes; order Gemmatimonadales; family Gemmatimonadaceae; genus JAQBQB01. The sequence continues at coordinate 310 of DATNAT010000139.1, forward strand.
CCGCCAGACCGACGCCGGGCGGTGGACGATGTAGATGTGGTCCTCGTCGTCGATCGACACGCCGACGGCCTGACCCATCACCCAATGATTCGGGAGGGGCTTGGGCCAGAGCGGATCGACCTCGAAGCGCGGGGCGCGCACGAGCGCCGCGCTCTCTGGCGGCGCCGCGACGGCCGGCTGCGCCGCCAACACCCCGCGGGTCGTGTGCACGGCGGCCGCGGTCCCAGCCGCCAGCACCGCCGTGGCGGCAATCCCTCCGATGGCGCGTCTCATCGCCCGCTCCTCGGCCAGAGAGTTCCCAGCGCCGGCCCGGCGACCGGACCCACGCCCTTGAATGTGAATTTCTGAAGACGCTTCCCCTCGAAGGCCTCGACGGTGTAGAGATTGCCGTGCGAGTCCACGGCAAGGCTGTGGACGCCGAGGAACTGCCCGGGCTGCCGGCCGCCGTCGCCGAACGCCGTGAGCACGTCGAGCGACTGCCGGTCGAGCACGTACACGCGCGCGTTCATCCCGTCGGCCACGTACAGGTATTTCTGCTGCGGATCGCGCGAGAACGCGACGTCCCACACCGAGCCCACGCCGAGCGTCGTCGGGGCGAGCGCCTTCTCCTTCACGAAGGTGCCGTTCTCCCGGAACACCTGAACGCGATCGTTGCCGCGGTCGCACACGTACACCAAGCCGTCGGCCGACCGCTCGGCGCAGGTCACTTCGCTGAACTGCTTCGGCGCGTCGCCCGCGTGGTAGGCGGTGACGGCGGCGTCGTCGGGTTTGTCGCCGTAGGCGCCCCAGATGCGCTTGATTGCGCCCGAGGCGAGGTCGACCACCGCGACGCGGTGGTTGCGGCAGCCGTCGGCCACGAACCCCTCATTGGTCTTCATGTCGAACGACACGCCGGCCGCGCCGCCAAAGGCGTCCATCGCCCCGCTGTTGGCGGCGAGGGGCGACCCACCGCCGCCGCCGCACCCGTTGCGCTCCGATGGAGCGCCGCCAATGCGGGCCGGCCCGCTGCCGCGGCCGCCGCGTCCACGGCCGCGCGCCGCCGAGGCGTACGCGGTATCGGCCTCGCGCGCCGCGGCCTCGATCGCGCCGCCCTGTCCGAATTGTTTGATGAGCGTTCCGGTGTGGGAGAGCTCGAGCAGGCCCCGGTCCGTGTTGCCGCCGCCGCCGACCCAGACGTTGCCCTTGGCGTCGACGGCGATGCCGGCGTTCTCGGCCGGCCAATCGACGCCCTCGCTCTTGCCGCCCCAGTGCGCGACGAGCTTGCCCGACGGATCGAACTCGAGGACGTTGGGCGCCGGCGTGCAGCACTCGCTGGTCGGCGGGTTGGTGCCCGATCCCGCTTCGCTGCGCGGGCTGAACGAGTCGGTCAAGTTCACGACGTAGACGTTGTCGCGCGCGTCGACGGCGACGCCCACCGCGGATCCGAGAATCCAGTGGTTGGGCATCGGCTTGGGCCAGAGCGGATCGACCTCGAAGCGCGGCGCGACGACGGCGCGTGCTCGAGAGACGCCGAGCGACGGCCGGGCGACGCCGAGTGCCGGGTGCGTGAGAGCGAGCGCGGCGGCCGCGAGGGCCACGCCGGTCGCGATGAGCATCGAGTGTCGCTGCGTCACGATCGCCTCCAGATCTTCGCGAGCTCGGCCGGGCGGTCGCCGGCGGGTGCGGAACGGAGGCAATTGTAACGCGGCCGGGGGGCGGGCGCACGGTGCCGACTGGCGGGGCCGCGGTCGGAACGCGCAGAAACGCGGTACGGGGAGCGCTGTAGTAGCCACTCCCCGTACACGCTTCTCTCCCCCACCTGGCGATCCGCGCCCCACCTTCAGCCGCCGAAGCGGCCCTCCCTTTCGCGGTCTCGCCGGGATTTCCTAGAGCAGGGGGCGTGCCACGTTCGCACGCGTCCGATCCACCCCGTCCCCGTCAGCCGCGCTCGCTCGCGCTCGCGGCCCGCCCTCGTGACCTTTCACCCTCGCTACGACTTGATGTTCGACGCCCAACGCACCGCGCCAACAATGTCCTTCGACCAATACCACGAACCGCCCGAGGAGCTCCCGCCCGCCACGCGTACCTTCGCGCGTATGATCGCCTCGCTCACCGAAGAAGCGGAAGCGATCGGCTGGTACGAACAGCGCATCGCAGTCGAAAAAGATCGCGCCGCCCTCGCCATTATGCGCAACGCGCAGCACGAGGAGATGAAGCACTTCGGCATGGACCTCGAGTTCCTGCTGCGCAAGAAACCGAAATGGCGCGAGACGCTGAAGGGCATCCTCTTCAAGGCCGGCGACATCGTCGAACACGCCGACGACGCGGAAGAGGCGTCGGAGTAGCCGCTCGTCGCGGGGAGCAATCGGGCGTCATCGCAGCCGGCACCCGCTCTGCGTGCCGGTGTAGTTTGCGGTGAGATGATCGTTCGCCGCCTCCTGCCCTTTGCCGCGCTCGGCGCCTTTGTTCTCGCGTCGAGCGCGAGTGCGCCAATCTCAGCGGTGCGCCGTGAGCCGATCGCGCCGCCCGCCGTCGCGCGGGAGTTCCGCGCCGCCTGGGTCACGCCGATGCCCGATCGCGGCTTTCGCGACTGGCCGTCCGCGCCCGGTCTCTCGGCCGACTCCCAGAAAGCCGAGCTGCGCGGTCTGCTCGACCGCGCAGCCACGCTCGGGCTCAACGCGATCATCCTGCACGTGCGCCTTGCCGGCGACGCGCTCTATCCGTCGACCTACGCGCCCTGGTCCGCCGCGCTCACCGGCCGCTCGGGCGGCGATCCGGGCTACGATCCGCTCGCCTATGCGGTCGCCGAGGCGCATTCGCGCGGGCTGCAACTTCATGCATGGTTCAATCCGTTTCGCGCGCTCCTGCCAAATGGCCCGACGCCGGTGGCGTCGTCGCACGTCACACGCCGGCACCCGGAATGGATCCGCAAGTACGGCAAGCAGACCTGGATCGACCCGGGCGATCCCGCGGCGCGCGCCTTCGTGCTTCAATCAATTCTCGACGTCGTAAAGCGCTACGACGTCGACGGCGTCCACATCGACGACTACTTCTATCCGTACCGCGAGTCGCGCACGATCGTGCGCCGCGTCCACCGGCGACGCGTCGCGACCCACCGCGAGATCCCCTTTCCCGACGACCGCAGCTGGAAGAAGTATGGCGCGGCGAAGGGCTGGAAGAATCGCGACGACTGGCGGCGCGACAACATCAACACCTTCGTCAAGTCGCTCTACGAGGGCGTGAAGGCGATCAAGCCATCGGTCGTCGTCGGTGTGAGTCCGTTCGGCATCTGGCGCCCCGGCTCGCCGCCCGGCATCACGGGGCTCGATTCGTACGACGAGCTGTACGCCGATTCGCGCAAGTGGCTTCGCGAGGGCTGGCTCGACTACGTCGCGCCCCAGCTGTACTGGGAGGTGGGCGGCACGGAGGACCGCTTCCGCGTCCTCGACGCCTGGTGGCGTTCAGAGAATCCTCATGGCCGGTACGTCTGGCCGGGGCTCTACACGTCGCACGTCTACAACGAGCCCGATCGCTGGCCGATCGACGCGATCAGCCGGCAGATCGCCTCGATCCGCGATGCGCGCATCGGCTCGACCGATCCGCCCGGTCATGTGCACTTTCGCTTGAGCGCCCTCACCCAGACCGACGGCCGATTGGCGGCGAGCGTCGGCGCGATGTACCGCGAGCCCGCCCTCGTGCCGGCCTATCCCTGGCTCGGGGCAGCGGCACCCGCTGCGCCGGTCGTGCAATCCGCTGGCACCGACGGCGCCACGGCGCTCAGCATCGCGCCCGGCGACAGTGTGCATGTGCGCTGGTGGTTGATCCAGACCCTCGGCCGAGACAGTACGTGGACGACGACGCTTCGTCCCGCCGGCGATGCATCGCTTGCCGCGCAATCGCTCGGCTCGAGCCAGGCGCTGGAATTTGCCGTGACGGCGATCAGCCCGACCGGCGTCGCAAGTCCGCCGGCGCTGCTCGCGCCGTGAGCATCCGATGACGTAGCTTACGCCGGCTCCTTCACCCGCCGGCCGCATGCCATCGCACATTCGAACAAGACAATTCGTTCGCGGCGCACAGCGCGCCGCCCTGATCGCTGCAACACTCGCCTCCGTGGCTCCCCTGGCGTCCGTCGCCGGCGCGCAGCGTGAGCTGCGTGGGCTGCGCTGGCGACTCGTCGGGCCGTTTCGCGGCGGACGCGCCGTCGCCGTCGTCGGCGATCCGGTTTCGCCGAACGTGTTCTACTTCGGGTCGGTCGACGGCGGCGTGTGGAAGACCACGAACGCCGGCCAGAGTTGGACGAACCTCACCGACCGCGTGTCCGACATTGCGTCGGTCGGTGCCATCGCCATCGCGCCGTCCGATCCGAACGTGATCTATGTTGGCGGCGGCGAGGGCGATTTGCGCGAAGACTGGACGTACGGCGACGGGATGTACCGCTCGACCGACGCCGGACGCACCTGGCAGTCGCTCGGCCTCGCCGACGCGCATCAGATCGCCCGCATCGCCATCGACCCGCGTGATCCGGATCGCGTGCTCGTCGCCGCGCTCGGCCACGCGAGCGGCCGCAACACGATGCGCGGCGTCTATCGCACGACGGACGGCGGCAAGACCTGGCAGCGCGTGCTCTACGCCAACGACTCGACCGGCGCTGCCGACGTCGAGCTCGATCCGAGCAATCCGCGCATCGCCTACGCATCGCTCTGGCACATGCAGCGCACGCCGTGGGGCTTTTCGGCGGGGAATGGCAGCTTGTGGAAGACGACCGATGGCGGCGACAGCTGGCGCGACATCTCGCGCAACCCGGGCCTGCCGAAAAACCCACTCGGAAAGATCGGCCTGTCGATCTCGGCGTCGAGTCCGTTGCGGTTGTACGCGAACATAGAATGTCCGCCCGAAGATTCCACGGGCGGCATCTTCCGCTCGGACGACGGCGGCGCGAGCTGGCAGCGCACCAACGGCGATCAGAAGTGGATGGTGCGTCCGTGGTATTACAACGTCGTCACGGCCGATCCCGTCGACAGCAATACCGTGTACGCGATGAATCTCTCGACCTGGCGTTCGACCGACGGCGGGCGAACGTTCACGAATCTTCGCGTGCCGCACGGCGACACGCACGAGCTGTGGGTCGATCCGAAGAATCCGCGGCGAATGATCAGCGGCAACGACGGCGGCGCGACGATCAGCTTCGACGGTGGGGCGACCTGGTCGTCGATCATGAATCAGCCCACGGCGCAGTTCTACCATGTGGCGACGGACGATCAGTGGCCATATCGGATCTTCGGCGCGCAGCAGGACAACACCACGGTGTCGATCGTCAGCCGGTCCGACGACGGCGTGATCACCGCCGACGATTGGTATTCGGTGGGCGGTGGCGAGTCGGGATACATCGCCCCCAAGCCGGGCGACCCGAACACGATCGTCGCCGGCGCCTACACCGGCACGATGACGCGCTACGACGTGCGCACCAAGCAGACGAAAGACATCTCAGTCTGGCTGAACAACTACGACGGCTGGGCGGCGCGCGACGTGCCGAACCGTTTCCAGTGGACGTACCCGATCATCTACTCGCCGCACGACCCACGCGTGCTCTACGCCACGGCGAACCGCGTCTTTCGGTCGACGAACGACGGCGACAGCTGGGAAGCGATCAGCCCCGATCTCACGCTGCACGATCAGCGAACACTCGGCCCGGCTGGCGGGCCGATCACGTACGACATGACGGGCACCGAGTGGTACGCGACGATCTTTGCGTTCGCCGAGTCGCCGGTGACTGCCGACGTGCTGTGGGCCGGATCGGATGACGGGTTGATTCACGTCTCTCGCGACCGCGGCAAGACCTGGACGAACGTCACGCCGGCCGCGATGGCCAAGTTCACACGCGTCTCGATCATCGAGCCGTCGCATTTCGATCCGGGCACGGCGTACGTCGCGGCCAACCGCTATCAGCTCGACGACTTCGCGCCGTATCTGTACAAGACCACCGATTACGGAAAGTCGTGGACGAAGATTTCGACGGGGATTCCATCGGGCGCATACACACGCACGATTCGCGAAGATCCGGTGCGGCGCGAGCTGCTCTACGCGGGCACGGAGACCGGCGCCTATTACTCGGTCGACGACGGCGCGCATTGGCGTTCGCTGCAGCTCAACCTGCCACGCACGTCGGTGCGCGATCTGGCGATTCACGGCAGCGATCTGATCGCCGCGACGCACGGGCGCGGCATGTGGGTGCTCGACGACATCACGTCGCTCCGCCAGCTCACCGACAGCGTGCGTTCGGCGCGCGTCCATCTCTTTCCGCCCGATACGGCCATTCGATTTTCCGGCGGCCACGCGTTCACGCGGAGCGCCGGCGAGAACCCGCCCGCCGGCGTGATTGTGGACTACTGGCTGTCGTCGGCGCTCGTGCCATCGGACAGCATCAAGCTCGAGTTTCTCGACGCGGCAGGGCAGGTGATTCGAACGTTCTCGGGCGAGGCGCCTCCGGACACCGTCAAGTCCGCGGCGTACTCGCGTCTGGCCGCCGACACGCTCGTGCCCCGCGAGACCTTCGAGCGGATCGCCGCCGACACCGCCGCATTGAAGACGCGCGGCTCGCGCGAGACGGAAGACGACACGTTGGCCTTTGCGTTCAGCGACTCCGTCGTGCATGCGCGCGCCGGGCTCAATCGCTTCGTCTGGGATCTTCACTATCCGGATCTGCATCAAGTGAAGGGCGTCGTGAACGACGAGGGGTCGACCCGCGGGCCATTCGTGTCGCCGGGCGCGTATACCGTGCGCCTCACGGCGGCGGGCCGTGTGCTGACCCGTCCATTCGTCTTGCGCGGCGACCCGCGGCTCGAGACGACGCAGGCCGAGTATGACGCACAGGTCGCGTTGTCGCGTCAGGTCGAGGCGAAAACGAACGAGATCTCCGATGCCGTGAAGCGCATTCTCGATGTGGAGCAGGCGCTCGACGACCGCATCGCTGCGGCCGCCGGCCAGTCGTACGCGGCGCGCGTGCGCGACGCGGCCAAGCCGTTGCACGCCTCGCTCGAAGCCCTCCGCGACTCGCTCGTCGAGATCCATTCGCATGCCGACGAGATCACGCTGCATTACCCGATTCGGTATTACAACATGCTCCTCTCGCTCCAAGGCATGGTGCAGAGCGCCGACGCGGGACCGACCGCGCAGGAGACCGGCATCTACCGCGACGTCGCCCCCAAAGTCGACGCGCAGCTCGGCAAGCTTCGCGGGCTGGAGTCGAACGAGCTCGCGGCGTTCAACACGCTGCTGCGCGAGCTGAACGTGCCGGCGATCGTGCTGCCGCCGCGGCCGCTGGTCCCGTAGCTCGTGAAGACGATGCGCGCCGCCGTGATCACGCGTCCCGGCGGACCCGAGGTTCTGGAAATTCAATCGCGGCCGGTTCCCGCACCCAAGGCTGGCGAGGTGCTGGTGCGCGTCCACGCGTCGGCGCTCAACCGCGCCGATCTGTCGCAGCGAACGGGGCATTATCCGGCGCCGCCCGGCGCGCCGCCCGACATTCCGGGCATGGAGTTCGCCGGCGAAGTCGCCGCCATCGGCAACGACGTCACCCGATGGCGCGAAGGCGATCGTGTCTTCGGCATCGTCGGCGGCGGCGGAAACGCCGAGTACCTCGTGGCCGACGGGGAATCGCTGACGCGCGTGCCGGCCGCGCTGTCGTGGATCGAGGCGGCGGCAATTCCCGAGGCATTCATCACGGCGCACGACGCGCTCGTCACGCAAGCGACCGTGCGGCGCGGTGAGCGCGTGCTCATCCACGCCGTCGGCAGCGGCGTCGGGCTCGCCGCGACGCAGCTCGCGCATGCCCTCGGGGCGATCGCTTACGGTACGGCGCGGACGGCGGACAAAGTCGAGCGCGCCCGCGAGTACGGGTTGAGCGACGGCGTGGTCGTCGGCGAGGACGTCGGCGTCATCCCGGCGGCCGTCGAACGATGGACGGCGGGGCGGGGCGTCGACGTCACGCTCGATCTCGTGGCCGGGCCGTACGTTGCGGCGAGCATTCGCGCCTCGGCGCTCCACGGGCGCATCATGCTGATCGGTACGGTCGCAGGGCGAGAGGCCGCCATTCCGGTCGGGATGGTGCTTGGTAAGCGGCTCGTGCTGCGGGGCACGGTGCTGCGGGCGCGCAGCGTCGAGGAGAAGCGCGCGGTCGCCGCGGCATTCGCCCGCGACGTCATCCCGTTGATCGAAGCCGGTGCGCTGCGGCCGACGATCGACCACGTGTACGGCCTCGACGAGATCGCGGCGGCGCACGAGCGCCTGGGGAGCAATCGCACGTTTGGCAAGATCGTCCTGCGGTCCGACGGCGCCTGACTACTGCGTCGTCGGGGCCGACTTGCCGAACAGTCCGGCAATGAACGGCCTGGCGATGCAGTCGTAGAAGCTCTTGTCGCCGCAGAGCGAGTTGCCCGACTCCTCGACGTACTTCTTGACCTTGGCCGGGTAGGTGTGGCAGTTCGGCGTGTTCGACCCGCTGACGCAGCCGTTGTAGTGGAGCAGGCCGCTGCTCACGGCCTTCGACGTCACGGCGCCGGAGTCGGACTTGATGTATTGTTTGAGAATGTAAATACCGTATTTCAGATTCGTGGAATCCGTCGCCAGGTCCTTGCCGAACTTGGCGCTCAGCGCCTTGAGCCAGACCTTGGGGTAGACCTGCATCAGGCCGACGGCGCCGACGTTCGACATCGCGCCGCTCACGAACGTCGCGTTCTCGGTCAGCATCACCCCGAACACCACGGCCGGCGGAATCCCCTCGCGGTACGCCTCGCGCACGGCGTAGAAAGCGATCGAGTCGGCCCGCGCCTGGCTCATCCGCCCCGTCTTGACGAGATCGGCCGCGAAGGCGGCGCTGTCGTGCGCGAACTGCGGCGACGCGACGACCCGGGCCAGCGCGCTCGTATCGGCCGGCGTCGGCGCGAGCACGGCTTTCGACGCCGGAACCACCTGCGTGATGCGCGCCGCGACGGCCGGCTGATTGGCGAAGATCGGATGGACGAACTGCAGCGCAAAGATCATCGCGCCGACCGCCGCCAGCCCGATCCCCAACTCCCGGCCGCCCAGGCGCAGCCACCGCTCCCAGACGCGCCACGCCGACGATGAATGCTCGCGCTCCCGCATCGCGCCCCAATAGTGCAAGGAGCAGGCTTGCCCTCGCGGTACGCAATCTGCCCCGTGGGCCCGAGGACCTTCTGGGAGCGGCCATGGCCAGCGTCGAGTCCGAGCGCGCGCACGAACAGGCGCACGACGACATGCAGGAGTGCATCGAGGAATGCCTCAACTGCCACGCCGTCTGCACCATCACCTTGCAACACTGCACGGCCAGCGGCGGCGAGCTGACCGAGGTCAACCTGCTGGGCGTCCTCCTCGATTGCGCCGAGATCTGCCAGACGAGCGCGAACTTCATGCTGCGGGGCTCGCCGTATCACGTCATCACGTGCGGCGCCTGCGCCGAGCTCTGCCGTGCCTGTGAGGAAGCGTGCCGGGCCGTCCACGGCGACGATCAGCTCGCTCACTGTGCAGACATCTGCGCCGGCTGTGCCGAAGTCTGCGATCGAATGTCGCGCATGGGGAGCGACGAGTAGGCGGGCGGTGTATCACGGGACATGGATATTCGCCTGACGACTCAAAGCCGAGCTCTGCGGTTCGCGCTGCTTGCCGCGGCGCTCGCGCTCGTCCCCGCCGCCGCGCAGGCACAACGCTCGCAGCGCGGCCAGCCGAAAACGCCGTTCAGCGCGGCCGACTTCGGCAAGCTGCGCTGGCTCGAAGGCGCATGGGTCGGAACCGCGGCCGGCGCCGACACCTTCTATGCGCGCTACCACTTCAGCAGCGATTCGACGGTCGACATCACCTACTATCGGAACCGCGCCATGTCGCAGCCGAGCGGCAACGGGCGTATCTACCTGACGGTGGGCCGCGTCTACCAGACCTTCGGCCCCGGGCGCTGGGGGGCGACGCACGTCGGCAGCGACGGCGTCTATTTCATCCCCCAGGTCAACGCCCACAACACCTTCTCCTGGACGTACGAATCGCCCGACTCGTGGACGGCGACGACGCGCACCGGGCTGAGCGGCCGCGATCGCGTCACCGTCTACCACATGGCCCGGATCAGCGGTTAGCGAACACTCATTAGAAGTCCGCCTTCACCGTCACGAACAAGTTGCGCGGCGGCACGACGAAGTAGTAGGACGTGCCGCCGCTCGCGTATCCGCTTCCGAACTTGTCGCTGTCGAGCAGGTTGTTCGCGTGGGCCACGACCTCGTAGTGGCCGAGCACGCGCCAGGACAGGCTCGCGTCGAGATCGAACGCCGCCGGCAGCACGAACCGCGGATCGCTCGTGTTCGCGAGAAACGAACGGCTCTGATAGCGACTCTCGACCGACGCCGTCACGGCGCGCGTCACCGCCAGCGCGGCGCGCTCGTACGTCAGAAAGCGCGGCGTGAGCAGCGGCTCGACGTTGTGGTACGTCAGCGGCGCGTCGCCCGTCGAGTCGACGTAGTCGCGGATGCGGTTCGTGCTCGCCGACAGATTGCCCGTGAGCGCGAGCCGCGACAGCGGCCGATACGTCGCGTCGAGCTCGACGCCGCGCCGATAGCTCGACGCGACGTTCTCGCGCAGCGGATTGCCGATGTAGCTCAGCACGCCGATCGGCGCGATCTCGTTGCGGAAGTCCATCGAGTACACGTTCGCCTGCGCGTCGAACCGCGCCTCGTGGAGGTTCAGGCCCGCCTCGAGATCGTTTACCGTCTCCGGCTTCACCCGGTGCAGGTCGCCGACGAACGCCACGTTCGACGTATCGAGGTTGTCGAAGCCGGCGAACATGTCGTTGCGCGCCGGCTCGCGCGTGTTGCGGCCGAATGACGCGTACACCGACAGCGGCGCGCTCACGGCGTAGGTCACGCCGGCCTTCGGATTGAGAAACGTCCATCCGATCGAGGTGCCGGCGACGTCGGCGTTGGCCGATGGCGAATAGTGAAACACCGCCCGCCGCCCCTGCACGTCGCCGAACAGCGTCGCGCGGCCGAGCGTGTACCCGCCCTTGGCAAAGACGCTTGCGTCGTTCTTGTGGCCGGTGTTGCGGTACAACGGCTCGATCATCTCCGGCCGCTGAAATTCGGCGTGGTCGCGCGCGTAGGTGTTGGCGTTCATCCCGACGTCCAACGTCGCGGCGTCGCGCCGCCAGCTCCACGTGCTCGTGACGCCGTACCAGACCGCGCGCAGGTTGAAGTTGTCGAGCGAGTCGATCAGCACGTCGTAATCGCCGGCCGACGAGATGCGATACGCGGTCGTCGAGATCGACGACGACGCGCCGAGCAGCCGCGTGTAGTCGACCGCGGCGAGCCGCTCGCTGAACCCGTCGCGCTCTTGCGGCGTGAGCGGATTGATCCGGCGATTCGTGTCGAGATCGGCCAACGGCACGGCGAGATACGCCATCGTGTCGCGCATCGTGCCGGTGGTCGCCGTGACCTTGAGCACGTCGTGGTCGCCAAAGTAGCCGGCGCTGAAGAAGGCCGACCGTCCGTCGACGCCGGAGTGATAGCGGTAGCCGTCGGTGCGCAGCGCCGACAGGCGGCCGTACGCGGCGAACCGGCCGCCGACGAGACCGGTCGTGTACTCGCCGCTCGCTCGCCGCGAGCCGAACGAGCCGTCCTCGAGCTGCAGCTCGCCGCCGCGCGGCGTCTCGCTCAGCGGAATGGTTTCCATGTTGATCGAGCCGGCGTACGCCGCCGTGCCGTTGCTCGTCGTGCCGACGCCGCGCTGCACCTGCACCGAGCGCAGGCTGTTTGCGAGATCTGGAAAGTCGGCGAAGTAGAGCACCTCGTCTTCCGGATCGTTGAGCGGGATGCCGTCGAGCGTGAGATTGATCCGCGACTGGTCGATGCCGCGTAGCCGAATGTAGCTGTAGCCCCAGTAGTTGCCGGTTTCGGCGTACGAGGTGAGCGACGGCGCGGCGCCCTGGAGCAGCAGCGGCACGTCCTGCCCGAAGTAGCGCGGCGTGAGATCGGACGCGCTGAGCGTCTTCTGCGAGATCGGCGCCGCACCGCTGCCGCGCACCGCCGAGATCGTGACGCGCTCGAGCTGTTGCGCCGAATCGGATCGGGCGCGCGCCCGCGCCGAATCGGGTCTCGCCTGCGCACCGAGGCGCTGGGTGTGCCCAATGGCGACCAGTGAGAAGAGTGAAACGACGGATGTGACGAGAACGAGCGTTGCGCGGAAGCGCGAACGCGGACGGCCGGTGGCCGTCGAACAGGCTGCGCGTGGCATCGATGACTCCCTACGCCGGTACGAACCGGATCAGGTTCTGCGGGACTCTCTCAGCCTGCACCCGACGTGGGCAGGCACCCCGGTCAACGAGGAAACTTAGACGGCGCGGGAATCCCTGGGTATGGTGACCGTGAAGGTGCTGCCGTGGCCGGGCACGCTCTTCACCACCACGGTGCCGCGCAGCATGTCGACCATCCGCTGCACGACGCTCAGCCCGAGCCCCGTGCCGGCGCCGCGCGTACGCTGCGAGCTGTCCGCCTGCCAGAACGGTTCGAAGATCTGCTCCAGCTGCTCCGGCGCGATGCCGATCCCGGTGTCGCAGACCTCGATCCGCGCGCGGTCGTGCGTCGCGGCGATCGTGACGCGGACGCGGCCGGCCGCCGTGTACCGGACGGCGTTCGATACGAGGTTGATCAACACCTGGCGGAGCTTGTCGCCATCGCTCGTCGCGACGAGCGGGCAGTCCGGCAGCTCGAGCGAGAGCTCGAGGCCCTTCTTCACCGCCAGCGGCTCCATGACCGTCGCCACTTCGCGCGCCACCTCGCACACGTCGAACCGCGCGACGTGCAGCGGTTCACCTCCGGCGTCGAGGCGCGCGAAGGTGAGCAACTCGTTCAACAGGTAGATCAGGTGCCGCGCCGACGTCCGGATCCGCCGCACGTAGTCCTGTGCGCCGGCGTGCAGCGGCTGCGGGATGCCGGCGTCGAGGAGCTCGGAGTAGCCGACGATTGCGTTGAGCGGCGTCCGCAAGTCGTGCGATACCACGGCGAGAAAGTCGGCTTTCGACTGATTCGCCTTCTGCGCCTCCTGATACAGCCGCGCGTTGTCCATCGCGAGCGCGCCGCGGCGCGCCACGTCTTCGGCGAGCGCCAGATCTTCCTGCCCGAAGCGGCGCGACCCTTCGGAGCAGAAGAACGAGATGGCGCCGATCGCCCGATCGCGCGCAACGAGGGCGACGAGCATCGCGGACCGCACGCCGATCGCGCCGAGCACGTCGCGCTCGGCCGGCGACGGAGTGAGCAGCTCGATGAGCTCGCTGTCCATCTCCGTGAACAGGCGGGACTGCCGCGTTCGGACGACCTCGGCGATCGGCCGCCGGCCTTCCGCGGGGAGTTGACGAAGCCGCCTCGCGAGCTCGGCCATAGCGGGGTCGCGATGCGCCACCTCGACGCGGCTCGGCGTGCCCTCCGCGTCGACCGAGTACACGACCGCCCAGTCAGCGAGCTCGGAGACGCAGAGCTGGGCGAGCACCGACAGCGTGCTGTCGGCATCGAGCAACGACGCGAGCGCCGTGCTCGACTCGAGCAGGAAGCGGAGCCGGCGGACCGAGCTTTCCGCCGCGCGCCGCGCCGCCTGTTCGGCGATCAGGCGCCGTTGCGCCTGCTCGGCGACCTTACGCTCCGTGATGTCGCGGAGCGATGCGATGGACGCGTGCTCGCCATCCCAATCGGACGCCACGACGCGCATTTCCGCGATCCGCGGCTCGCCGTCGCGCACGAGGTCGAGCTCCGTCTCGCCGGCGGCGAGCGGGTAGCCGAACGGCGCGCCGACGAGCAACTCGCGCGGGCGGCCGAACATCGCCGCCGCCACGTCGTTGGCGAAGCGAATCACCCCGTCGTCATCGACGACGACGATCGCGTCCGCGTTCCGCTCGATGACGTCGCGGAACCGCGCCTCGCTGCGCGCGAGGGCGCGCTCCATGCCCGTCCCGTCTCTCCCCGGACCCGACGTCGTCGCCGGTTGATCACGAACTCGATGCTTCATCGCCCGTTGTGCACGCTCCGTGGGGCGATGAATTAGCAAGCACTATTCCGCTCGGGAACGCCTCACGTGCGGCGGGTCACCGTCGGCCGCGACGTTCGTCCCCCCGGCGGCGTTCGGGTCCGTTCTCGGCGCGCGGCCGCTTGCTCGCCTCGTCGTCGATCTGGCTCCAGACCCGTTCCAGATCGCCGGGCGACACATGAACCGGCGTGCCGGCAAGGATGCCGGTGACGTTCCGGAAGGGGCGGCCGAGGTGCATGCCGTCTTTGTCGATCGTGAACTCGCGGATCGCCTTGTCGTGCGCCGAGCCGCGCATCTTGAGCACGGTAAGTCCACGGCGCATCTCGCCGAACATCTCGACGTATCGCAACAGGATGATCGAATCGGTGAGCGTCGAGATGTGGCCTTCGGTGATCGACGTGCCGCCCATCAGCGTCGACGTCGTCGACGTGAACAGCCCGGTGATCTCCTGATGTTTGATGAACGACGTGAAGCCGATCACGAACTCGCGGAACGCCTTGATCGTGCCGACCCGCTCGAGCGCCGAAAGGCTGTCGAGCGCCACCCGCGTGGGTTTGAACTCGGCCACGATGCGCTGGATGTTGAGCAGCCAATCTTCGAGCGTCGCCACTTCGGGATAGTCGCAGACGACGCGGAGCATGCCGTCCCGTTCCATCTGCTCGAAGTCGACGCCCCAGCCGATCGCGTTGCGGAAGAGCTGCTCCCGGCTTTCCTCGAACGCGAGCAGCAGGCACCGCTCGCCGACGCGCGCGCCGCCGTCCAGGAACTGCGTCACGGTCAGCGTCTTTCCCGTGCCGGTGGCGCCGGAGACGAGGATCACCGAATCCTGGAAGAATCCGCCGCCGCACATCGCATCGAGCTCGGCGTTGCCCGACGAGATGCGCACGTCGGACGACTTCTGCTTGAGCTGGATCGCCGACAACGGGATGACGACGAGCCCTCCGTCGGGGACGATCGTGAACGGATACTCGCCCTTCTGGTGGTCGGTGCCGCGGAACTTGAGAATCTCGATCGTGCGCCGCCGGCTTTCGTCCTCGAGCACGTTGCGCAGCACCATCACGTTGTCGGCGATGAATTCCTCGACGCCGTAGCGGGCGACCGGACCGTAGTCTTGCGTGCGCTCGGCGGTGAGGAGGGCCGTCACGCCCATGCTCTTCAGCCCCCACGCGATGCGAAACAGCTCGCGCCGCACGATCGACTGATCGGAGAACTGTGAAAAAATGGCGCCGAGCGAGTCCACCGAGACGCGCTTCGCCTTGACCTTGCGCACCGCGTTCTCGACCCGGGCGAGGAGCGCGCCCAAGTCGAACGATCCGACTTCGATCACCTCGATGTTCGGATCGGGCGACGCATCGACGAAGGCCAGGCGACCCGCGCGCTCCCACGCGGCGAGGTCCCAGCCGAAGCTCTTCATGTTGGCGCGAATGTCCGCCGCCGATTCCTCGAAGGTGACGAACACGCCCGGTTCGTCGAGGTCGAGAATCCCCGAGGCGAGAAATTGGACGGCGAACACCGTCTTACCGCTCCCGGCCGTGCCGGAGAGCAGTGTCGTGCGGTTGATCGGCAGTCCGCCCTTGGCGATGACGTCGAAGCTCGGCATTCCGGTCGGAAGCTTCTGGACGACATCGGCGGAGGTCGGCGGAGTCATCGTGGTTCGGTAGCGGGAGGAGAGGGAGGCGCGGATTCGGAGCGGCGCGGCTCGGCGGACCGAAGCTCGAGACCGAGCAGGACCTTCTCCTTGTCGGAGAGATCGCCGATCACGCGCCGCAGCGGGGGAGGGAGCTCTTTGATCAGTGTCGGCGTCGCGAGGATCTTCTCGTCCTCGGCGAGCTGAGGCTGCTGCAGTACGTCGATCACGCGCAGCTCGTACTGATCGGAGAGCTCCTGTTCGCAGATGCGTCGCAGGTTAGCCACTGCCAGCTCGGCGCGGGCGCTCGAGCCGGTGACGTACAACTTGAGCAGATAGCGGGACAGACCGCCTCCACGTGAGGTCGCCGCGCTTCACGCAGCCGATTCATGATCGTTGCGAGCGCGGCGCGCGATGAGCAGTTGAGCGTGTGAACCTGCCGAACGAAGCTTAAGCGCGCCAGTCCGAATCCCTCGGCTGAGCCCGTTCGACCGACCGGGCTGGACTCTATGCATACGGGCACGGCGGCCCAGCCTCTCGGATGGATGGCACATCGCCTGCCCATACGGTTCGCATCTGTCCCGGCCTGTTCGGGACCAGCCACGAGGAGACTGATGATGAATCGCACACTATCGGCGCTCGCGCTCGCTCTGTTCACGGCGGCCGGCGCTTGCAGTCGACACAACGCGTCGCCCGCCGACTCGGCGCTCAACACCGACCTCTCGCTCGCGGCGCAGCAGCGTGCGCCGTACGACAGTTTGTCCACCGCCGAGCAGACGCCGCAAGCCAACGCGTTGACGAACGGTGCCGCGGCTCCGGGCTCGGCCCCGGTGGTGCATCACACGGCATCGACCAGCAGCTCCGCGCGGCGCATCCATCATACCTCGAGCGGCAGCAGCGCCAGATCCGGCTCGAGCGCGGGAACGGTCGCGACGTCGTCGAGCAGCGGAACGGTCGTCAAGCACACGCAGCGTGATGCAGCGATCGGCGCCGCGGCCGGTGCCGTGATCGGCGCCACGACGAGTCACAGCAAGATCAAAGGCGGCATCATCGGCGCGGCCGTCGGCGGCATCCTCGGTGGCGTCATCGGCAACAACGTCGACAAAACGAAGAAGAAGCCCTGACGGGCGCCGAAGCCCTGACCCCTCGTCTTACGTGTGCGGCACGGCCTGCCTATACTTCGTGCCTGCCGCCCAGGGCGGTTCCAACTCGAGGGGTCATGGCCAAGGAAGAACCGATACAACTTGAAGGACAGGTCACGGAGGTGTTGCCCAACGCCACGTTTCGTGTGCAGCTGACGAACGGGCACAACGTGCTCGCCACGTTGGGCGGCAACATGCGGCGGTTTCGCATCCGGGTCCTTCAGGGCGACCGTGTGACGATCGAGGTCTCGCCGTACGATCTCACCCGCGGGCGCATCATCTTCCGGCACAAGACCTGACCCTCGAGCGGCGCGGTGATTCCTTCCCGCGCCGCGTCAGCGCTCGATCCGCAGATCCTTGGCCGACGCGCGCCGCGCGCCGGGATACGGAATGCTGTCGCCCTTGATCGCACGCCAGAGGATCAGATTGAAATCGTCGTCATCGGCGGCGTCCTCCACGCGAAGGTCGAGCTTCGCCGATGCGCGCGCTCCCCGTGTGTCGCGTGGATTCATTTCGTCGAGCGATACCGCCGGCGTGCGCACGGTGTACGGCGAGAGATCCGGCTTCGCCGCCCAGATGTCGCGCAGCGGACGCCCGTAATAATCGAACTGCGACAGCGACGCGAGGCCGAGTATTTCCTCGATCGTCCGCAACACGTCGGTCGTGTTGGCGAAGCGATGAACCGCGCCACTGTGGTTGTAGGGTGAGATCACGAGCAGCGGCGACCGGTGCGCGTCGACGTGATCGGGTCCATTCTGCGCGTCGTCCTCGAGCACGAACATCACCGTGTTCTTCCAGAACGGCGACTTCGAGAGCGCCTCGACCATCCGCCCGAGCGCCAGATCGTTGTCGGCGAATGCAGCGCGCGGCGATGGCGCTCCCGCCGCCAGCCCCGACGTGTGATCGTTCGGAAGACGCACGATCTCGAGCGCCGGCATGGCCCCCGATTTCACGAATTCCTGAAGCTCGGCGATCCAGACGTCGGCTCGATGCTGGTCGCGGATGTTCAGATTGAAGCCGGGATAGGTGGGATTGGTATGCGTGCGCAGGAACGGCTTGTTCCCGCGGTAGCCCGGCGGCAGCTCGTCGCGCGCGATGCCGCGCGACGACACCACGAACTCGCCGTAGTTGCGAAAGGTGATCCCCTTTCGCTCGGCGAGGTTCCACAGGTAGCCGCTCCCCGGCTCAGCGACGTCGTCTTCCGGGACCTTGCCGCGATTCGTTCCCTCGTAGTCGTAGCTCCGGCCGCGGCTCGGCTTCGAATAGTGCGACTCGACGGTTTTCTCGACGTAGTCGCTGGCGTACGCCGCCGTCGACCAGTTGTGGCCGTCGGCGCTCACCTCGGCGTTCGTGAAGAAGCGGTCGAACAATCCGAACCGGTCGGCCAGCGCGTGGTGGTTGACCGACACCGGGCGCGGAAAGAAGACGAGCGACGAATCGCCATCTCCCCGACGGTCGTCGCCGAGCACTTCGTCGTAGGTGCGATTCTCCTTGATGACGTAGATCACGTGCTCGAACGGCGGGTAGTGGAACTGGCGCGAGCCGTCGCGCCACCCGTTCGCCGTGGCGACCCGCCCGCTGAATCGAACGAGCGCGGCACCGCGCGTGTCGGCGAGCGGCACGCGCAATACCGATCCTTTGATGAGCGCCAGCGAATACTCGCTCGTTCGGCCCGTCACCGGGTTCGGGCCGCCCGGGTTGGCGACCGAGCCCCGTCCTTTGCCGTTCACCACGACCAGCTCGCTGTCCACCGACATCACCGCCGTGGGATACCAACCGACGGGAATACGGCCGGCCAGCGAGTCCCGTCCCGCCGCAGTCACGACGTCGGCCGTCCGCGGCGCGAGATCGAACACGCCGACGGCGTTGGCGTCGGCTTCGGCCACGAACAGCCGCGAGCCGTCGGGGGACAGCGCGAGGCCGTTCGGCGTCGCGCCCTCATGCGGCCCCGCCGGCGGCGGATCGAGCAGCCGCGCGATCACGGTCCGCGCCCGCGTGTCGATCACCGCGACCTGGTCGGTGCTTCCCGACGCCACGAACAATCGCGATCCGGACGCATTGAGTGCGAGCGACGACGGATGCCGAGCCGCGGCGATGCGTCCCTCGGCGGCGAGCCAGCCGTTCGTCGTCTGCGTGAACACCGACACGTCGTTTCCGCCCCACGCCGATACGTACACGGTGCCCCTGCCGTCGACCACGACGTCGTAGGGGTAGGCGCCGGTCGCGAAGCGCTGCACCACCTCGCCGCTCGCGAGGTCGATCACGGCGAGCGAGTCGACCAGATTCTCGGCGACGTACAACATCGCGCCATCGGGCGACGCCGCGATCCCGGCCGGATATCGCTTGCCCTCCGCCCGCGGCGACTTCCAGGCGAGCACCAGGCTGTCGCGCAGCTGCGCGGAATCGCCGCGCCAGTCGTATCGGTACACCACGTCCTGATTTCCGCCCGATGCGTACAGCGTCCGTCCATCAGGCGAGAAGGCGAGCCCGACGAACGCCGCGGCCTGCGGCAGATCCTGCACGACGCGGCTCGAGCTCGCGTCGAGCACCTGCACCCCCTGCTCCGAATAGCCGCCGAGCGAGAGCACGAGGCGCCGTCCATCTGGCGAGCGGCGCATCGTCAGCGGCAGTGGGCCCACAGTCGTTGCTGGAGCAGCGGGGTCGAGCCGCACGCCGGTCGACAGCTGCGCGCCGAGCGATGCGGTGAGAGATCCATCGGCTTTGGCGCTGGTCGACGTACGCTGGCCGCAGGCGGCCAGCGACATCAGGCATGTCAGACGAAGCAGACGCATGAAAGCGGGCTCGATGTGGCTCGCGTGAAAGGCAATCGTCGCATAAGATACTGCGCTTTGTAACGGCCGCATCGGTCGACGGCCGGCTCGCCAGCACCCTTCTCGCATCCACCCCACCGAATGCCGAGTTTCTTCCCCAGCGCCCGTCGGGCGTGTGGTGTCGTCATGTGTCTCGCCGGCGCGATCGCGTCACCGGCCGCCGGGCAGGACTCGACCGCCGCGCGCGTCACGGCTCCCGTCGAGATTCACGGCTTCATCGAGGCCTACTATCGCACCGGCGACCCGACCACCAAGGACGGCTATCGCCTTCGCAAGGGCGACATCAAGTTCAGCGGCGAGCTCTCGCCGCGTCTGCGTTGGAGAATCGGCTTCGACGCCGCCAAGGCGCTCGCGCTCGATACGGACACCCAGGGTGCCGCTGATTCGCTGCACGTCACCGACGTCTCCGTCGATCAGAAAAGTCGTATCGTGCAGGACGTGGCCCTCACCTACACCGTGAACCACCTGCTCGCGATCGACGTCGGCCAGCAGCTCATTCCGCTGTCGCTCGAAGGAACCATCCCCACGCCGAACGTCGAGACGATCGAGCGTACGATGTTCATCGTCGAACGGTCGCGCGGCACCGGCCTGGGCGACATCCGCGACGTCGGCGCGTCGGCCAACGGCCTCACACCCGGCGGCCTCGAGTACCACGTCGGACTGTTCAACGAGACGGGAGAGTCGCAAGGCACGACCGACACGAACGATCAGAAGGCGGTCGTGGCCCGTGCCGCGTATCATCCGAGCTTTTTCCCCGCCTTCCAGATCGGCGGCTCGGGAGCCTTCGAGGGCGGTCCGACACCGCAGCGGAGGGAGCGCGCCGGCGGAGAATTGCAGTATCGCGATACGCGTCTCACGCTGCGCGGTGAAGCGATGACGGCCCGCGACGGCGAGCTTCGCCGCTTCGGTTGGTACGGGCTCGGCGCCTTTCGTCCGGTGCCGGCGATTCAACTCGTCGCGCGCTGGGACGAGTGGGATCGAGACCGCGCCGCGGAGTCGGCCGTCACCAATGCCTTCGAGCGACAGATCGTCGCCGGCGCGAGCTACACGCTCGACGGAAACGTGACGCGCCTCGTCCTCAACGTGGTGCGCCAGACCTTTCCCAACATCTCGTCGGTACCCAACGCGACGTTCGCGCTCGTCGCATTCGAGGCATTGTGGTAGCCCCGGCGGGATTCGTCGTGGACGGCATCGGGGGTCGCGGCATGGATCTACGAATCGACGGACTGTCCAAGACGTACGGCAGCGGCCGGCGGGCGCTGGCCGGCGTCTCGCTGGCGATCTCGCGCGGCATGTTCGGGCTGCTCGGCCCGAACGGCGCCGGCAAGTCGACGCTGATGCGCATCGTCGCCACGTTGCAGCAGCCCGACGCCGGCACCGTCCAGCTGGGCGACGTCGACGTCTTGCGCCAGCCGGATGCGGTCCGCAAGACGCTCGGCTATCTGCCGCAGGAGTTCGGACTCTATCCGAACGTCGCCGCGGAGAGTCTCCTGTCACACTTCGCCGTGCTCAAGGGCATCACCGACCGCGCCGAGCGCGATCGCATCGTCGAGGCGTTGCTCGAGCAGACGAATCTCGCCGACGCGCGGCGGCAGAAGCTTGGCGGATTCTCCGGCGGCATGCGCCAGCGGTTCGGCATCGCCGTGGCCCTGCTCGGCAAGCCGAAGCTGATCATCGTCGACGAGCCGACCGCGGGGCTCGACCCCGCCGAGCGCGTGCGCTTTCTCAACTTGCTCGCCGAGCTCGGCGAAGCAGCCGTCGTCATCCTGTCGACGCACATCGTCGACGACGTGAGCGACCTCTGCTCGCGCATGGCGATCATCGACCGCGGCGAGATCCGCCTCGAGGCCGAACCGGCGGCGGCGATCGCGGCGATGCAATCGCGCATCTGGCAGCGGAGCATCGAGCGCTCCGAGCTCGCCGAGTTCCAGCGCACGCACACGGTCGTGTCGACCAAGCTGTCGGGCGGAAAGACCGTCGTGCGCGTCGTGGCCGACGCCGCGCCGTCGAGTGACTTCGAGCCGGCGCGCGCCACGCTCGAGGATGTGTACTTCGCGGCCCTGCGCCGCACCTGAGCGCCAAGCCCGCCACATCATGAGCGCGTTCCGCGCCATCGTCGCCTGGGAGGTGCGGTACTATCTGTGCCGCATCTCCACCTGGGTGTACTTCGTCATCTTCTTCTCGATCGCGCTCCTCTTCATGCTCGTCGCCGGCGGCGCGTGGGGTGACGTGCAGGTCGCGCTCGGCAGCGGCGGCAAGGTGATGGCCAACGCGCCCTATGCGCTGAGCGCGTTCATTCCGATCTTCGCGCTGCTCGGCGTTTCGATCACCGCCGCGCTGGCCGGCAACGCGTTGTACAAGGACTATGAAGTCCACGCCGACCCGCTCTTCTATACCTGCCCGGTCAGCAAGGCCGCGTTCCTCGGCGGCCGGTTCGTCGGGTCGCTCGTCGTCAATCTGATCGTGCTCGTCGGCATCGCCGCCGGGGCGTTCGCGGCGACCGTCTCACCCTGGGTGCAGGCCGACAAGATCGCGCCCTTTCACGCGATGTCGTATCTGCAGCCGTACCTCACGCTGGTGCTGCCGAATCTGCTCCTCACCGCGGCGATCTTCTTTGCGCTCGTTTCGCTGACGCGGCAGATGCTGCCCAACTACGTCGGCGGCGCGGTGCTCCTGATCGGCTATCTGCTCGCCGGTTCGTTGTTCAGCGACATCGACAACAAGCACCTCGCCGGCCTGATCGACCCGTTCGGCCTTCGCGCCCAATCGGCGATGACGCAGTACTGGTCGATCGCTGAAAAGAACACGCGCCTCGTGCCGTTGAACGGTCTCCTCCTCACCAATCGACTGATCTGGCTCGGCGTGGCGGCCGTGATCTTCGCGCTCGCCTACGCGCGCTTCCGGTTCGCGTATTCGGTCGGCGACGGATCCGCCTCCGGTACGCCGGACGCATCGGGAGCGGCGGCCCTTGCCGTCGAGGAATCGGGTGTCGCGTCGGCGATCTCGCCCGACGTCGCGCCGGCAGCGGCCGAAGCGGAGCCGCTGACGGCGCCGCTCCGCATCACGGCGCTGCCCGCCACGACTCAACGCTTCGACGCCGCCGCGCGCTGGGTGCAGTTCCGCGCCATCTTCGCCCGCTCGTTCGGCCGCATGGTGCGCAGCCGGTACTTCGGCGTCATCGTCGGCGCCGGCCTGCTCTATCTCGTCGTGGCGGCGCGCGCGGCGGGCAAGCTGTTCGGCACGACGACCTGGCCGGTCACCTACCAGATGGAGAACCTGCTCAGCGGATCGTTCGGTCTGTTCATGCTCGTCATCATCGCGTTCTACTCGGGAGAGCTCGTCTGGGCGGAACGCGATGCCGGGCTCGGCCAGCTGTACGACGCGACGCCGGTCACGAACGGCATCACGCTGGTCGCCAAGCTGTCGGCGATGATCGCGACGATCGCCGTGCTGCTCGGGCTGACGATGCTCGTCGGCATCGCGACGCAGGCCGCGCGCGGATACTACCGATTCGAGATCGGGCTGTATCTCCAGTCGCTGGTCGGCTTCCGGCTCGTCGACTACGCGCTGATCGCCGTCATGGCGATGGTGATTCACGTGTTGGTGAATCACAAGTACCTGGGCCACCTGATCGTGATCCTGGCGTTCATCGGCATGGCGCTCCTGCCGGCGCTCGGCCTCGAGCACGGCTTGTACCGGTACGGGTCCGACTCCGGGTACATCTACTCCGACATGAACGGCTGGGGCCCGTACGCGGTGCCGTTTCTCTGGTGGAAGCTCTACTGGGGTGCCGTGGCGGTGCTGCTGCTCATCGGCACGACGCTGTTCTGGGTGCGCGGTGCCGACGGCTCCTGGAACGCCCGCGTGGCGGCGGCGCGAGCCCGGTTTCGAGGCCGGCTGCGGACGGCGACGGCCGGCGCGGGGCTGGCGTTCGTCGGCCTGGGCGGATTCATATACTACAATACCAACATTCTGAACCCCTATCGCTCGGCCAAGGCCGAGCGCCATCTCCGCGCCGAGCGCGAGACGCGGTACAAGCGATTCGAGCTGGCGCCCCAGCCGCGGATCGTCGCGATCAAGGTCGCCGTCGACTTCACGCCGGCGAGCGGCAGCGCCGTGATCGACGGCGAGTACGTGCTGAAGAACGAGACGCGCCAGCCGATCGACTCGGTCCACCTGGCGATCGGCGAGGAGCTCGAGATTCGCCGGCTGCGCTTCGTCAACGGCGCCACGCAGGTGCTGGCCGACCGCCCTCGGGACTATCTCATCTATCGCCTCGTCCGCCCGCTCGCCCCGGGCGACTCGACCTGGCTCGAGTTCAGTCTCGGCCGCATCCGGCGGGGCTTTCCCAACCAGATCACCGATCTTGCCGTCACGGGGAACGGGACGTTCCTCGAGAATGCGGCGTTCATGCCGACCATCGGCTACGACGCCCGATTCGAGATCCAGGATGAGGACGCGAGAAAGAAGGAGCATCTCCCGCCGCACCCGCGCATGCGGCCGCCGACCGACCCGCGCACCTGGGCGAATAGCTACGTCAGCCACGACGCCGACCGGATCCGCTACGACGCCACAGTGAGCACGGACACCGATCAGCTGGCGATCACGTCGGGCGATCTCGTGCGCGAGTGGGTGCAGGGCGGCCGGCGCTACTTCCACTACGTGGCCGACGCGCCGATCCTCGACCTGTGGGCGTTCCAGTCGGCGCGCTACGCCGTCAAGCGCGGCACGTGGCGAGACGTGGCCCTCGAGATCGACTACGATCCCGCCCACGCGTTCAACGTGAATCGGATGATGGACGCGATGCAGAAGGCGCTCGGCTACTATACGGCAAACTTCGGCCCGTACCAGTACCACCAGCTGCGCATCGTCGAGTTTCCGCGCTACGCCACCTTCGCGCAGTCGCTGCCCAACGAGATCCCATTCTCGGAGGCGATCGGCTTCATTGCTCGCGTCGAGAGTCCGGACGACGTCGACTATCCGTTCTACGTCACGGCGCACGAAGTCGCGCACCAGTGGTGGGCGCATCAGGTGATCGGCGCCGACGCCGCCGGTTCGACGATGCTCTCCGAGACGCTCGCCCAGTACTCGGCGCTGATGGTGATGGAGAAGGAGTTCGGCCCCGCCGCGATGCGGCGGTTTCTCGAGGAAGAGCTCGACGGCTATCTCGTAGGCCGCAGCACGGAGCGGCGAAAAGAGGTGCCGATCGAGCTGGTCGAGAATCAGCCGTACATTCACTACAACAAGGGCGCGTTGGTGATGTACGCGCTCCG